>CAZGLC010000192.1:2028-9556 GCA_964526235.1 uncultured Bifidobacteriaceae bacterium
GTACGTCGGTTACGAGTTGGACGAAGCGAAGATCGAGAGCGCTGAGCTTCCTCCCAATGCGATCTTCAAGCACGTGTGCGCGCTAGAAACCTCGGCCTTTTTTTCAGGTGCGATCGGAAACCCTCCGTTCATCCGCAATCAAGATCTCGGGCGGCTGTGGAGACGCAGAGCGCGGGAACTCATCTATCAGCAACTGGGCGCCAAGATCGATCCGTTTACTCGACTCCAGGCGCACCACAGATTCTCTTGGGATCTGGGTTCAGAGCTTGATCTCTTCACAGGTACCACCTGGGACGAATTCCGTGCGTCCACGGTGCCGCCAATCGGCGGCCGTGTCAACGCAGGCGGATCGTCGTGCTCAGCAGCACCTGCCGCGTCGGCCCGGGGTCGGCCGACTCGCTGTTGCCGTCGAAGTAATACTCCGCGTTGAACAGGTTCCGTGCCGACAGCGTCACGCGCACGTCGCCGCGCCGCCACGTGGCGGCGGCATCCACCAGCGTGTACGGATCGAGCCGGAACGTGTTGGTGTCGTCGCCGAACGTGTCGCCGACGCGCTTGACGTCGAGCGTCAGGTCGATGACAGGAATCGGCTGCACGTTGAGCCCCCAGTTGACGATGTGATCGGGCGCGAGCACGAGGCGGTTGCCCGTGAGCGCGGTTTCACCGCGCGCGGTCTGGATCACGAACGGACCGAAGCGGTTGCGGTAGAACGACGCATTGAGGTAGGTGGAGACGCGCGCGTCGGGGGACCAGCCGAGGCCCGTCTCGAACCCCTTGAAGCGACGCTCGCCGGCGTTCGTCGGTCTGAAGAACGCCCCCTGCCGGCGGTTCAGCACGACACCGTCGTTCGTCATGTGGAAGACCGACGCCTCGAGCGAGAGCCGCCCGTTCGCCAGGCTCCCCTTGAGTCCACCTTCGACGTTCTCATAGTTCTCGGGCTGCAGGTTGAGCGGCACGTCGGCCGGCACGAGCGCGCTCGGCCGGCGCGGCGGCTGAAAGGCCTGCGAGTAGGCGCCGAACAGATTCACCGACGTGGCCGCGGTATCGACGACCCGGAACGTCACGCCCGCCTTGGGGCTGAACGCTTCGAAGGTGTCTTCCGCCTTCGCCGCGGTGCCGCGCGTGGCGTCGAGCGCCAGACGGTCGTAGCGGCCCGCGGCGGTGATGACCACGCGTCGTACATCGAGAATGTACTGGCCGAACACGCCGGTGATGCCCAGGTTGTAGACGCGCGACGCCGGATCGTGCTGCCACGCGCTGCGCGGCGGGATGACCGGCCTGACGTAGCTGATGTCGGGGAATCCAAACAGGTCTTCATCCGTGTAGATGAAGTCGGCCGCCAGCGTCCCGTTGTTGCGCTCGTACGATCCGCCAACCGTGACGTCGTGCTGCAGGCCGCCGGTTCTCGGCGTCAACTGCAGCCGCGCCTCCTGATAGTAGATGTCCTCGTCCACCTGCTGGCTGAACGGATACATCGTCGCCGTCTGCCGTGCCAGGCTGTACGGCTCGCCGATGAAGTCGCCGTCCTCGATGAACTTCAGCTGCACGGCGCGATACCCGAACGTCTCGACGACGCGCGCCCAGGAGGCGAGCTGCCGGTTGTAGTTGAACGTGAACCGGGTTTCGCCCTGGTGGTAATTGGGACCGGGCAGGTTGAAGCTGGTGAGCCGCTCGAATGCCGGATCGAGCTCGTGGAGCAGACGGCCGTCGATGACCGGCTCGTTGGTCGGCGTGCTGTTGTCCGAGTCCACCCAGTTGAGGGTCACGGTGCCGACACCCCGCGAGTCCGGCGCGAATTTGAACTTGCCGAAGACGGCGGTATTCCCCATGTCGAAGTCGGTGTCGACCAGGTTCTTCCAGTAGCCGCCGCTCCGCTCCTTGCCGGCGGACACGTAATAGCCGCCCCAGCCGCCGATCGGACCGCCGGTGCTCACGACGCCCTTCGCCGTGCCGAACTGGCCGCCGGTGAGATCGACCTTCAGCTCCGGGGTCGCCGTCGGCTCCGCCGTCAGCACGTTGATCGCCCCGCCGATGGCGGTGCGGCCGTAGAGCGCCGAGTTGGGTCCGCGCACGATCTCGATGCTGCTCGCGTCGTTGATCGGGAGCGCGACGACGCGCGCTTCGTTGCCGGCGTTGGTCTGAGGCACGCCGTCGATGAGCAGCAGCGTGTTGGTGAACTCGTTGCCAACGCGCGGCATCCCGCGGAAGAGCACCGATTCGAAGATGCCCAGCTCGGTCGTGACGAGCGCGCCCGGCACGTGCTCCACCGCCTCGGTCAGACGCTGGTCGCCCCGGCGCTCGATCGTCTCGCGGCTCACGCTCGTGGTCGGCGCGGCGACGTCGCCGACGCTCAGCGCCGACTTGGTCGCGGTGACCTGCACGGTTTCGAGATAGTTGGGCGTCGGCTCGAGCTCGACGACGAGCGACGCCTGCGCCTGCATGTCGGGCACGCGCAGCTCGAGATAGCCAGGCGCGCTCACGACGAGCGTGACCGGTGTGGACGGGACCGTCAGCTCGAAGCGCCCGAGGCCATTGGTGGCCGCTGCTGTGGTCGAGCCCTCTATCACGACGGCCGCTTCGGGAATGGGCCGGCCGGTGGCGCGCGCGACCACGGTGCCGGTCACGACCGTGCCCTGCCCGGCAGCCTCGATCGGCGCGAGCAACGCGGCCGCGACGACAAGCATCAGGACCAACAGACGGAAAGACCCTCGCCGAACCAGCAGACGGAAAGACCCTCGTCCAAGAGTGAACATGGCGTCTCCTTGCGGACGAGCGTATCAAGATCCCGCCGACGGTCCGTCTGAAGAATTTCTGAATTGTTGGTCAGATATGGGTACATTAGGCGACGTGACAGAGACGCACACGGGACGGCTGCTCGGCGCGATGTTGATCGCGCTGACCGCGGCGTTGCCTGGCGCCGCGCAGGTGCGATCGGGCCTGGCGGGATCCATCCGCGCAGCCGACGGATCCGCGCTCGAAGGGGTCGTGGTCTCGGCACGGGCAGTCGGCAGCTCAATCACGACGTCGGTGTTCACAGACGCGCGCGGCGACTATGTCTTCCCGTCGCTCGCGGCCGGACCGTACGACGTCTGGGCGCAGGCCAGCGGGTACGAGGCGGCGCGCGCACGCGTCGCGATCGACGCGGCGCAGCCGGCGCGGCAGGCGTTCACGCTGCACACGACGGCCGATCCCACGCTGCAGCTCACGCCGTCGGAATGGCTGGCGGCGCTCCCGGAGAGCACGAAAGAGCAGCGCCGCCTGAAAGCGATCTTCCGCACCAACTGCACCGCCTGCCATCCGGCCACCTACGTCTTCCAGAACCGGTTCGACGAGAACGGCTGGCGCGCCGTGATTGCCTTCATGGAGCGCAACACCGGCACGGGCAACATCAACCGGCACACCACGGTCGTCCACTACAAGGACGAGCTCGCGAAGTACCTGGCGAGCGTGCGCGGACCGGACTCGCCGCCGCTGACATTCAGGCTCGACCCGCGGCCGACCGGCGAGGCCGCGCGCGTCGTCATCACCGAGTACGACGTGCCGCTCGCCGGCGCGCGCACCGAGCGCGCGTGGAACGACGGCAGCGACTGGTCGCTCGGCTGGCCGACGGCGTCGATGGGCGCCCGCTGGATCCACGACGTCGTCCCCGACAACGACGGCAACGCCTGGGGGACGCGCGACCGCGGTCCCTCCGATATGACGCTCTTCAAGATCGACGCGGCGACAGGACAGGTCACCGGCTTCAAGGTGATGAACGGGAAGGCGATCCGGCGCTCGCATTCGATCACCAAGGATCGAGACGGAATCATCTGGTTCGACGGCGGCGACGGCCCTGTGGGCCGCCTCGATCCGAAGACCGAGCGGATCGAGATGTTCCACCCGCCGCTCAACATGGGCGGGGGCCAGCTCACCACGGCCGACGTCGACGCGCAGGGGAAGATCTGGGGCGCCACCACCGGCGGCGTCAACCGCTTCGATCCGGCGGCGAAGACGTGGATGCACTTTCCGAGCGTCAGCTGGCCGCGCAACTTCGTCTACGGGACGGCCGGCGACGCGGCGGGCCACGGCTGGTGGACGCAGTACACCGCGGACAGAGTGGTCAAGGCCGATCCGAAGACGGGCAAGACGTTCGAAGTCCTGATACGTCCGCCCTGGGTGAGTGAAGAAGACCTCACCACGCCCGCCGATCGCGAGTGGTACCGCGCGATGGGCGTGATGACGTGGGGCAACATCAACACGGTGCCCCACGGGCAGCAGCCGCGCCGGATGGGCGCCGACAAGCGGGGCGAGTACGTCTGGGTGCCGAACAACGCCGGCAACAGCCTCGCGCGCATCAATATCCACACGCTGGAGACGAAGTACTACCCGCTGCAGGGCAACCCGTACTTCGTCACGGTCGACAAGAGCTCGAACGTCTGGGCGAACCTCTTCGCCGACGCGAAGGTGGCGCGCCTCGATCCGCGCACGGAGCAGTTCACGTACTACACCCTGCCGAGCCGCTGCGAGTCGCGCAACATCTCGGTCGACGACATCCGCGGCGACGTGTGGGTGCCGTGCGCGAACACGAGCCGGGTGATCCGCCTGCGGTTCCGGACGGCCGCGGAGATCGAGGCGCTGCGATGACGGCGCGGCTGACCGGTCTCGCCGCCGCCCTCGCGCTGCTGTCGCCGCTGGCGCTGGCCGTCGAAGCGCAGCAGCGCAACGGCGAGGCGTACTCGACCACGCCGGAAGTCGCGCGCGAGGTCTACGACATGCGTGCGGCGATGGCGCCGATCCCGCTCGGCGAGACGGAACTGAAGGGGCGCGCGCTCTTCGCGCAGCGCTGCGCCAACTGCCATGGGGGCACCCGCCAGCGGCCCGGGCCGCTGCTCGGCAAGCCGACGGTCGAGACACTCGGGGAGGCGGCGTTCCGCGAAAAGGTGAGACAGGGGTCGGCGATGATGCCGGGCTTCCAGCACACGCTGCAGCCGGTGCAGATCGACCAGATTGCCGCGTTCCTGAAGACGTTCACGCCGCGGGCCCAGCCACCCGGCGCACCGGAATAAGCGCAGGCCGCGCCGTCGCTATCTGATGGCCGGCGGCAAGCCGTAGCCGGCGACGGGCAGGTTGGCGCGGAACCAGATCACGATGTCGGCGCCAAGATCCTCCTGTCGGGCGAGCATCTCGGCCGCATGCCCGGCGTTCTTCAGCATCTGCACGCGGCTGTCCGTATGCGCGGAGAGACCGACGATCTTCCTGATCGACGCCGGCGCGGTGCCGTCCTCCTCGCTCGCGACGCCGAAGATCGGCAACTGCTTCGAGGCCGTGATGTGGGCTTCGCCGTCGGCATTCGTGCCGCCCGAGAGCAGCACCAGCGTCCGGACGTCGGGATGGCGGCGGCTCGCCTGAATCGCCTGATTCACGCCGCAGCTCCCGCCGACGACGCCGAGCGCGCGGGCGATGACGGTGTTCTGCGACGTCAGGAACCTGAGGGCCGCGTCGACGTCGCCCGGCATCTTCTCGACGATCGCCTGCCGTTGGCTGCTGAAGTCGGTGTACGGGCCGCCGCGGCTGCCGCCGAAGCCGCGAAAGTCGAACGACAGCACGTTGTAGCCGGCGTTGTTCAGCATCAGAGCAAGCTGGTCGTAGCTGCGGCGATCGGCGTTGCACTGGTGGATCAGCAGGATGCCTGGGCCGCCCTTTGCGATCGAGGAGAACGTCCCCTGGAGCGTGAAGCCGTCGGCGGCCGTGAAGGTCACGTCGCGCTGCTCGGCGCGCGCCGCCGTGGCCGACAGGAGCACCAGACCGATCGCGAGCAGGGCGCGCACGTCAGCGCTCGATGATCGCGTTGGTCACGTCCTCGTTCTGGTCGACGAGGAACCCCATGTTCGGCGTGCCCATCTCCTCCCAGCTCTGACCGCCGAAACGGACCCAGGCGCTCGGGTCGGGGTTGTACTTGTTCCTGGTCGAGTTGTCGTACGTGAACTGGACGCGCATCTTCGACCCCTTCCTGATCGGGATCGACGTCCGGTAGGTGAGCTGCCAGTTGAAGTTGTAATTCGGGACCGAGAGCACGTCTTCCTCGCGGCCGTCCGGATGAATCAGCGTGTAGCGGACGCTCTTTCCGCGCACGTGCGCGTGCGGCCGGAACCAGACGAGCTCCACGTCCTTCATGAAATCGATCATCGCCACCGGCCCAGGATGGTTCTCGGCGAACGGCGGGATCGCGAGCGACGCGTTCGCCTGCTGCCGCGCCACGGGCGGATTCTCGCCTTCGGCGCCGTCCTGCGGCAGGAACTTCTTCTTCGGCGCGTCCTTCGAGACGGTAAATCCAATGCGGGTCCGATCGACCACGGCGAGGCCCGTCGACGTGTAGTGCAGGCTCACGATGATGTCGGAACCCGCGGGCACGAACATGCCGGCGTCTACGGGGCGATAGTCCTCGTACGGTAAGCCGGGCAGATAGCAGAACTCGTTCGTCCCCTCGTGGAAGAAGTCGGGGCTGCCCGGGCGGCGCGTCACCTCGGTGCTCCCGGCCGTGCGCGCCAGGACGATGCCCTTGCGAGGGCCGGTCGTGGTGCCGTCGACCTTCACCATGTTGCCGTTCTCGTCGCGCGGCACCTCCATCCACTGGTAGATGCCGTACGGCGTCGTCGGCCGGTGCTTCTGGAACCCGAAGCACAGATGGTGCACCACCGCGGGCACGCTCGGAAGAATCTCCACCGACGTGACCCAGGTGCCTTCCTTGAACGGCGCGGGAAACGCGATGCGCTCCCACTCGACAATCCCTTTGGCCGGTACCGCATACGGCGGCAGCTCGAATGCCACATCGGGCTTGATCTGCCAGCCGCCTTCCGGCCACCCGACCGGCGCCGGCGCATCGGCCGGATTCCCTTCGGGCGCGCCCGCATCCACCCACGCCGCGATCAGATCGATCTCGGCCTGCTTCAACGAGCGGTCGTTGTTGAAGTGGCCGTGGCGCGGATCGGCGAACCAGGGCGGCATCGCACGCGTCACCACGGCGTTCTTGATCGCCCGTGCCCACGGACGCGTCTCTTTGAACGTGAGCATCGAGAACGGCCCGATCTGATCGGGCCGGTGACAACTCTGGCAGTTCTTCTGTAAGACCGGCAGCACGTCCTTGTGAAACGTGACGGCCTGGGCGGGGCCCTGGCTTGCGGCCGGCACGGTTGTTGAGGCCAGCGCCGCCATCAGCGTGGCGACCAGGACGAGGGCAACAACGGAAATCCGGCTGCGCATGGCCGGAATTCTACACCCCCCGGGTTACTTTCGTCGCCGCGTGTCAAGTTGCGCAGTCCGGGGGCTCGTGCTGAAATCGCGTGCCGTGATCATCAGAACTACGCTTATTTGTCTGTTGTTTTTCAGCGTCGTCAGCGCAGTGGACGTGCGCGCACAGGGCACCGCGGCCGGCTCGATCCCGCGCATGCCCGACGGCCGTCCGGATCTGCAGGGCATCTGGCAGGTGCGGAACCGCGCGGCCGCCAATCTCGAGGATCACACCGCCCGCCACGGCGTACCCGCGGGCCGG
>CAZGLC010000193.1:0-7994 GCA_964526235.1 uncultured Bifidobacteriaceae bacterium
CATGAATGATCATTTTGTCTCCATCAAGGTGGATCGGGAGGAGCGGCCCGACGTCGACCGTGTGTACATGACGTTCGTGCAGGTCACGACCGGGTCCGGCGGGTGGCCGATGAGCGTCTGGCTGACGCCGTCGCTCGAGCCGTTCTTCGGCGGCACCTACTTTCCGCCGACGTCGCGGTGGGGGAGGCCCGGGTTCGTCGAGGTTCTCGAGGAAATCGCCCGGGTCTGGCGCGAGGAGCGCGAGAAGGTGGTGCAGTCGGGGAAGACGATTGTCGAGCGCCTCAAATCGCTCGGCGGGACCGCCGGCGGCGGCGCTGTGCCCGGCGCGGGCGTGCTCGACGTGGCCGTCCGCGAGTGTGCCGCCTCCTTCGACGCGAGGCGGGGCGGCTTCGGCGGCGCACCGAAGTTTCCGCGTCCGAGCGAGCTGCTGTTTCTGCTGCGCGAACACACGCGGACAGGCGCCGCAGAGCCGAAAGAGATGGTGCTGACGACGCTCCGGGCGATGGCGCGTGGCGGCATGCGCGACCATCTCGGCGGGGGCTTTCATCGGTACTCGGTCGACGCCGACTGGCGGGTGCCGCATTTCGAGAAGATGCTCTACGACCAGGCGCAGCTCGTGCTCGCCTATCTCGAGGCGGCGCAGCTCACCGGCGATCGATTCTTCGCCGAGGTCGCCGCCGACACACTCGCCTACGTCCGCCGCGACCTCACGCACCCCGAGGGCGGCTTTTATTCCGCCGAGGACGCCGACAGCCTGCCGCCCGAGGGCGGGTCGCACAAGAGCGAAGGCGCCTTCTACATCTGGCGCGATGACGAGATCGCGCAGGCGCTCGGCGAGGACGCCGAGATCGTCCGGCTGCGCTACGGGATCCTGCCCGACGGCAACGCGCCGTTCGACCCGCAGAACGAGTTCACGCACAAAAATCTCCTCTACACGGCGCGGTCGATCGACGAGATCGCGCAGACGACCCGCCGCCCGGCGGCCGACGTGTCGGCCGCGCTCGAGCGGGCCCGCTCGACCCTGCTCGCCGTGCGCTCGGGGCGGCCGCGGCCGCATCTCGACGACAAGATTCTCACCGCGTGGAACGGGCTGATGATTGCGGCGTTCGCCCGCGCCGCGCGCGTCCTGGATGAGGGGGCGCCGTATCTCGCCGATGCCGAACGCGCGGCGCGGGTGCTCCAGTCGCGGCTCTGGCGGGCGTCGGACGACACCCTGCTCCGCCGGCTCCGGCAGGGGGACGCGGCGGTCGAGGGATATGCGGAGGACTACGCGTATCTCATCTTTGGCCTGCTGGAGCTCTTCCAGGCCGGCGGCGATCCCGCGTGGCTGGAGTGGGTGCTCACGCTGCAGCGCCGCCTCGACGAGCGCTTCTGGGACGCGGTGGACGGGGGCTGGTACAGCACCACCGGGACAGACCCCTCGGTCCTGCTGCGGCTCAAGGAGGAGTACGACGGCGCCGAGCCGGCCGCGAGCTCGGTGGGCGTGCTGAACCTGCTCGCGCTCTCGCACCTCACGGAGTCAACTCCCAAAACGCCAACACCCAACTCCCAAGAATTGGACGTTGCGGAGTTGGGAGTTGGGAGTTATCAGGAGAAGATCGAGCGCACGCTCGCGATGTTCGGCGCGAGCGCCGCCATGCGCGGCCGGGCGGCGCCGATGATGCTGGCCGCGCTCTCGACCTATCACGCCGGCATCCCGCAGGTCGTGATCGCCGGCGAGCCAGACGCGCCCGACACCCGCGCGCTCGCAGCCGTCGTCCGCCGGCACTACCGTCCGACGATGGTCGTGGTGCCGCTGACCGCCGCGCACCGCGAGCCGCTCGCGCAGCGGCTGCCCTGGACCGCGCCGCTCCGCGCGAGGGACGGGCGCGCCACCGCGTACGTCTGCCGCGAGTTCGCCTGCCAGACGCCCGCCACCTCACCCGGGGAATTGGAAGGCCAGCTGCGCGAGCTCTGAAGTACGCTTATCGAAATGGAGTTCATCGTCGAGATCTGGCTGCGCGGCGAGAATCACGCCACGTCCACCACGATTGCGCCGTCCACCCGCGAGCCGCGCGCCTGGACCGACGTCGACGTCGTCGCGGTGTTGGAGGGGATGCTGCGGGCGCTCGAGCGCGCCCGGGACCCGGATGCGGCGCCCGATCGCCCGATCGCGCTTCGCGGGTTCAGCTGGATCGTGAGCCCCTTCGAGACCGGCGGGGTCGTCATCGCCATCGAGTTGACGCTGGGCGCCGTCGTCGCGGGACCCTTCGACGTCCCCGAGCGCGAATTGACTGCTACGATTACACGCGTGATCGAGCTGCAGCGCCATCCCGCTGGCAGTGTCCATTAGAACGACTCGTGCAGGACGCCGTGTCCGCGTGTGGGCGGCCGCGGGGCTGATCGGCTGCCTGAACGTCGCCGGCGCCGCCGCGCAGCAGGGCGGCGCGGAGCCCGCCGAGGACAGCCGCGCTCAGTATCCGGCGCTCCTGTCGAATGCCTTCGTCAACCTCAACATCGGATTCATCGATTACCCGTTTTCGAGCCTCCAGCTGGAGCCCGGTCATGACGTCGGCCAGGTCGCAGTCCCGCATCTCGCCGTGCGCGCCGTCCTCTTCGGCCGCCACTTCGGCCGGTACCTGTCCGCGCAGGGGAGCTACATGCGGCCCGTGAAATACGTGCGGTACCGGGACGTCGACGGCAACGGGAGCACACGGTTCGTCTGGATGCACTTCGGGACGGTGACGATGCAGGGACGCGTGCCGCTCGGCCCCCGTGCCTCGGTGTACGGCGAGGGCGGCCTGGCCATCTCGAGCCGCAGCGGCTTCGACGTGGACGAGGCGCCGGTCGTCAGGGACGCGCACGTCACGTCGCCGCTCGTCGGCGCCGGCGTCGAGTACCGGCTGAATCCGACCTGGGACCTCGTGACGGGCGCCACCTACATCTTTCCGAAGGACGCTCACCGCCAGCCGCGGACCCTGTTCGCGTCCACCGGGTTCCGCTACAACCTCCGCCCGCTGCCGCCCGAGCGGGTCGAGGAGACGCGCCGATCGCCCTTCATCTTTCCGGAGCAGCTGCTTCAGCTGGGCTTCGCGAGCAACGCGCTCGGCTACGGCGTGAACAATTTTCTGTCGAGGACGGTCCCGGTGTTCTGGGGCGGCAAAGTAGAAGTCGAGCGGAGCGTCTTTTCGGTCCAGTATCAGCGCAACCTCTTTCACACGAAGAAGGTGTTCTCCATCGACATCGGCGCCAGCGTCTCGCGGTGGCGCAGCAGCCAGCACGGCGAGGCGTTCCTCACCGCCTCCGTCTACCCGCTCCTGCGATTCACGCTGCTTCGCCGGCGTCCCGCCGACATGTACTTCGCCTGGTCGGTGGCGGGGCCGAGCTATATCTCGCGCGACGTGATCGACGGCCGGGATACCGGCAGTCACTTCACGTTCCAGGACTTCATGGGCGTGGGCGTGTTCTTCGGGGCGCGCCGCCAGTTCAACGCGGACATCGGCATCAACCACTACTCGAACGGCAACATTCTGACGGAGAACGCCGGCGTGAAGATTCCCCTGACGCTGAAGGTGGGCTATGGCTTCTAGCCGCATGGCGGTGCGCGCCGCGGCGGCCGTCGCGGCGCTCGGGGTCTGGGCGCCGGCGGCGGCGCGCGCCGACTGGATCCTCGGGGGATATCTCGGGCAGGCCTCGACGCTCGCGAGCACCATGACCGTGAACCTGCCTGCGCGCCAGACGCGGGTGGACGCCGAGGGCGTCACCTACCGCGGCCGATCGTTCGAATTTCCGCTGTACTACGGCTATCGGGTCTTGTGGCTTCCAGGCGCGCAGTCGAGGATCGGCGTCGAGTACGAGTTCATCCACGCCAAGGTCTACGCGAAAACGGAGCGCACCGTTCGTCTGCGCGGATCGGTGCGTGGAGCGCCGGTGGACGCCGCCGCTCCGCTCTCCTCGCTGGCGTCGAGGCTGGACATGTCGCACGGCCTGAATTTCATCCTCGCCAACGTGGTCGTGCGGCACGCCTTCGGCCCCCGTCAGAGCAGCGGCGAGCCGTGGTTCGTCGCTGTGGCGCGCGCCGGCGCAGGACCGACCCTCCCATACGCGGAGAGCACGATCGACGGCGTGGATCGCGAGCAGTATGAAAGCGGCGGCGTGGGAGCGCAGGCGGCCGGCGGGCTCGAAATGGCGCTGTGGCGGCGGCTCAGCGTGGTAGGCGAGTACAAGTGGACCTGGGCGAAACCCACCATCGAGATCGCCGGCGACGGACAGGCGACGATTCCGGCCCGGAGCCACCACGTCGCCTTTGGGGTGGCCTACCGTTTCTGATCGCGCCTCCGTGGTAAAGTAGGCGCGTTTCCGGACCAAGTCTGCTTCCCGCCTTTCGCACATGGATCGTGCTGGGCCCGCTCGTCGGGCTCCTCGGTGCTTCCGTTTCAGCACAGGCGCCCGCGGGTGCGGTGTCTTCCGAACAGGCCGCCGTGCCGGACACCGCGGCCGATCCGTGCGATCGGTACGGGTTCCTGACGCTCTTCCGATGCATCCTGCATGACGTTCAAGGCGTAGGGCAGCGCCGCTCTCTCGTCTGGCTCGGATCGGGCGCCGCGCTCGCGGCGGGGAGCATCCTGCTCGACGACGAGACCAACGCGGCGATGAGGGACGCGCGGCCGGACGCGTCGCTGGCCGCCGGGGAGGTCCTCGGGCACGCCGGCCTGCAGTTCGGCGCGCCGCTCGCCGCGTATGCCATCGCCAAAGTCACTGGCAGCGAGGATGCGGCGGCCTTGTCGGTCGCCCTTCTCCGCACGCATGTGCTCAATGCCGCGTTGACGCGCGGCTTCAAGCTCATCCCGCGGGCGCGGCCCTACCAGGAGAGCGCCACGTTCACCAAGGGCTCGTTCCCGTCCGGCCACACCTCGGCGATGTTCGCCACGTCGACGGTGCTCCTGCGGCGATGGGGGTGGCGGGCGGGGGTGCCGGCGTATCTGCTCGCCACGTACGCGGGGACCACGCGGTTGGAGAACAAGCATTACCTGAGCGACGTCACGTTCGGCGCCGCTCTCGGGATCGCCGTCGGCCTGGTGGTGAATCTGCCGGGCGGTGGGCCGGAGATCGCGCCGCTCGTCGGGCCCGGCAGGGCCGGCGTCGCCGTCTCGATCGACCTCGGCCCGCCGGCCGCCTCATCTCACTGAGCTATTTGCAGGTATCAGCCAGCTGCTGAACGGCGACGAGGTTCACGCGCCGTTCGTTCGGCACGGTAATCAACAGCCCTTTCACCATGACCTTGCGGCCTTGCTGGAGCTGGCCGGTCGCATTGGCCACCTCCGGCCGCGTGAACTCCGTCCGCTGGCCGGTCTTGAGGAGCTCTTCCTTCGTCAGGAACTCCGGCGTGCCGAGCAGCACGTAGCGGCTGGAGCCGAGCGCCTTCTTGCGCGCCTCCTCGACCTCCTTCGCGCTGAGGAAGAGCGTCCGGGTCTCGAGGGCCTCAGTCGCGCTCGTCAGCATCCAGCCACCCTGGGGCATCCGCGCCACGCATCCCACCACGGTCACGAGCGGCGCCGCCGGCTTGTCGGTTGGCGCTTGCAGGGCAGCGGCGGGCCGCTCGACGCCGCACGCCGCCAGCGCGAGCATGGCACATGCGAGACGTCGGGTCATGGGGACCTCTCTACTTGACGGCTGGCGGTTTGACCGATTCGTCCTTCGTGTACCACATCGTGCCGAAGTTCCGGTAGTCACTGCGGTCCACGGAGATCTCGGTCGTGACGCGATAGGCAAACGGCGACGTCAGATAGAACCGCCCGCGCAGCTGAATGCGCGCGCCGTGGTGCTCGAAGGGCGGCGTCTCGAAGTGCAGGTTGCACGTGCCGCCCAGGTCGCAGCCGAGGTGCCCCGTGCGCAGCAGCGGGATGCCGCGCGTGACCTCGTAGCGCGTGTAGAACTGCCCGGCGAACGTGTCCTGGTACATGATCACGCCCTTGCCGCTGAACGCGCCGTCAGGGCCTTCGCCCTTGATCGCGATGTCCCAGAACCGCCCGTCCCACACGTTGCTGACGACCTCCACCCCGGAGACCGGTCCGCCGGTGCCGAGCGGGCTCTCGGGCACGCTCGCCTCGAACTTCCAGGCGCCGACGAAGTAATCCATGCTGAACTTCGGCTGCGCGTCGGTCTCGGTGGTGAGCATGGCGCCCTGCGTCGAGCCGGGCTGCGGCTCGCGGCGCTGCCGCTCCTCCTGCGGGGTTTCGCGCGGCGTCTGTGCGCCCGGCGCGCGCTGCGCCCACGACGGCGCCGCCATCAGACACCCGCACGCCAACACGGAGACGAGCCCGGGCGTCCTGTTCATGCGCGCTACCGCCGGCCGGTCGTCGTCTGGGGGGCGGCGGTCTTTTTCTGGAGACGGAGGTCCTGCTTGTCGACGGAGACGTCGAGAAATCCGACGTACATCTCGTCCCAGCTCTGCTCCGACCAGTAGACCTCCTTGTGCGGCGCCGGGTTCCACTTATTGGCGGCCGAGTTGTCGTACGAGCCGATCGTCTTGATCGTGCTGCCCGCGGGAATCTTCTTCGGCTCCTTCAGCTCGTAGAAGATCTGCCAGTTGAAGTCGTAGTTCGGGACGCTGATCAGCACCTCTTCGCGGCCGTCCGGGTACGTCAGCACGTACGTCATTTCCTTGCCGCGCGTGTGCATGTGCGGCCACAGCACGTAGAGCGTCACGTCGTCGGGGAACGCGCGGATCGCGGTAATCGCCCAGTTCCTGGCGTGCGGCGGGATCACCGGAATCGCGGGGAAGCCCGCGTTGCCGACGCCGCTCGTCCGCACCGGCGTGAACGCGTCGTCCACGAGCTGCTTGCCCTGGACGATGTGCGTCGTGCGCCCGGTGGTGATCTCCACGATTTCGTGGGTGATCTCCTCCTGGAACCAGAGCCCGATGCGCGTCCGATCCTGCACGGGCTTCCCGAGGGGCGTGTAGTGCAGGCCCCACGCGATGTACCCCTCGGTGGGAATGCGCTTGCCCGCACCCTCGCGGAACTGCTGGAAGCTGCCGCCCGGCACGTAGCAGCAGAACCGCGTGCCCGACTCGGTCCGGCGGCCGGCCTCGCTCACGTCGACTTCGCCGGCGGCTTCGTTGGCGTCGCCCTGGAAGCCGACCGACTTGCCGGTCGTTGCGTCGAGCAGCGCGCCCGGGACGATCGGCCCGCCCGGCCATGCCTCGCCGACGCCGATCTTCTGGCCCGGCCCGAGCCTCGGCACGACGCCCCAGCTCGCGTGGTGCACCGCCGGGATCACGCCCGGGAGCATCTGGATGGCTTCGAGGTAATGCTCTTTCTCCCGCAGCGCCGGCGGCAGCTCCTGGTAGACCGTGAAGTTCGGCAGTTCGCCTTCGGCCGGCACGCTGAAGGGGTGCGCCATCTCGATCACCATGTCGGGCGGCCGGCCCGACGGATGGGTCCATCCGTCGTTGAACGCCGGCATTGTCGCGTCCAGCGGCGTGTCGCCTTCAGGCGCGCCCGCGTCCGCCCAGGCGGCGATCGTCGTGATCTGGTCCGGCGTGAGCCGGCGGTCGTTGCGGAAGGCGCCGTATCGGCCGTCGGCGCGCCACGGCGGCATCTCGCCCCGCAGGACCTTGTCCTTGATGGCGCGCGCCCACGGGCGCACTTCCCGATAGGACGTCAGGCTCATCGGAGCGACCTGGTTGGGCCGATGGCAGGTCGCGCAGTGGTTGAACACGAGGGGCGCCACGTCCTTGTTGAAGGTGGGCGCGTTGGGCGCGGGCTGGACCTGCGAGCCGACGCGTGCCGGCAGGGCGAAAAACAGAAGCGTCGCGCCGAAGACCAATGGGACGGTTCTCATGAATTGGTCTCCTTTGAAGGGCCGCCGGTAAGGTTGGCCCATCGTAGCGCACACCCCCGGCGAGGGCAAGAACGCGTACGTAAGCCGGGTCCGCGGACGAATGGAGCGGCGGCCCGGTACGTAGGCCGGGTCCGCGGATGAATGGAGCGGCGGCCCCGGCGACTTAGAAC
>CAZGLC010000193.1:8094-9543 GCA_964526235.1 uncultured Bifidobacteriaceae bacterium
GGTACGTAGGCCGGGTCCGCGGATGAATGGAGCGGCGGCCCCGGCGACTTAGAACCGGTAGGTGTAGAGGATCTTCGACGCGAGCCGCTTGTCGGAGGTGGAGAAGCGGTCGAGCAGGGGGTCCTCCACCCAGTTGTGCGTGTACACGAAGTAGAGGTCGTTGCCCGGCGTGAAAATCCAGCGAAAGCGGCCCTGCCAGCCGAGCACGCCGCTCTGGCTGTCGTACTGGAAGTTGTTCGTCACCGCCATGAACGGCGTGAACTGCGTCTCGCCGATCACGCGGTAGAGCCGCGTCGTGAACCGCCCCTCGGGCAGGGCAATCCGGTTCCACTGGCCCTGCAGGAACAGGAAGTACCCCGGGCGGAGCCGCAGCGACAGGTTCATCTGCCGCTCCGTGCGCGTGCCCGAATAGAAGTCGCCCGTCTCGAACCGTCCGTTCACCCCCACCGCGCGACGATTCGCCGTCTGCGCGATGACGCGGAAGCGCGTGAAATCGTACTCAGACCCGATGGGCAGCGTGATGCTACGGCTGATCGCGAACGGTGCGTCGAGACGCTCGCGGCGGTTGACGACGCTGACGAACACGTTGTCCTGCGAGTGGGTGCTGACGCCGAAGATCGAGAGATCGACCTCGCGCATCAGCAGCTCGTTGTTCAGGTCGGTCATCAGGTCGAGCGTCGTCCCGAAGCGGAACTGGCGCACGAGCGGATGACTCGAGGGACGCGGCTGGAACGCCAGCATCGGGTTGTAGCGCCGGTAGTTGAGGCGCCGCACGAACCCGATCGCCGGATCGAAGTTCTCCTGCACCTCGGTCGCATTCATGGCTGCGACCCAGCGGTCGTTCGGATAGTCGAAGGAAACGCCGTACGCGGAGTTCCGGCCGCCGGTCCGGTCCGGCTGCGTGGTGTGCAGGAACCACGCGCCCACCTCCGCGTTCCTGTCGCCGTGGAACGACGACGTGGCGAGCGACATGTCGACGCCGGCCGTGTGACGGGCATCGGTGCCGCCGGCGCGCGGATCGCGGCGCGTGTACATCGCGCCGAGGTAGGACTGCGACAGAATGCGCCGCTTGACGCGGGCCACCGTGAAGTCTTCGCTCGTGAAGCCGTCGTCCTCGCCGGAGCGCACGTGCAGCAGGCCGACGTCCTGCGCGCCCACCTGGCCGGTGACCTTCGTGCCGAAGTCGATCTTCTGCGGGGTGGCGCTGGCGCTCAGGCCGACGCGGCGGCTGAAGAACGGCATGATGAGCTCGTCGCTGTTATTGTTGTTGTTCCCCTCGCCGAACCAGAAACCGCCGTTGCCGCGGCGCTCGCTGTTGCTGCCGAAGTCGAGGAACGTGGCGCCGTCGAGGAAGAAGTCGCGGCGCTCGGGAAAGAACAGCGAGTAGCGGGTGAGATTGACCTGCCGCTGGTCGACTTCGGTCTGCGCGAAGTCGGTGTTCACCGTGAA
>CAZGLC010000194.1:0-9436 GCA_964526235.1 uncultured Bifidobacteriaceae bacterium
CGTCGATCTGAAGCTCGACAACGATCAGGACGTGGATCCCATTACCGGCGAGATCGGCCTGCATGCGGCGCCCATCATCGCCGGCAACACGATCGTCGTCGGCGCGGCGCATCTGTCGGGCGCGGCGCCGAAGAGCCGGCGGAACGAGAAGGGCTACATCCGCGCCTTCGACGTGGTGACCGGCAAGCGTCTCTGGATCTTCCACACCATTCCGCAGTCCGGCGAGTTCGGCAACGAGAGCTGGGAGCAGGACTCGTGGGTCTATACGGGCAACGGGGGCGTCTGGGCGCACATGGCCATAGACGAGGAGCTCGGTCTCGTGTACTTGCCCGTCGAGGATGCGACCGGCGACTACTACGGCGGTCATCGCCCGGGGAACAATCTGTTCACGTCCGGCGTGGTGGCGCTGGATCTGAAAACAGGCCAGCGGCGGTGGCACTATCAGTTCATCCACCACGACATCTGGGACTGGGATCTGCCGTGCGCGCCGATCCTCGCCGACATCACCGTTGACGGAAAGCGGATTCAGGCGATCGCGCAGCCGTCGAAGCAGGGATGGGTCTACGTCCTCGATCGCGCGACGGGGCAGCCCGTCTGGCCGATCGAGGAGCGGCCGGTCCCGAGGGGCGACATCGCGCGCGAATGGTATGCGCCGACGCAGCCGTTTCCGACCAGGCCGCCGGCCTTCGAGCGGCAGGGCGTCACCGTGGACGACCTGATCGACTTCACGCCGGAGCTGCGCGCCGAGGCGATGAAGCTCGCGTCGCGCTACAAGATGGGCCCGATCTTCACGCCGCCGGTCGTGAGCCGGTTCGAGGGGCCG
The DNA here is from genome assembly GCA_964526235.1 of uncultured Bifidobacteriaceae bacterium. Lineage (GTDB taxonomy): Bacteria > Acidobacteriota > Vicinamibacteria > Vicinamibacterales > UBA2999 > MELF01. Next base: position 824 of record CAZGLC010000194.1, read on the forward strand.
CTCGGCACGCTCATGCTCCCGGCCGCTGGCGGCGGCGCGAACTGGCCCGGCGGGTCGTACGATCCGGAAACCGGCATTCTCTATATCTACTCGGTGACGACGGTGACGCCGCTCGGGCTGATCAACGACCCGAAGCGATCCGACATGGACTACATCCGCGGCGTCGCGCCAGACCCGAAGGCCCCGCCGAAGCCCGGGGCAGCCGGCGGCGGAGGCGGGGAGGAAGGCGGCGGCGCGGTGACCGTGCAGGGGCTGCCGCTCATCAAGCCGCCGTACGCGCGCATCACCGCCATCGATCTCAACAGGGGCGAGATCGTGTGGCAGGTGCCGCACGGCGAGACGCCCGACAACATCCGCAACCATCCCGCGCTCAAGGGGCTGACCATTCCGCGCACGGGCCGCCCGGGCCGCATCGGGACGCTGACGACCAGAACGCTGCTGATTGCGGGCGAGGGCGGATTCTTCACGACGCCTGACGGCCGGCGCGGCGCCATGCTGCGCGCGTACGACAAGGCGACGGGCAGGGACGCCGGCGCGGTGTACATGCCGGCGCCGCAGACCGGTTCGCCCATGACCTACATGCTCGACGGCCGGCAGTACATCGTGGTGGCGATCGGCGGCGGGAACTACAGCAGCGAGCTCGTCGCGTTCAGGCTGCCGAACAACTAGACGCGAGGACCCATGCGCCGTGTGAACGCGTTCATCGCAGCGGCTGTCCTGCTCGCGGTCGCGCCGTTCCCCGCCGCCGCGCAGGCGGCGCCGGATCGGTCGCAGCGGCCGAACGTCGTCCTGATCATCACCGACGACGTCGGATATGGCGACTTCGGGGCGTACGGCGTCACCGACATCAGGACGCCGAACGTCGACCGGCTGGCGCGGGAGGGGGTCAAGCTCACCGATTTCTACGCGGCGCCGGTGTGTACGCCGACCCGCGCCATGCTCATGACGGGCAGGTACCAGCAGCGCGTGGGCCTCGAGGAGGCGCTGCCGAGCGCCGGGCCACGAGACCGCGGTCTGCTGCCGGACGGCCGCTCGCTGGCCCAGCTGCTCAAGAAGAACGGGTACGCGACCGGGTTGGTGGGCAAGTGGCATCTCGGGTGGAAGCCGGAGTTCGGTCCCAACGAGCACGGGTTCGACGACTTCTTCGGCTTCAAAAGCGGCGCGATCGATTTCTACACGCACGAGGCCGCCAGCGGCCTCGAGGATCTGTTCGAGAACACGACGCCGGTCCAGGTCGACGGCTACATGACGGACCTCATCACGGCGCGCGCCGTGCGGTTCATCGAGCGGCACGCGGCGGAGCCGTTCTTCCTCGACGTCTCCTACAACGCGGCCCACTGGCCGTTCCAGCCGCCCGATCACCACTCGAAGGCGAAGCAGGTGGCGTACCAGGGGCCGATGGACGATCCCGCGCCGACGCGGAAGGACTACGCGGCGATGCTGGAGCGCGCCGACACCGGGGTCGGCCAGATTCTGCAGACGCTGGCGAAGCTCGGGATCGAGCGGAACACGCTCGTCATCTTCACCAACGACAACGGGGGCGAGTGGCTCTCGCGGAACACGCCGCTCTCGAACCGGAAGGGGACGCTCTGGGAAGGCGGCATCCGCGTGCCCGCCATCTTCCGCTGGCCGGGGCGGCTGCCGGCCGGGCGGACGAGCAGCCAGCCGGGCATCTTCATGGATCTGACGGCGTCGATTCTGGCGGCGACCTCTACGCCCGTGCCGCCCGAGGCGCGGCTCGAAGGCATGAATCTCCTGCCGATCCTGTCGGGTCAGGCCGCCCCGGCGGAGCGCACGTTCTTCTGGCGCACGCAGACGCAGAAGGCGGTCCGGCGCGGCGACTGGAAGCTGCTGGTCCAGGGCAATGCGGCGTATCTCTTCAACCTGCGCGCGGATGTGGGCGAGCACACCGACCTGGCCCGCGAGCGGATCGATCTGATTCGCACCCTGCGGCCGCTCATCGCATCCTGGGAGGCCGACGTCGACGCGGAACGCAAGGCGCTCGCGCCCTGACACGACGCGAGTGCCCGCGAAGCGTCCGCTGAAAACCCTCGAGCGGGTGCTGTCGAAGGCCGGCGTCGGATCGCGCGTCGAGGCCGCGCGGTGGGTGCGCGCCGGCCGCGTGCAGGTGAACGGGCGTGTCGTTCGCGATCCCGATCGCTGGGTCGACCTGGAGCGCGACCGCGTGCGCCTCGACGGCAAGCCGCTCCGCGCCCGCGAGCGAATCTACCTGCTCCTCTACAAACCTGCCGGCTACCTCACCACCTATCGGGATCCCCAGGGGCGTCCGACGGTCTACGACCTCGTCGCGGAGGTCGGCACGTTCGTGTCGCCCGTCGGGCGGCTCGACCTCGACACGTCGGGGCTGCTGCTGATGACCAATGACAATCAGTTCGCCGAACGCGTCACCAATCCGAGCTCGCATGTGCCGAAGACCTACCTGGTGAAGGCGTCCACGCGGCTGACCGACGACGAGCTGCAGCAGCTGCGCGACGGCATCGAGCTCTCCGACGGTCCGACGCGGCCGGCGCAGGTCGCGCGGGTGCGCGACTCGGCGAAATATACGCACGTCGAGATCACGCTCACGGAAGGACGCAACCGCCAGATCCGCCGGATGGTCGAGGCGCTCGGCAGCGTCGTGCTCACACTGGTGCGCATCCGAATCGGCCCGGTCGGCATCGGCACGCTGCCGATCGGGACGTGGCGGACGCTCACCGCCGCCGAAGTCCGCGCGCTGGGAGGTGTGGTAGCATCGCGCCGGCTCACGACGGAACGCGAGGAGACGCTATGACCGCACGATCTCTGTTCGTCACGCTCGCGACGGCGGTGTCGCTGATGCTTCCGGCCTCTGGGTACGGCCAGACATCGTCCAGCACGCTGTCTGGTGTCGTCCGGGACTCGACCGGCGGCGTGCTGCCGGGCGTCACCGTCGAGGCCGCAAGCCCGGCGCTCATCGAGCGCGTACGCGCGGTCGTCACCGATTCGGCCGGCGTGTACCGCATCGTGGACCTGCGGCCGGGCGTCTACACCGTGACGTTCACGCTGCCCGGCTTCAACACATCTCGGATCGAGAATGTCGAGTTGCGCTCCGACTTCACGGCCACGGTGAATGCCGACCTGACGGTCGGCGAGCTGGCCGAGACGATCAGCGTGACGGGTGAAACGCCGCTCGTCGACGTCCAGAGCACGACGCGCAGCGCCGTCTTCGACCAGCAGGCGCTCGAGAGCCTGCCGAACAACCGGCTGATCCAGAGCCTCGCGCAGACGATTCCCGCCGTCGTGGGCGGATTGAACATCGACGGCCCGCAGTCGCGGAGCCTCTCGGTGCACGGGAGCCGTATCAGCGAGACCAATAGCGCCATCGACGGCATGTCGGATCGGCGCGGGTCGAACGGCGGCCAGGCCGTCACCTTCTATATGAACGAAGGAAGCGTCCAGGAAGTCAGCGTCCGCACCGACGGCGGCGACGCCGAGGCGCAGTACTCGGGCGTCTGGATGAACGCCATCCCGAAGGAAGGCGGCAACACGTTCAACTGGAACGTCATGGCGTTCTATGCGAACGAGAACCTGGCGAACAGCAACCTCTCCCAGCAGTACATCAACCAGGGGCTGACGGCGGTCAACCGGCTGAAGCACACGTGGGACGTCAACCCGAACGGCGGCGGGCCGTTGATGGAAGACAAGCTCTGGTTCTACGCCGCCTACCGCAACAACGAGATCAACAAATACGTGGCGGACCACTTCTACAACACCGACCCCCTCGCGTGGGTGTATGTGCCCGACAAGACGCGCCAGGGCTCGGACACCCAGATCCATCGGAACTACGCCGCGCGCCTGACGTGGCAGGCGACGCCGCGCAACAAGCTGAACTTCAGCTACGAGAAGGACCGGCGCATCACGCCGCGCCGGCGGGCCGCGGCGACTGTCTCGCCGGAAGCGACCACCTACACGCCGTTCTATCCAAACGCCATCTGGACCGCCGTCTGGCGCGTGCCGGTGAACAACCGGCTGCTGCTCGACACCGGGTTCATGTCCTACGAGCAGGACTGGGACGAGCGGCGGCAGATCGACCCGGCGGTCGGCTTCGACGTGATCTCGGTGACCGAGGATTCCACCGGCCAGATCTACCGCGCGTCGACGGTGTACGGCCACAACTTCGACAACCCGATCACGATGCGCTCGTCGGCCACCTACGTGACCGGCACCCACAATTACAAGGCGGGGTTCATGATGCGCGTCCGCGGCAACGGGCCGACCTACAACAACACGGACGTCAACGGGAGCATGAACTTCAACTTCCTCAACGGCGTGCCGCGCCGCGTGACGCTCTTCGCCACGCCGATCGAGCAGCGCAACGACGTCAAGGCCGATCTCGGCATGTTCGCGCAGGACTCGTGGGCGACGGGCCGGATGACGATCAACTACGGCATCCGCTTCGATTACCTGAGCGCCGCCGTCCCGGAGCAGCACCTGCCCGCGGGACCGTTCGTGCCCGAGCGGCGCTTCGCGGCCGTGAAAAACGCGCCGAACTGGAAGGACGTCAACCCGCGGGTCGGCCTGTCGTACGACCTGCTGGGCGACGGCCGGACCGTGGTGAAAGGGACCGTCGGCCGGTACATCTCGGGCGGCAGCCTCGCCTCGAACGTCAACCCGGTGAACACGTCGGTGAACCAGGCGACCCGCACATGGAACGACGTGAACCGCAACTACTTTCCCGACTGCGACTGGAGCAATCCCGCCACGAATAACGAATGCGGGCCGCTGTCGAACCTCAATTTCGGCAAGATCAATCCGAACGCCACGCGGTTCGACAAGGACGTGCTCGAAGGCTGGGGCGTGCGGCCCTACAACTGGAGCGTCAGCGCCGGCGTGCAGCGCCAGATCGCCAACAGCGCCTCGGTCGACGTCGCCTACTTCCGGCGCTGGTACGGGAACTTCAACGTCGTCGACAATCAGCTCATCGGCCCCGAGGACTTCGATCCGTTCTGCATCACCGCGCCGCGCAACGACCCGCGGCTGCCGGTCGCCGGCGAGCAGATCTGCGGCTTCTACGACCTCAAGCCCGCCAGGGTCGGCCAGTCGCAGAACCTCGTGCGCCTCGCGAAGCACTACGGCGAGCAGACCGAGATCTACAACGGCGTCGATGCGTCGGTGAACTGGCGCAGGAGAGGGCTGACGCTCTTTGCCGGCCTCAGCACCGGCCGTGTCACGACCAGCCAGTGTTTCGTCGTCGACGCGCCGGTCCTGTACCTGACACCCGTGCCCGTCGTGAGCCCGGCGACGCCGACCGCGACGAACGCGCAGAGCCCCATGAGCAACTGCAAGGTCGTGCCGCCGTTTCTGGCGCAGTACAAAGGTTACGGCGTGTATCAGCTGCCCTGGTGGGGTCTGAGCGTCAGCGGCACCTACCAGGCGGTGCCGCAGCCCGCGTCCATGGGTGCGCTCAATTCGGTCACGGCGGACTACGTCGCGACCAACGCGGAGATCCGGCCGTCGCTCGGCCGCGACCTCTCCGCGGGCGCCAACGGGACCGCCACGCTGGAGCTGCTCAAGCCGTTCAGTGTGCTCGGCGGGCACACCAAGCAGTTCGACATGCGCGTCGGGAAGCTCATCCGCTCGTCGGGGGACGCCCGCGTGCAGTTGTCGGTGGACATCTACAATGTGTTCAATTCGAATGATTGGCAGACGGTCACGACGAGGTTCAGCTCGAATGCGGCGGCCAATCGCTGGCAGCGCCCGACGCTGATCCTGCAGTCGCGGTATTTCCAGATCGGCACGCAGATCGATTTCTAGCGGGGCCCCCAACGCGCGGACTTTGCGCGTTGTGGTGCTCGAGCGCGGAGGCATCAATGCAGATCACAGCTCTTCTCGTGGCGGGACTCCTTCTGAGCGGAGCCGCGCCGCTTCTTGCCCACCACGCGTTTTCGGCGGAGTTCGACCAGTCCAAGCCAGTCAAGCTCGCAGGCGAGATCACGAAGCTGGAGTGGGTGAATCCGCACGCGTGGCTGCACATCGACGTCAAAGGGCCCGACGGGAAAGTTGTCGCCTGGCGGTTCGAGATGGGCGCGCCGAACGCGCTGCTGCGGGCCGGATGGTCGCGAGAGGACATCAGGCCGGGTACCGCGGTGACGATCAGCGGATTCCTGGCGCGCGCGGGCGGCCCGGTCGGCAACGCCTTCCAGGTCAGGCTGCCGGACGGCCGGGATCTGTTCGCGGCCTCGTCGCTCAAGGACGCCGCCAAATAGACCGGAGGCCGACGTGAGATCGCATCTATTCGTCATCGGTACGGCCGTGGCTGCGGTCGCGGCATCGCTGACCCTGTCGCCGTCCGCGATCGCGCAGGCACCGGCTGGAGCGCCGAAGCCCGCTGCGACCACGCGGCTGCCCGACGGCACGCCCGACATCCGCGGCACGTGGGTGCGCGTCGGCGGCGGTCTCAACGAGGCCAACGCGCCCGACAGCGAGTTGAAGGCGTTCGGCGTACTGTCGGAGCCGCAGGGGTTCGGGCAGGGGCCGGTCGCCGCCGGCCCCGGCGGAGAGATCGCCGGGCCGCGCGTGGCCAGATACATGCCGAACCCGCGACCGCCGCAGGGAATCGTCGACCCGGCGGACCGGGTGCTTCCGTACACGGCAGACGGCCGCGCGCGGCGTCTCGACTACGCAAAGAACATGTGCTGCCCGGCGAAGTCGCTCGCGTATCTCGAGCTGAGCGTGCGTTGTGCGCCGCCGCAGCCGTGGGCGGGAGGCGGCGTGCAGATCATGCAGCGCCCCGGCCAGGTGGCGCTCTTCTTCGAGGCGAACCATCACACGCGCATCTTCCACACGGACGGCCGTCCGCACCCGAGCCCGAACATGCGGTTCTTCGGCGGTCACTCCACGGGCCGATGGAAAGGGAACACGCTCCTCGTGGACACGACGAACCTGGACGGCCGGGCGTACTTCGGCGTGGGCAATACCTTCCCGCCCTTCAGCCAGGAGCTCCACCTGACCGAGGAGTTCACCGTCGTGTCGGAGAAGCTGATGACGTTCGTGCTCACCTACGACGATCCGAAGACGTTCACGCGTCCGGTGAAATCGGCCGGCTTCTTCTATCCGAACAACGAAGACGAGGAGCTGGCGCCGGAGTTCACCTGCCACGAAGGCAGCTATTCGATGCAGAACATCTTCGGCTTCTAGGGTGCGGGGAACGATGACATCACTGGGCAGGCTGGCACTCGTCACGGGCATCGGGCTCATCGTCTCGAGCGTCCTCACGTTTGCGCGGCCGGGGCCCCCGCCGCGCGTTTCCCAGCGCGGTGGGGTGGAGGCAAAGCCTGCGGCTGTGGCGCAGGTCCCGCGGACCGCTGACGGCAAGCCGGACTTCAGCGGCATCTGGCAGGCGCTGAATACCGCCGCCTGGGACGTTCAGGATCATTCCGCCGCGTTCGGGTCGTTTGTCGGCATGCCGCCGGGTCGTGGGGTCGTCGAGGGAAACGAGATTCCGTACAAGCCGGAGGCGATCGAGCAGAAGAAGAAAAATTTTGCCGCGCGCGCCACTGAGGACCCGGCGTTCGCGAAGTGCCTGCTGCCCGGCGTCCCGCGGGCGACCTACATGCCGTACCCCTTCGAGATCATCCAGAACCCGTCGATGGTCGGCATCCGCTACGCCTTTGCGCGGGCGGTCCGGACGATCGATCTGACAGGCCGGTCGCGGGACTGGCTCAAGGGCTGGCCGGACTTCTGGATGGGCGATTCGCGCGGACGATGGGAGGGCGACACGCTGGTGGTGGACGTGCGAAAGCTCGACGAGCGGAGCTGGTTCGACCACGCCGGCAACTTCCACAGCGACGCGCTGCACGTGGTCGAGCGCTACTCCTTCATCGACCGCGACCACATCCGCTACGAAGCGACGATCGAGGACCCCAACGTATTCACGCGGCCGTGGAAGATGAACATGCCGCTCTACCGCGTCGTCGACCCGCACGCCGAAATCTTCGAGTGGGACTGCCGGTTCGATCAGGACAGCGAGAAGTACAAGGCCGCCATTCCGAAGTAATCACGGGCCCGGCGGAATAATCGGTTCGCCGAACTTCGCCGGGTCGATCGGCTCGTTGAACCTGACGTCGGTGAACTCGAACGTGTCGCGGCCGTCCAGCCACGTGTACGTCCACCGGTGCGGGAATTTGATCCCGCCGACGTCCCGATAGTCCTCGTAATCGACCTGCGTCGGCACCTTGCCGATCTGCGACGGCGTGTAGCGGACGACCCGCACGAGCAGGCCAGACTCCCGATCGAAATACAGGCTGGCGAACGAGCCTCTCGGACCGTTCCCCTGGACGAGGAAGACGCTCGTGTCCTCGACGTTGGTCCGTGGACCGACGCGAAGCCCTGTGAGCGACTTCGCAATCTGCGTGGGGAAGGTCAGAAGGGCGTCGAGCCGCGCACCGTCGAGCTCTCCGCCAGTCAACGGATACTTCCGCACCACCGCGAGCGGGATGGCGAACCAGCCGGTGCGGCCGTCGTAGGTGCGGACGCTCTCGCCGCTCGGCAGGTGGCTGTGCATCGCGCGCTTGTCGGGCGCCTCGGCGAAGAACTCGAAGTTGCCGCCGCCGCCGAAGCTGCCGAACGCCTCGA
>CAZGLC010000195.1:0-6293 GCA_964526235.1 uncultured Bifidobacteriaceae bacterium
CGTTCCACGACACGTACACTGCCGGGTACTCGGACCGGCCGCTCAACAGCCGGCTGCCTCGTGGCCTGACACCCGACGCCTCAACGAACATCTTGAACTGCGCCACCGTGACGAGATGGCGTGCGATGTAGAAGTCCGGCACCTTCAAGGAGCACGTCTTTCCCCGGCTCCGCGAACTGTGTGCGCAGTATGGCCGTTGGTTCCAGGCGATTGACCTTGGTGGAGTTCTCCGCGGCGGATTTCACCTACGGCAGCGGAGGCCCGACGCGCTCCTGCACCAGACCGCGTGCGGCGACCACGAGACGACGAAACGCGTTCGGCCGGTAGACTGTCTCCGGCAGCGTGCTCCTGAAACGCCTCAAACCCCGATACACCCCCATCAAGTCTGTGGCCGTACGGAGGGGCGGATTCGGACGATTGTCGAACACGTCCAGCAGGGCGTCGAGCATCCCCGTCACGGTGCCGTCATGGATGGCCGGATCGTAGCCATCGACGTCGCTCAATGAGTGATTCAGCCGATGAGAGACCGTCTCCAGCACTCGCCACTCATGACCTCCCTGTTCGAGAGCCATGCCGACGGCCAGCCCCAATTCGAAGGGCATATTGAACCTCGGCACTCGAAAAGCCCGGTCCCGCGACAACTCGACGCGGGATAAGTCGTGAATCGAGTTCGGGCACCGGCGGATGAGATCGAGTAGCCGGATCAAGCGGTCGTGTGAAGGCGGGATTTCGAGCACGCTGCGCGGATTCAGGCCAAGGCCGACAATTCCTGCAATCAACGCCAGGAACTGCCGCTCATATTTGGCGTCGAACGGGACGTTGATGAAGACGTCAGTCGACGGGCGCGACGCCTTTCCCACGCGAGCCTACTTGCTGTGAGTGCGTGAAGATGTCGACCTGGATGGGGAGCGCTTCACGAGCCGGCGACGGCCTGACGAATCGGATCGCGTCTTTGTCGGCTGTTTGCGGGCGTAGGCCTCGACAAAAGCGCGAATCTCGTTCAGTTCCTTGGCAGAGACTTTGTACTTCCGGGCCATCTCCTCAACCGACAGCGTGGCGGCGAGGGCACCGGACTTGAACGTGAACGGCTTCACCATGGTGCCTTCAGGATAACACCATGAACTGCGGCAGGCTACACGCAGCAGGCCCTCCCGTCGTCCATCCAGATCCGGTAGAGTAGCCGCCATCCCCCGATGACCTCGATCTTCCTGTCCTACACCTGAAGACCCGCGAGATGGAGTAGCGCCGTACAGGCAGATGGTCCTGGTGGCGCAGGGCGCAGGAGAGATGATGGCCAAGCGGGTATTCTTCAGTTTCCACTATCAAGATGTGATCGACTTTCGAGCCAATGTCGTTCGACAGCACTGGGTGACGAAGCCGGACCGGGAAGCGGCTGGGTTCTTCGATGCCTCGATCTGGCAGGTAGCCACGAGGATGGGAGACGCCTCGGTCAAAGGGCTCATCAACGGGGCCCTCGACGGCACGTCTGTCACGTGCGTCCTGATCGGTTCGCAGACACACACCAGGAAATGGGTGCGATACGAGATTCTCAAGAGCTTCAGAAAGGGGAACTCGATCCTCGCCGTACACATCAACACGATCAAGGCAAAGGACCGAAGCGTCAAGGCGAAGGGCGTGAACCCTTTGAGCCGCGTGGGTGTGACGTTCTCAGAAACCGGGCTCAGCGGCACGCTCTGGGAAGCAGTCGGCGCTGATTGGAAGGAGTACGCCGAAATCGACGGCAGTGCCTCCTATCAGACCGGTGGCCTGGCACCCGAGTTCAGGGGCAAAGGATTCAACCTGGCCCAATGGTATCGGGAATACGACTGGGTCGCCGACGATGGCTACAACAACTTCGCGACCTGGGTTGGCTAGAGGCGTGACTTCAAGTCGGGGCTGAGGCGCTGGGGCCTTCGTCGGTCGTTTTCGAGAGTAGACCTCGACATGGTTGGATTCGGTTGAGTCCCTTGGCCGAGACTATTCCGTTCCGAGCCGCCTCCTCGATCGACAGTGGAGCGGCCAGCACGAGGCTCGACAATGAACGGCTTGGCCATAACGCCTTCAGGATAGTGCCTTTACTGGAAGGCCGAAGCATCCAGCATGTCTTTCACGCCGGCTGGCTCACTCCGGGTGGCTCCACCGCTGCGAGCACCGCCGAGACGTTCTCGTAGTTGAACTGGCCGAGATCGAGGCGCTGCTTCTCCTGCTCGGTCGATAAGACCAGTTCGCCGAGAATCTCGAGCCCTCCCACGAGCCCCGCGAAGCCCGGGGCATATGGGTACTGGCGGTGGCGTGGCGTCACGTAGAGATGCAGGCGTCCTTCGGTGTGCATGGCCATGAGGTTCACGGACAAGGTGTCGGCGCCGCCGTACTCCGGCGCGCACGCGAGCAGCCATCGTGACGCGCGTTCGACGATGGCGTCGTGCGGACCGTCGAAGCACGCCACGATGATCGGGTAGTCCTTGAGAGTCGGCGCAGCGTCGCCGCCAGCGTGCGGCCGGTGCGGGGAACGCTCCAGCGGGAAGGCCTCGTGGGCCGCAATGCGTTTGAACAACTGAAAGTGAAAGTGTGCCGGGATCGAGGCGCCCGCGTCCGGACCGTTGAAGAAGACGACGAAAGAAGGGAGCTGCTCCGCCAACGTCAGCAGGTGCGACACGAGGACCTGGAGCGTCGGACTGTCCCCGGCCCGCCGGCCATGAGCCGGGTCGGCCGCCGACCACCCCTGAGCCACATGGGCCTTCGTGGCCACGGTGATGTGCGCCGGCATCAACGGAAAGGGGTTCGCGTAGCAGCCGTACGCCACCTCGTCAATCGCGATGTCGAACCCCAGCTCGAGCCCCCGCTGCTGCCACGCAATGTTCTTGTCGCAGAGGAAGCACCCGCCGTTCACCGGGACAGTGCCCGGGGGAGGCAGCGCGCGGCCCGAGCCGGCGTGTCGCATCGCCCGGCGCGGGTTGTACTGAAGCAAGAAACTGCGAGTTCGATCGTTGGGATGGCGAATGCGGTAACGCCTGACGGTTCCGAGGTCGTCTTCGATGAAGCCGGAATCCATCTGCTGCGCGATGAGGGCCTCCAGGGCAGCGCCCAGACCATCGCGGCGGCGGATCTCGTCGAGGACGACATTCAGATGGCGTCGGCGGCGCAGGTAGCTCTTCCGATTGAAGCGGCTCGCGTCCATGACACGCGCATGGTACGGGCGCGGCGACCACGGGTGGTTGATGCGGCGGCGTCACAGGCCGCGCACCAGCGATGCTCGCCGATTGACGGGGGTCGCTGCGCCATAGGAGGCGCGCGACTCACATGTGATTGTTCCTGGTCACACCTTCGGAGGCTTCCCGTCCGCTGGCAGTGAACCCGTCGCGAGATTGACAAACACTCCGTGAGTGTACGGCGGGTCCCAGTCGTTGGTGGCCTGCGCGAGATCGAACCACAGGTCCCAGGCGCGGTCGAGCTCCTCGTCGCTCAACTCCCGCAGATTGACGTCGTCTTCACTGAGCATCTGCATGGGGTGATCGGTGCCGTCAGATCGCGAGCAGGGTGGCCGCCATCTCGGCGAGCCCGATGGCCTCAACGCCTTTGCTGATCGCATAGCGCTCGGTACCTGAGTTGACCACGAAACGCTTCGCCGGCTTCACGTCGTCGCAGGCGATGTGAAAGCCCCTTTCAGGAAGCGCCGACAGACCGCGCTTGATGTCGATCGCCCACAGGCCGTGCCCGGGCATTTCGAGCAGGAGATCGATCTCCGCGCCGGCAGCGGAGCGGTAGAACAGCGGAACCGTGCGAGGCGGCGCTGCGGCCACGAGGTTCTCGATCGCGAATCCTTCCCAGCTCCCGCCAGCCACCGGATGGCCGAGCAGCGCTTCATGGCCGGCGATGTTGAGCAGCGCATGGACAATCCCGCTGTCGCGCACGTACACCCTGGGCGACTTGACCAGTCGTTTGCCGATGTTGGTCTGGAACGGCTGGAGCCGGCGCACCAGCATCACATCGACCATCAGGTCGAGGTATCTGGTCACCGTCTTGCCATCGACTGCGAGGCCGCGCGCGAGGTGGGCCGCGTTGAACAGCCCGCCCTGGACATGGGCGAGCATCGTCCAGAACCGATGCAGGGTCGTGGCCGGAATGCGAGGGCCAAGCTGTGGAATATCGCGCTCCAGGTAGGTGCGAATGAATGCGTCGCGCCACACCAGACTGCGCGCCACGTCAGCCGCGAGGAAGCTCTCCGGAAACCCGCCGCGGACCCACAGGTCGGTGTGCTTCTTTCGCGGAACTTCAAGCACGTCCAGTGGCGACAGTTCGATGTACGCCATCCTGCCGGCCAGGGTCTCGGATTGACGCAGCAAGTCGGCCGAGGCCGAGCCCAGAAGAAGAAATCGCCCGACTTTCTTGCCGCGCCTCCGGCCCGTGTCGATCAACCCGCGCAACGTGGCAAACAGATCGGGCATCCGCTGGACCTCGTCCAGTACGACGAGTTGGTCCTCGTGCCCGGACAGATAGAACTGCGGATCGCTGAGTTTCTCCCGGTCGCGGGGCGCTTCGAGGTCAAGGTAGACACTGTCGCGCCCGGCCGCGATGCGATGCGCCAGGGTCGTCTTGCCCACCTGACGCGGACCCAGCAGCACAACGGCCGGCAGGTGGCCAAGCCGGTCCTGCAGCACGTGCTCGAGGCGCCTCGGTATCATCCATGCAATTATGGCACGACATTCCAGATATGCATCTCAACGGCGGACTGCCGATCGAGGGACACAACGCATGGCTGCGCCGATCCGCATTGAGCGAGTTCCGTGTAGATTGACCTCGCAGTGCGGACCTCCAGAAGCGACCAATGAGCTGGCGCGCGCGGGCGGTGTTCGTGAGCGGGACGTTCCGCGACATGCACGAGGAACGGGACCTGCTGGAGGCGCGGGCGTTTCACGCGCTCGGGGAAGAACTGGCAAAGCACTACACGATCCTGGAGCGGGTTGACTTGCGGGTGGGCGTCGAGACGCGGGGGCTCGCCGACGACCACGCCAAGCAGGAACTGGTGCTGAAGGTCTGCCTCGATGACGTGAAGCGCTGCCGGCCGTTCCTGATCGTGCTCATCGGCGATCGCTACGGCTGGGTGCCGCCACTCGACCGGGCGCGGGCGGCGGTCAAGGAGGCGGAGTTCCGTACTGAACTCGAGGGCAAGAGCGTCACGGCACTCGAGATCGAGTTCGGGCTGTGGGGCGATCCCGATCAGCAGACGCGCAGCCGGATCTACTTCCGGCAGCTCGACTACACGGGGATGGACGAGGCCCACGCGATCGTCTACAGCGACGCGCGCGCGGCGGTCTCGTCGCTGGTTTCAGCCGACCAGCGCGCACAGGCGGCGACACGGGCGGCGGCGCTCGAGGCGTCGAAGCAGAAGCTGCGCAGCGACCCGGTGCTCGGCCCGCGGTGCCGCGACTATCCCGCCCGGTGGGATCCGATCGCGAACACGGTGACGGGCCTCGGGACGTTCATCGCGTACGTCATCGAGGATCTCCTGCCCGACATGATCGCCGAAGCCAAGGAGCTGGTCGCGGCCGCGAAGGCCGGGATGCTGCCGACGCCGCTCGAACAGTTCGTCGCCGAGCGGGCGCGCGGGTTCAGGGGCCGGGCGGACATCGTCGGGCGGCTGTGCGCGCACGCCACCGATCCGGGCGACGCCGACACGCGCGGCCGTGTCGTGGCGGGCCCCTCCGGCGGCGGCAAGAGTGCCGTCTTTGCCCGCGTCTACGAGGAACTGGCCGCGGCCACGGGGGACGAGTTCTGGTTGCTCGCGCACGCGGCGGGGATCGATCCCCGGTCCACCTCGGTGGTGAGCCTCCTCGAGGACTGGGTGGCGGTGCTGGCCGGCAAGCTCGGCGTGGAGAACCCGCTGGCGGTGCCGGCCGGCGACCTGCGCACGCGTGAGTTGCAGGCGATCGCGGGCGCCGACACGCGGCCGAAACCGGAAGAGGTGTTCGCAGACCTGCTGGCTCGGGCCGCGGCGCGGAAGCGCGTGGTGCTGCTTCTCGACGCGCTCGACAGGTTCGAGCGGACGCCGCAGGCCGAACAGCTCACCTGGCTTCCCGCGAAGCTCCCGGCGAACGTCCGCCTGATCGCCACGGCGGTCACCGGGCCCGAGACAGAGGCGCTTGCCCGGCGGCCGGACGTCGTCGTCGAGCCGCTCGTCCCTCTCACCCGGGACGAAGCCCGCAAGATCGCCGAGAGCGTCTACGACCGCTACCACCGGCAGCCGAACCCGGACGCGGTTCGCGCGTTGATCGACAAGCCGGGGCCGGGCAGCG
>CAZGLC010000195.1:6393-9341 GCA_964526235.1 uncultured Bifidobacteriaceae bacterium
TCGCTCGACAATGTCGGGCAGGTCGAACTGGCGCGCGGGAACCTCGACGGCGCCTCCGCCGCCTACGCCGAAAGCCTGACGATTCGCCGCGGGCTGTCGGACGCCGCATGGCCCGAGTCGCTGCGCGACGTGTCCGTGTCGCTCAACAACGTCGGGCAGGTCGAGCTGGCGCGCGGGAACCTCGACGAGGCGCGGAAGTGCTTCGAGGAGAGCTTGAGCGTTCTCACTGGGCTTGAGCGTGACGGGATGCTGCTTCCCGCGTGGCGCAACGACATCGCCTGGGTGAAGGACCAGCTCGCGCGCCTCATCTGACAGGCGCTGCCCTTCTGGAAGCGGCTGGGAACGAAAAAGCCGGAGCCCCCCGAGGGCATTTAAACCTTTAGCGCAGGCGGGTTGCTCATCCATTCAAAACTCTCGATTACCATTGAGGACCCATGGAACGTGAACATAGATCGATCCTGAGGCACATCGACAAGGGCAAACCCTCCGCGGCACTTCGCACGCTCATGCGTGATGGAGGGTAGGGCCCCAATCCTGACGCCTCACGGCCGTTTGCGGCTCGCGCAGGTGGACGATGCGCCGGCGCTGCCTCCCGATCTGTCGCGCAGGATCGAGGAGTCTTTTGCACGCGGTTCCGGGCACGGTCTCCTGCAGCTCGGCGCGGGCGAGGTCGGCACGGCCCTGCCCCCCGTCTTCGGCTACTGGCGGGAATTCGCCGCGCGCTACGTGACCGCGGTCTGCACGCTGGCGGACGCCGGCCACCGCGGAGCGCTGGCGCACGTCCCGGCGCTTCCGAACGACGATCTCGAATCGCTCGCCGCCGCGGCGCCCCTGATGACCGGGGCGGAGTACGTGACCGCGTCCGCACTTCAGGCGCTCTGGGACGCGCTCGACACGGCGTTCCGATCCGAGCTCTCCCAGTCCAACGCCTCGGTTCAAGACTTCCTCACGCGCAAGAGCCCGGCCTGGCACCTGGTCGGCCGCGTCCATTTCAACCTCGCCGAGAACAGGAGGGATGATGACGCGCCGTTCGCGTTCCTGGCGACGTACACGACGCGGCTGTCGGCGCACGCGAAGGCCCAGCACGTGCCGCTCGGCCAGGCCTTACGCGAGTACGCGGGCGCGGCGAACAAGACGCGGCTCCTCTCGCTCCTCATGCCGGTGCAACGCGCCGGGGAGCAGTGCGCCTGGCTCAAGGCGATGGTCGATGCGGGCGAGATTTATCACCCGCTGCGCTGGTCGCCCGCCGAGGCTTTTCAGCTCCTGACCGATCTCCCCCTCCTCGAATCCGCCGGCATCGTCGTACGCGTGCCGGGCACGTGGCGAGCGAATCGTCCGCCGCGTCCGCAGGTGAGCGCGACGGTCGGCGGCAAGACGCCGTCGGGTCTCGGCGCCGACGCGCTGCTCGACTTCCAGATGGAGGTGACGCTCGACGGCGAACGTCTGACGGCCGCCGAGATCGCCAAGCTTCTCGCGAGCGCTGATGGGCTTCATCTCGTCCGCGGCCGCTGGGTGGAAGTGAACCAGGAGAAGCTCGCTCGCATGCTCGACGAGTTTCGCGCAGTGGAACGAGCGGCGGCGGATGGTGAGCTCAGCTTCGCCGAGGCGATGCGCCTGCTCGCCGGGGCGAACGTTTCGGGCGACCGAGCCGTCGACGAAGCGCCCGACTGGTCGCGCATCGTCGCCGGTCCGTGGCTCGCGACCACGCTCGACGGCCTTCGTCGTCCTGACGCGCTCGCGCGGGTCGATCCCGGCGATGACCTCAAAACGACGCTGCGGCCCTACCAGCAGGTGGGCGTGCGCTGGCTCCATCTCCTCTCCACGCTTGGCCTCGGCGCGTGCCTTGCCGACGACATGGGTCTGGGCAAGACGATGCAGGTGTTGGCGTTGATATTGGTGCGACGGCGACAGCATGAGGGAGGAAGGAGCACGAACCTGCTCGTCGCGCCCGCGTCGCTCCTGGCGAACTGGGCGTCGGAGATCGCACGCTTCGCCCCGAGCCTGCGGACGCTCGTCGCGCATCCATCGGCGATGGCTGCCGCTGAGCTACAGGCGCTCAGTCAAGAACGAGTCGCGAACGTGGATCTCGTCATCACGAGTTACGGGTCGCTCCTGCGAATCCCGGGGCTGGCGACGATCCCGTGGCATCTCGTGGTGCTGGACGAAGCGCAGGCCATCAAGAATCCCGGAGCCAGGCAAACGCGCGCCGCCAAGCAGCTCGACGCGCACGCGCGGATTGCGCTCACCGGCACGCCTGTCGAGAATCGGCTGGGGGACCTGTGGTCCATCTTCGATTTCATCAACCCCGGCCTGCTCGGCTCCGGCAAGGAGTTTTCGACCTTCATCAAGCGTCTCGCGGAGCGACCGCAGCATCCGTACGCGCCGCTGCGCGAGCTGGTGCGCCCGTACATCCTCAGGCGCCTGAAGACGGACAAGCGCGTCATCGCCGATCTGCCGGACAAGACGGAGGTCAAGGCGTACTGCCACTTGACGCGCACGCAAGCGGCGCTCTATCAGCAGGCCGTGAAGGAGCTGGCCACCGAGCTGGACACGACACTGCGAGACGCCCACGACATCAAGCGCCGGGGTGTCGTGCTGGCGTTCCTGATGCGGTTCAAGCAGATTTGCAATCACCCGTCGCAGTGGCTCGGCGACCAGGGGTGGGCCGAGGAGGACAGCGGCAAGCTGGCGCGCCTGCGCGAGATCGCCACGGTCATCGCCGCGAAGCAGGAGAAGGTGCTCGTCTTCACGCAGTTCCGCGAGGTGACGGCCCCTCTGGCTGCCTTCCTCGGGTCGGTGTTCGGGCGGCCTGGACTCGTCCTGCACGGTGGGACCGACGTCAAGACACGCCAGGCGCTGGTGCGGCGGTTTCAGGAGGACGAGGGCGTGCCGTTCTTCGTCCTCTCGCTCAAGGCCGGCGGCACCGGCCTCAACCTCACGGCCGCCTC
>CAZGLC010000196.1:0-9256 GCA_964526235.1 uncultured Bifidobacteriaceae bacterium
GTCGACGCGCGCTACCCGGGACGCGCGTCGCTGGCCGAAGCGAACAAGTGGCCCTCCGACGTGCAGGCGTACTTCGGCGACGGCGACGAGTGCCACATGGCGTTCCACTTCCCGTTGATGCCGCGCATGTTCATGGCGCTCCGGCAGGAGGAGCGGCACCCGATCGTCGAAATCATGAACCAGACGCCGGAGATTCCGCCGGGCTGCCAGTGGGCGATCTTCCTCCGCAACCACGACGAGTTGACGCTCGAAATGGTGACCGACGACGAGCGCGACTACATGTACACGCAGTACGCCACCGATCCGCAGATGCGGCTCAACGTCGGCATCCGGCGCCGCCTGGCGCCGCTCATGGAGAACAGCCGCCCGCGCATCGAGCTGATGAACAGCCTGCTCTTCTCGATGCCCGGCACGCCCATCGTCTACTACGGCGACGAGATCGGCATGGGCGACAACATCTATCTGGGCGACCGCAACGCCGGCTTCTCGCGCGCCGACCCGGCGCGGCTGTACGCGCCGCTGATCATGGACCCGGTCTACGGCTACGTCCACACCGCGCAGCTGGCGGCGATCTCCCAGGACCCGTGGTGCTCGCGCGTGCAGTCGGAGGACCTGGTCGATCATGTGGCGCTCGATCTCGACCCGCCCGCGGGCGCGCCGTTCGCGCGCGTTCGCGATGTGGCGCGGTGGGTGCGCGAGGAGCTGACCGCGCTCGGCGCGCCGGCCGGCCTTTGCCAAGACGTCGGGCTCGAGCGGCCTGCACGTGTACGTGCCGATGCCGCCCGACACGCCGTATCAGGCGGGCCTGCTCTTTGCGCAGATCGTCGCGACGATGGTCGCGCGGAAGCATCCCCAGGCGGCGACGATCGAACGGTCGCTCGAGGCGCGCGGGCGGCGGGTGTACGTGGACTACCTGCAGAACATCCGCGCCAAGACGCTGGCGAGCGCCTACAGCGCGCGCGCCAACGCGTTCGCGGGCGTGTCGACGCCGGTCACGTGGGACGAAATAGACGAGGGCGTCTCGCCGCGCGACTTTACGATCCGCACCTTCGCGGCGCGGCTCGAGGCGGTCGGCGATCTCTGGGCGGCGCTCAGGCGATCGAAGGGCGCGGACCTCCGGGCTGTAATGAAGTACGCCGAGCCCTGAACGATCGGATCCCGGATCCCGGATCCCGGATCCCGGATCCCGGATCCCGGATCCCGGATCCCGGACCCCGCATCCCGGCTCCCGGCTGTCAAAACGTAAACCGCACCTCGCCGACGACCTGGCGCTTGAACACGTCGCCGAAGATGTGCTGCATGACCTCCTCGTTCGTCAGGTTCGTCAACTTGATGCTGGTGACGACGCGCTCGCCGGCCCAGCGAACGCCGAAGCCGGCGTTGACGGTCGTGTACGGCTCGGTCGTCCCGGCGAACCGCGCGTCGAGCACGTCCTGCCAGTACGCCTCGTCCGTGTGATTGGCGGTCATGTTGCCAAGGAACCGCCGGTAGCTGAAGTCGAACCCGGCATTGAAGCGGTTCTTCGGCGGCCAGTTGATGTCGTCGATCGTCGTCCCCCGCGGCAGATCTTTCGCCACTGGCTTTGCCTGGAACGAGTAGTTGGTGAAGACGTTGAGGTAGCGGTTCGCCGCGACGTCGATGCCGAGCTCGACGCCCTTGTCCGTGATCGTCCCGAGGTTCAGATACGTGAACCGCGACGGCAGCACGACGGGCGGATTGAGCCCGGCCAGCACCCCCAGCACGGCCGGCGGCAGCGGCCATCCAGGCGGCGGGCTGGCCGGCGTGAAGGCGGCGATCGGCGTGAAGTAGATGCCGTCGTCGGTCACGTTGTAATAGAACGCCGCGGTCACGGTGGCCCGGTTGCGGATGACGCCGGCGTAGCCCACCTCGTACGCCGTCATCGTTTCCTGCTTCAGGTTCGGATTGCCGACCGCGCCGATCGGAAAGATGAAGCGCGCGAGCGCCGGCGAGAGCGCGCTGAGGTTGACCTCGTTCAGCACGGTCGTGTCGATGTGGTTGTTGATGAACGACGGCGCGCGGAAGGCGCGGTTGAACGAGACGCGGAACGTCTGCGCCGCGTCGGGTTTCACCATGAACGTCGTCCGCGGCGAGAACACCGCGGCGTCAATCGACGAAAACTTGTCGACGCGGCCGCCGACGACCCACCGGAACCGGCTCCCGAAGAAGATTTCGTCCTGAAGGTAGGCCCCGCCCTCGTTGCGGTCGTCGCCGGCCGGCGCCAGCGAGATGTCGAACCCGTTGTGGCGGAAGTTGCCGCCGAACGACAGCACGTGCCGGCCGCCGACGGTCCGCGCGTCGGAGGCCTCGACGTCGAAGGTCTGCGTGTCGAACGAGAGCGGCAGCGGCCGTCCGTTCGGCTGGAACGCCAGGAGGTTCGAGGCGTTGCCGTCCAGCAGATTGGTGAAGAACGCGACCCGCCGCGCGCCGTTCTGGTAGCGCGTCGAGAAGTACCCCATGCGCGACTCGCTCGAGATGTCGAACGGCCCGATGCCGCTGTGGATGATCCCCTCCGTGCCCGCCACGCCGCCGCTGAATGACAGCGTGCCGCCGGCGGCGAAATCGTAGTCGACGCGCGCGTCGAACTTCGGCTGCGCCGTCCCCTCGTTCGTGAAGGCCGGGTACGGAGTGCGGAACGAGTTCGGGATCGTGCCGACGGGCCGCGGCAGCGGATCCTGCGTGAAATAGCCGGCCGACAGCTTGAAGGCCCAGCGGTCGTTGACCGCCCGCGCGTGCGAACCGTTGACGTAGAAGAGCGAGCCGCTGTCGCGATCGGCGCCGCGCACGCTGCGGTTGAAGGCGCCCGCGCCGATCGTGACCGTCGTCGGCGCCTGCCTCGCGATCTCGCGCGGCGACCGCGTGATGACGTTGATGACGCCGGTCATCGCGTTGGCGCCCCAGACGGCGGAGGCCGGCCCGCGGATCACCTCGATCTGCCGGATTTCGTGCGCGCTCGTCGGCACCAGATCCCACATCACCATGCCGAAGAAGTCGAGGTAGACGCTCCGCCCGTCGACGAGCGCCAGCTGCGAGGTGGCGAGCGTGGACGTGGCGCCGCGCGCGGTGATGTTGATGTCGCGGGCGGAGCCCTGCGACACGTTCACCCCGGGGACGGTCCGCAGCAGGTCGCCGATGTTGGTCGCCGGCGAGTTCTGAATGGTTGTTGTCGGGATCAGCGTCACCGCCGCCGGGGCGTTCACGAGCTGCTGCTCGGTCCGCGACGCGGTGACCACCACCTGCTCTTCGTACGAGACCGGCTGGTCCTCGTCTCCCGCAGCGGGCGGCGTCTGCTGCGCGAAGACGGGCGTGGCGAACATGGACACGCTGAGGACGAATACGAGTCGGAGCATCATGGCCGGTATTGTGAGGTCACAGCGGCCGGGGCGCAAAGCGGAAAAAACCCGCATGATAGGATCACGATTCGTGCGCCCGTAGCTCAGTTGGATAGAGCGCCGGACTTCGAATCCGTAGGCCGCAGGTTCGAGTCCTGCCGGGCGCGCCACCCTTCCACGTCTCCTGGCTACAATGCCGTCACCGTGATCACGTGGACGCCCGGCACCCCGCTCGGCCCCTCCGAGCTGATCGCGACCCTCGGCGTCGGAGGTAGCGCAGGTCGTCGCGTCGCTGAATCATCCAGGATGAGGAGAACGCCGATGCCGAATCGCTCGCTCGCCGCCCTGTTTCTGGTGTGCATGTCCGTTCTGACCGCCGCACACGCACATGCCCAATCGCTCCTATCCGAGAAGAAGGACATCACCGGCTTCGCCGCGCGAAAGATGATCGAGGTCTGCCTGGCGCAGGCCGCGCGCGACGGTTACCCGATCGCGTTGGCCGTCGTGGATTCCGCCGGCTACCTGGTGTCGTATCAATCGACCGATGGCGCAACGGGGAACACCGGTGTGACCGCGCAGTTGAAGGCGAAGACGGCCGCCAAGTTTCGTCGCGCCACGGGCGAGCTGTATGAACGCGTGAACCGGCAGATCAACCGCGCCCCGGAGTGGATGGGCTATTTCCCGATCCCGGGTGGCTTTCCTGTCGTGGTTCAGGGCGAAGTCGTCGGCGCCATCGGTGCCGGGGCAGCGGGCTTATCGGGCGGCAGGGATGAGGATTGCGCGCACAACGCCATCACATCCGTGTTCGGCGACGGCACAACCTTGCCGCCGGCCAGCCCGCAGCCGCTGCTCGCGACCCGCAAGGTCATCACGACCGCCGCCGCGCGCGCGCTCGTAGACGCGTGCGTCAGCTATGCCGGTCAAAAGAAGTACGCCGGGCTCGGTATTGCGGTGGTGGAGCCCGATGGAACGCTCCTGTCGTTCCAAGGGACGGACGGCGCAACTGATACGGCGCTCGAAACGGCCCAATTGAAGGCGACGACGGCGGCACATTGGCGGCGCCCGACGATCGAGCTGTGGGACCGCGTGAACAAGCAGATCAACCGCGCCCCGGAATGGATGGGCGATTTTGCCCAGCCGGGTGGGTTTCCCATCTTCCTCGACAACGAAATGGTAGGGGCGATAGGCGCCGGCGGAGGCGTCGGGAACCAGGATGACGAATGCGCGCAAGCCGCGATCACGGCGGTATTCCCCAAAGCCTCGACGACTCGAGCGCCGTCACGTTGAACCGCGTGGCACCGTCGCGTGGCATTCGCCGTAAGTGATACGATGGACAGGTTGTTGCGTAGTGCGCTCGCAGGCTTTCAATCCGTAGGCCGCAGTTTTGAGTTTTGAGTTCCGTACGCGCCCGTAGCTCAGCTGGATAGAGCACCAGCCTCCGGAGCTGGGGGCCACAGGTTCGAATCCTGTCGGGCGCGCCAACTTCAACTCAAACCGCGAAGCTCAACACTCAACACCCTGGCGACGAGGACGCAGCTGTTCATCGCCAGCGTCCCGCGCGGTAGCGCAGCAGGTCGAAGGCCGTCGACGCGATGGTCACCTCGCGCTTCCGCGAACAGTACGTCGACGCGCTCGCGTGTCGGTCTGAGCCTGCGGGATGGCGCTGCGGACACGCTGACGCGCGCCATGCATCGGGTACAATAAGTGTTCGCTGGGGCGGTAGCTCAATTGGCAGAGCAGCAGACTCTTAATCTGCGGGTTGGGGGTTCGATTCCCCCCCGCCTCACCACTCTTTCATCAGCACTCTCAGACGGCGCCAAGTAATTGAAAAGCGGTGCCGTTACGGCGGTTCGATTGAATCGCTTTCCATCGAACGCCACGCCTTCCGGAAAAAACAGCTGCTGAAGCCGCTGCTTGTAGTCGAGCGTCGCCTGCACCCAGAGGTCTGATGCGCGCGGCAGAATGCGTTCTGCGAAGGCGAGGATGCCCTCTACGTCGAGTTCTTCGACCGCCTCGGCGTGATGATCTATCTTGGCCAGCGTCAGCTCCTCGCGCAGTTTGTCGCGTTGCCGGCCGTAGGTCGTGACGTCGATCGCCTCCGCATACAGGAACGCCTCGTCCAGCTTGTCCAGCTTCTGCTGGATGGCACTCACCCGTCGTTGCTGTTCCGTCGTCCGATCCTTCGCTTCAGCCCGACGCTGCTCCCACACGCAGAGGATTCGATCCTTGACCAGCCGCATGTAGCCAGGCGTCGGCTGCAGCAATGCGAGCTCATCGACGAAGGCTCCTTCCAGCGTCGCCTTGCTGATGTTGACCGCCCTGCACTGCCGCTGGCAGTGGTAGTACGCGTAGTGGCCGTTCCGGCCCTTCGACCAGCTGCCCGTCAGCGGACGGCCGCACGTCTCGCAACGCACGAATCCCCTGAGCGCAAAATCCGGATGATTCCGCGGTCGCGGCCCGGCCACGACGACGCGGCCAGCAAGAACAGCCTGAACGCGATAGAACGTGGCCTCGTCGATCAGCGGCTCGAAATCGCCGCGGGTGGACACGCCATAGTCCGGGCTCTCGACCCTGCCGACGTAGATCGAGTTCCGCACCATCTAGCGCAGTGCTTGAACTCGGCAAACGTATAGCGTCTCAGCTGGATGTCGCGGATGATCTTTTGGCGTCGTGGATGGCCCATTACATCGCGCAGCGCATCAAAGAAGCCGAGGACGCTCCTGACGAAGCCAAGGCCGCGGCCACTGATTCTTGCGCCAAGGCAATTCTGGAGATTTGGGAACACCGAAGTTCGTTGCCCGACCACGTTCGGCCGCTGAGGGATCTGGGGCCCGCGCTCCGGACACTCGCCTCGCTGGATGTCGATCAGACTCAATATCGCTATTGTCCTGAAGTGCTTCGCGAAGCTGAGATGGCGGGTGCTGATGAAGGCGCCCAGAAGTGGCTCGAGCTCGTGCGCACGGAAGGCGGTCGCGACTAAGCCAACGAACAAAGCGCACCATCGACACCCGAATCGGCCACGGCCAACGCGCACATGTTCGTCGACAAACGTGGGTGCAGCGCACGGGACTTGTCTGGCAGCACTATGCCTAGCCGCGCAAGTCGAGGCGGTGCGCCTTTCGAATTTTCTCGGTGACATCAGCGGGTAGGCGGGCCCGTGCAGCGAACTCTGGCCAGCGTTCAACTGCCGCGTCAACTTCTTCAAGCAACGCCTCAGAACGGCCCTGCTTTAATCCCGCACTCTTACCGGCGGCGCGTATGTCCGCCTTCAAAAAGGCGTCGCGCTTGCCGTTAATCGTCATCTGATGCGTGGCGGTCCAGCTCCCGGAAGGATTGTAACTGTAGGTGACGTCGAAGGCCGGCGCAAGGCTCCACTCTCCGGCTTTGTTCATCAAAAACGCAATATTCTTGACGTGATCGTCCTGGTTGCGCGCAACAACGTTGAACAGCATCCGGCGAAATTGCTCCTCAGTCGCAGTCATCGGTAGACCCAGATGGCGAATCGTGAGGAATGCCTGTTCGTATGCATAAGCACCGGCTTGGTTGTAGTCGAAGTGCCCGAGCGCGCCAAGCGACTGCATGTGCAGTTTGCTCCCATCGTCAAAGCGATCGAACCGCCGAGTCATGAAATGACGGCGGCCGTGCTCCTCGAGCAAGCGGCACTCGGTCATCGTGATGCCGGCGGCCTTGGCCATGAGGGCATATGCGTACTCGATGGCCCCGTAGCCCTTGGGGTCTTCGAGTTCCTTGTCCTTGTTGCCGGCGACGCCGTCGAATTTCAGCAGCCAGTACGTGAAGCCAGGGCCCGCCGGAAGCTGTCCGGACTTGACCTCGTTGGTTCGGCGATTCCATGCGATCACGGCCTTCGCTCGAGCGCCACCCGCAGAGGTTCCAACTTTCAGAATGTCTGCGAGGGCCTTGCTACTGGATGTCCCGGCAAAATGTTCTCCGAGGTTTCGGTGATGCGTGAGCACCTCAGACGCGAGTTTGACCAGGGCATCCACGTTGATTGTTGCGGAGCGCCTTGGCTTCGGTCCGAGCACTGGGGCGTACTCAAGCGCTCCCATTCCTCTGCTTCCCGTGTAACAGAGTCGCTCAATCGCACTGAAGCTGCCGGGGCTGCGGCCTTGCGTGGCGAGCCATGCGTCAATGAGCGCGTTGCCGAAACGGTCTGGCAGCGAGTCAGCCAACATCCCGGGGAGACCGTGGAACGTTCTGCGTGGCAGATCAGGGAACTCGTAATTCTGTCGGCTGAGCGGCATGGTTACCGGGGAGATCTGAATGCCGCTAGTCACGAACTCAGGGGTGAACTGGAAGGTGGCATAGTCGCGTCCGTCTTCCATGGAGACCGCTCCAATGGTTCGCCCCCACAAGCGGACCTCCGCGATCACGATTCATCTCCCCATTTCCATTTCTTCTTCGTCGACGTTGTCGGCCTGCGCCGTCCGGACGCGCGTTTTCGATGACGGCCGGCCAGCTTCAGCTGTTCGACTGGGCTAACCGTTGGCGACGGCACGAGCGCTTCCAAACGGTCCACCATGTCCAAGGCTCGACAGACCCGCAGTAGCCCCGACAGCCGTGCCGCGACCTCGCCCGACTCAAGGCGCTCGACGGTCCGCTTCGATATGCCTGCTTCGTCGGCAAGTGCCGCCTGCGTCAGGTTCTGGGCCAGTCGCGCGGTCGCGAGGCGGCTGCCTATTTCACGGAGAATCGCCTCATCCGAGAGTTCTCGTGAGATCTTCATAAATCGTCGCTTAAGGCGAACTATAGCATATGTAGCAATATAGTCGCCATATGTGACGAGTAAACTGTGAATATGTCACGGAACGGAGGACGCCCAGCTGACGCAACCACCCGTCCGGCAGTTCCCAACTCGCGTATCTGATGTTCTTTTGAGGTCTTGTTAACTCGTCACTTAAGGCGAACTATAACATATTGTGCTCGATAGTCGACATATATGGCGATTAATGTGTCGAGCACGCCACGGAACGGACGACGTCCAGCTGCCGCAACCACCCGTCCAGCTGGTTCCAACTCGCGAAAATGCGGCTCACCACATTTTCCGAATGATTCAACCGCTCTTCGTTTGATCTTCTCGCCTGTTCCCGCCCGTTGACACACTCACTGACACACTGACGCTCACGATTTCGCGAGAACGGCGTCGATCCGCGCGGCGGCGGCGCGTTGTGTCTACGCCGCCCGGCGCCGGCGTTTCGGGGTCGAGGTATCGATGCGCACCGGCACGCCGGCGCGGACGAGGTACACGATCAACGCGTCGATGCTGAATTTGTCCAGCCGACCGCGGAGCAGATCATTCACGCGCGGCTGGGTGATGCCGATGCGGCGCGCGGCCTCGGCCTGCGTCCACTGCCGCGCCGCGATTTCCCGCTCGAGTGCGAGCGCCAAGCCGGACTGAATCGACAGGCGTTCAGCCTCGGCTGGCTCGAACAGATCGAAAAAGGCGCTGCCGGTCGTCTCGATCTCTTGCGGTGCGCGTCGGCGCTTCTTCATGACGTCCGCCTTCCTTGCATCATTGATTGATACCGCTGCTGGCCGAGCGCGAGGTCGCGCGGCGAGGTCTTGCGGGTCTTCTTCTCGAAGACGTGCAGCACGTAGACGGCCTCCGGAAGCGTCGCCACGTAGATCACGCGCAGCTCGCCGCCCACGTGGACGCGGATCTCGCGCGCACCGCGGCCGATGCTCGCCATCGGTTTCCAGTCGATCGGGTCGGCACCGCGCTGCACGCGTTCCAGTTCGCGGCCGGCCACGCAGCGCACGTCCCGCGAGCACGCCACGAGGTCGCGCTTGGATCTGCCCACCCACGCGACTGGCTTCACCGGGACACTATATCTGCATTGATATAGCCAGGCAAGGAGCGACGGTCGCGACTATTTCGAGAGAATCGC
>CAZGLC010000197.1:0-9237 GCA_964526235.1 uncultured Bifidobacteriaceae bacterium
AAGGGGCGCTTTGGTTTGGCACTGACCGAGGAGTGTCGCGTTACCTGCGCGGCCGATTTGTCGAGCATGAAATTCAGAGCAAACTGGCCAACGAATCTATCCCCGCCATTCGTTGCGAACCGAACGGAGACCTCTGGTTTGGCACCCGGCGAAGCGGCGCGTTCCGCTACGACGGCGCCAAGCTCACGCGATTCGGGGCCACTCGCACCCCACGCCGCAGGCGGCGTGGGGGCCCCGCCGTTCGTGCGCACGGCCACTCGGAACGTGACCGGCGTGATTTCCTCCGTGAAGCGCCCCGCGTCGATGGCCGCGAGGGCACGCTGATGGCTGCGCAGCGCGAAGGCGTCCTGCTCGTCGCGTGAGACGTGGCTCTCGCGGGCGTGGTTTTCGGCGACGAGCCCGGTGCTCAGGTACACGTCCGGGTAGCTGTCGACGAGCGCCGGGTTGGGCGAGACTTTGTTCCCGCCCATCGGCACCAGGCTCATCGATTCAGTGCCGCCGGCCAACACGGCCTGCGCGAAGCCGCACATGATGCGCTCGGCGCCGTACGCGATCGACTGGAGCCCCGAGGAACAGAAGCGGTTGATCGTGACGGCGGACGCTTCGACCGGGATCCCGGCGCGCAGGCTCGCAATCCGCGCCACGTTCATGCCCTGTTCGCCTTCGGGCATCGCGCAGCCGACGATCACGTCGTCCACGTCGGACGGGGCGATGCCGGGCGAGCGGCGGAGCACGTCGGCCATCACGGTTGCGGCGAGCTCGTCCGGGCGCACGGTCTTGAGCGTGCCGTTCGGCGCCTTGCCGACGGCGGTCCGCGCGGCGGCTACGATGACAGCGTCCTGCATGAAAAGTCCTCCAGCAGATCGACGAGCGCGTCGCCGACTTCGGCGGCCTGTCCGTCGAACAGATGATCGGCCCCGTCGATCTCGACGAGCTCCTTCGGCTCGTGCAGCTGCGCGTAGAAGTGGCGCACCGTCCGGATCGAGATCAGCTCGTCGCGCCCGCCGTGGACGATGAATGTCGGCTTGCGCGACAGCTTCACCGAGGCGAACTCGTAGCGGTCGACCGGCGGTGCAATCGCGACGAGCGCGCACACACGGTCGTCGTCTGCGCCGACGGTCGTGGCGATGTGCGAGCCGAACGAGAAGCCGCCGGCCCACAGTTCGACGCCCGCGTACGCCGCCGACATGTAATCGAGGGCCGCTCTGAAATCGTCCATCTCGCCGCGTCCGCGGTCCCACGCGCCCGCGCTCAGGCCGACGCCGCGGAAGTTGAACCGCAGCACGAGGCACCCGATCCGCGCGAGCGCCTTGGCCGCCTGAAACACCACCTTGGTGTGCATCGTGCCACCCTCGGTCGGCAGCGGATGCGCGAAGACGATTGCGGCGCGCGGCTCGCCGCAGGGCCGGTCGAGAATCGCCTCGAGCGGCCCGACGGCGCCAGCAATCTCCCGCACCGGCCCTGCCCCGAGCGGAGTCGAGGGGTCAGCCAACCCGCCTCCGTGAGACCGTGGCATGCGCCCCTTCGTCGGCAAACGAGACGACGAGCTGCGCGAACGCATCGGGGCGCGTGATGAGTCCCAGATGGCCCGTGCGCTCGAGCGTGGCGAACCGCGCGTGCGGGCACAGCGCCGCGTACTCGCAGACGGTGCGTGGCACCGGCACGACGCGGTCGAGCGACGCCTCGCCGGTGATGACGAGCGCCGGCTGCGTGACCCGCGCCAGCTCGGCTGCGACGTCGACCGACGCGACGAGCGCAATGCGCCGGACCATCAGCGGCGGCGAAAAGGGATGCGTGAGCACGCGCCACGCGTGCCGGAGGCCGGCGGCCGCGCCACGCACGACGCCGCCGCTCGCCGCGGCAATCTCGCGGTACATCCGGAGCGAGACGAGCAGGAACACCGGCGTCAGGAGCCGCGGCGCGCGCGCGTAGAAACGGACGCGGCGATCCGGCCGCCACGACGGCGGGAGCGCCGACACCAGGATGAGCGAGGCGGCGCGTTCCGGATAGCGGGACGCGAACGCGGCAGCGACGAGGCCCCCGTACGACACGCCGCAGATGGCCGCCCGGGCGATGCCGGCGGCGTCGAGCGCGTCGCGCACCTGCTCCACGTAACACCAGAACCCCCGGGTTTCGTCGAAGCGGGCGCCGCAGGAGGGCTCGTCGGCGAGCGAGAACGTGATCACGCGGCAGCGCTGCGCCAGCGCGTCAATCGCCGGCTTCATCCACTCCCAGCGCCCCTGTATGCCGGGAACGACAACCACCGGTGTCCCGCCCCCCCGATCGACGATCTTCATGACTGCCTACTGCCTACTGCCTACTGCCTACTAGTTTCGCAGCGGCTTCCCCGTTTTCAACGTGTGCTGGATCCGCTCGAGCGTCTTGCGCTCGGCGACGAGGCTCAGAAACGCCTCGCGTTCGAGGTCCAGCAGCTCCTGCTCCGTCACCGTCGCCGGATGCGGCAGCGCGCCTCCCGCCATGACTGTCGCGAGCTTGCGGCCGATCAGCACGTCGTGGTCGCTGATGCGGCCCGCCCGCCACGCCAGATGGATCCCGAGCTTCAACGGCGCCAGCACCGCATCGCCGCCCACGGCAATCGCCGTCCGCGGCGGCGGCGGCTGGTACCCCTCTTTCACCCGCTGCAGGGCTCGTGCCTTCGCGTCGGCCAGCAAACGCTCGCGATTCATGGTGACGGCATCGACGGACCGGAGGTAACCCAGCCGTAGGGCGTCCTCCGCGCTGGACGAAACCCTGGCGAACGCGACGGTCTCGAAGGCGCGCTGCACGTACGGCAGGTAGTCCGTGGTGCCAGGCGGCATCGATTCGACGGCTCGCGCGAGCATTTCCTTCGTGCCGCCGGCGGCCGGAATCAGGCCCACGCCGACTTCGACCAGGCCGATGTAGGTCTCCGCCGCGGCCTGCACGCGATCGCCGTGCAGCGCGATCTCGCAGCCGCCGCCGAGCGTCAGGCCCGCGGGAGCGGCGACGACCGGGACGCCGGCATAGCGCAGCGCCATGTTGGCCTGCTGAAACGCCCGCACCGTCGCGCCGATCTCTTCCCAGTTCTCCTCCTGCGCCTCGAGCAGCAGGAGCATCAGGTTGGCACCCGCCGAGAAGTTCGGCGCCTCGTTCCCGATCACGAGCGCGGCGAAATTGCGCGCGGCCTCGCGCACGCCGGCCTGCAGCATCTGAATCGTGTCGGCGCCGACGATGTTCATCTTCGAGTGGAACTCGACGCAGAGGACGCCGTCGCCGAGATCGATCAGGCTGGCGCCGGCATTCCTCTTCACAATCGGCGATCGCTCTTTCGCAGTGCGGAGGATCTGCAGGTCGGGGGCCGCGGGCGGGACGTCGCCGTCGCGTAGCGACCGGCGTCCGCGCCGGAGCGGTTCGTCGAGGAGCGGCGGCACGCCACCGGCCAGAAGTTCCGGGCTCGTCTGGCCCGCCGCAGCCAGCACTTCTTCGATCCCGATCGCATCGATGAGCTCGAATGGTCCAAGCTCCCACCCGAACCCCCACCGCATCACGCGATCGACGTCGTCGGAGGAGTGCGCGATGTCCGGTGTCACGATCGCCGCGTACACGAGTGTCGGCGCGAGCGTCTCGCGCAGGAACGCGCCGACCTTGTCCTTCCCGGTGAACAGCGTGCGGACGCGCTCGCGCAGGTCCGTGATGGAGGGAGCGGCGTCGAGCGACGGCAGCCGCGGCTGCTGCCGCGCGCGAAACGTGAGCGTGGCCGGGTCGAGCGTGAGGATCTCCGACTCCCCGCCCGGACGCCTCTCGCGTTTGTAGAAGCCCTGGCCGGCCTTTTCGCCGGTCATGCCGCGTTCGAGCATCTGCACGACGAACGACGGGAGCATCCACACGTCGCGCTCGCGCCGCATGCGCGCGCTGAAGTCGCGAACCACGTGTCCCAGAATGTCGATACCGGCGAGGTCGAGCGTCCGGAACGTCGCGCTTTTCGGCCGCCCGAGCGGCGGGCCCGTCATGGCGTCGATGTCCTCGATTGCGTACTCGCCCGAGGCGACCTTCGGCAGGATGCGCATCATCCCGTACAGACCGATGTGGTTGCCGATGAAGCCAGGCGAGTCCTTCGCGATGACGACGCCCTTGCCGAGCCGGTGATCGGCAAAATGGCTGACGACATTCACGACGTTGGGGCTCGTCTCCGCGGTCGGGATCACTTCGAGCAGGTGCAGGTAGCGCGGCGGGTTGAAGAAGTGCGTGCCGAGCCAGTGCCGCCGGAAATCGTCGCTCCGCCCCTCGGCCAGCGCGGCAATCGGGATCCCCGATGTGTTGGACGTGACGATGGATCCGGGCCGTCGCGCCGCATCCACTTTTTCGAGCAGCGGCCGCTTGATCTCGATCTGCTCGACGACGGCCTCGACAATCCAGTCGGCGTCGGCAATCCGTGGCAGGTCGGTCTCGACGCTTCCCGTGGCAATGAGCTTCCAAGTATCGGCCGTGAAGAACGGGTCGGGCTTCAGCGTGCGCGCGCGGTCGAGTCCCCGTGTCGCCGTGTCGGCCGTGACGTCGAGGAGCAGAGCGGGTACGCCGGCGTTGGCGAAATGCGCCGCAATCTGGGCGCCCATCGTCCCGGCGCCCAGGACCGCGACGGAGCGGATGACCATCGATCCGATGTTACTTCCAGCGCGTCAGAATCGATTCCCGGTCGAACAGCGTGATGCCGAGCAGCAGCAGGCCGATGTTGACACCGGTCAGCACCAGAGCCGCCGCGCCGATCATCGGCAGCGTCAGGCGGAGCATGCCGGTGATCTGCAGGATGAACGCGGCCGTCAGAGGGAGCACGACGAGCGCGCCGATCTGCTGCGCGCTGCGTGCATCGTTCACACGTGAGGAGACGCAGACGGCGAGCTGCAGCGCCGCCAGCGAGAGGAGGGGCCCCAGGAGAAAGGCGACCGCGAGCGATCCCGGCAGCAGCAGCGCACGGAACGCCCCTGGCTCCGCACACACGATCACGCCACCGAGATACACAAGGAATGTCGCCGCCGTCAGGACCAGCGCCGGCACGAAGGCCCCGAGCACCTTGGCCCCGACGAGCTCGACGGTCGTGAGCGGCGTCGCCAGCAGCGGCTCCAGCGTGCGCGCCTGCTTCTCGCCGACGATGCTGTAGGCCGCGATCGACATCGCGCCGGTCACGGGCGTGAGCACGAGGAGTACCAGGAACTGCTGGAAGATCCATGCCTGGACGGCGGCTTCGGGAGCGAGCGCGCCGAGCGCCGGGTGGTCGCGGTACATCTCGAGCGCGATCTCGAAGTCACTCGAGTCGGACAGCCGCTCGCCCGCGAGCCCCGGGACGACGATCGCGATGACGAACGGGAGAAGCATCGACACCGCGCCGGCCAGGATGGCAGGCACGAACAGCGCGGGATTCCGCCGGAGGTCGACGAGCTCCTTGCCGAGGAGCGCGAGCAGGCGGCTCACGGCCGTCGCTCCGCGATCGTGGCGTCCGGCCGGACCTCGCGGTCCAGGAGCCGCAGGTACACGTCTTCGAGTCGCGCCTGCTCGCGTGCCACCGACAGGACGTCGGCGCCGGCCTCCACCAGGCGCCGGACGAGGATCGGCGTCGCGCCCTCGTCGGGCAATGCGATCGACAACGTCCGATCCTGTGCCTGGACATCCTCGAAGCCCGCGCGCGCAAGCACGTCGACGAACGCGGCCGCCGGCTGCCCGAGGCCGACGCGGACGCGCGTGCCGAAGAGCCGCGTCTCGAGCGCGGCCGGGGTGTCGACCGCCACGAGCCGCGCGCGTATCACGGCGACGCGATCGGCCAGCCGCTCGACCTCGTCCAGGTTGTGGCTGGAGATCACGATGGTCCGCCGCTCGCCGCGCAGCCGCTGCACCAGATCGCGGACGTCGCGCGCGCTCGCCGGATCGAGTCCGGCCGTCGGCTCGTCGAGCAGCACGATGTCGGGCCGGTGCAGCAGCGTGCGCGCCAGCGCCACGCGCTGCCGGAGCCCCTTCGACAGCTCGGCGGCGATGTCGCCGCCGCGATCGCGCAGCCCGAACACGTCGAGTCCCTCGTCCACACCGCGGTCCGGATCGGGTAGACCGTGGAGGCGCGCGTAGACGAGCAGGTTCTGGCGGACGGTCAGCCGCTCCCACAGGCCGGGCGTTTCAGGGAGGAAGCCCACGCGTCCCCGTCGCTCGACCGACCCGGACGACGGCGCGATGAGTCCCGCCAGCATCCGGAGCGTGGTCGTCTTGCCGGCGCCGTTGGGGCCGAGCAGCGCGAAGATCTCGCCGGGCCCCAGCTCGAACGACAGATCGTCGACCGCCACGCGATCGCCGAAACGTCTCGTGAGATGGCTCGCGCTCAGCACGGCGGTCAAGGACACAAAGACGGATCGGCCACGAAGGACACCAAGGCCACACGGCCCTGGACCTTGGTGCTCCTTCGTGCTCCCACCATAGTGATCTTCGTGTCCCTTGTGGCTGGTACGTCTTCGTGGCCTTCGTGGCTTAGGGAAAGCGAACCCGATCGCCTCCGCGCTAGGCGGTACCGTCGAAGAGTACGGGTCTTACTTGAGGACGGCAGCAGAGACTGCTTCGAGCTTTTGACTGTGGCGCTCGTAGAGTCGACGCGGAATGGCTGGTGCTAGGCTCGTAATTACGCCGTAGTCGGTGAACGCCACCCAGACTCGGACGGTCGGAAACGGCGCCAATCACCGAATAGACATCCGCGAGTGTCAGACCGATTCGATCAATAAGCCGTCGAACGAGGGATACCTCTAATCGCGTTACATCAACCCCGACGATGTCCTCATCTACACCCTCCTCAATCGTTCTGATAGTGGCTCGCAGGCGCTGCGCACTTGGAGAAGGTGAAGCCGCGTTCAATGATCCGCTCCACGCGGCGTAGATTTCGCTCACGAGTACGGTGGTCAACGCGCCGTCAAAGCGAACCCCGGCTGTGATTCCGATCTCGCCCGGATCGAAACTGAGAGTCGCCAGTTCCATGCGCAGCTCCTCCAGAGGATCGAAACGCAAGGCATTGTTGGGCTTACCAACCTCGACTGTCAACGACCGACCGATCGGCCAAGGCACCCGGTCAGCGAACCGTGTTCCCTCGCACTTTTCGCGTGCCAAGGGGGACGTGAAAGCGTACTTGTGGCGTTCCGGGAAGTCGGGGTCTCGCGAAGCGAACCTCCCGACGTCCGCGGCGAATAATGGCGATCGCGTGCCGAGGCTCACTTTCAGAAGGTCCCTTTACAGTGCCGAAGATTCCTGACGGATAAGCGCGCGTAACTGCTTCAGCCACGTCACTACCCGAGTGTCAAAAGTCGCGACATCATTCGGAACTCTGCCGAGTTCAACTCGGTTCGGGACCGAGGGGTTGTAGGTTCAAATCCTATCGCCCCCGACCACTTTCAGATTCGACGAGAGGCCAAGTGTCCTAGGGACGGAACTCGAAGCAGCCGGGCGTCACCAGCAGCCGGCCGTCTTTCGTGAAGAAGAGGCTCGTCGGACTGACGATGCCGGCGGCGCTGAACTGGACGCTGCGGACCTTGTCGCCCTGCGCATCGAACACGTACGTGTGCGGCTCGTTGAGCGACACCCAGAGCCGCCCCCGCGGGTCCACCGCCGCGGCGCGAATGGCCGGCGTCACGAGCGGCAGCTCGCGGTCCTCCACACGACGCGTCGGCCACCGGTCTGGCAGCGCGGCGAGATACCGGTCGATCTCGGGTCCCTCGACGTGGCGCTCGAAGAGCAGACGCCCCGCGCCGTCGTATTTCTGAAACATCGGGCGGCCGCCGAGGAACACGTAGAAGAACCCGCCGGTCGGATCGACGAGCGGCAGGCCGACGTTGAGCGCAAGGTGCAGCTCGGGGTCCTGCTCGTGCCCGGTGGCGCGCAGCCGTCCGATGCTGCGCCGCGCGCGGCCCGCCGTCGAGTATTCGGTGATGAGCGCGCCGCTCTCGGGGTGGCTGATGATCAGGCTGTCCGCGCCGTACTGAATTGAGGCGATGCCGTTCAGCACCAGCGCGCCGAGGACCATCGTGGCCGACCGTTCGCGCACCGGGAGCACAAAGCCGCCGAGGCGCATACCGGTGTCGCCGAAGATCTGGATGCGCTCGACGCCGCGCGGCGCATCCGCCACGACGAACGGCCCGGCGGCGGAGGTGTCGAACCCGCGCGGCTGGATGATGCGTCCCGCCTCCGGCCCGATGTCGACGAGCCTCGCTGCGACCTTCTTCGCCGCATCGACCGCGTACACCGTGTGGCCCCGCCGGTCGAACACGTAGTACGCGCCGCCCGGCGCCTGCTGAAAGCTGAGGGGCTCTTCGAACAGACCGACGATGTGCGGGGGCAGGCCGCCGACCGAGCGCAGCACTTCCACGGTCAGCGCCGCGGGGCGTGTGCCGAGCGCAGTCAGTGCCAGAACGAGAAGCGCGAGAATAGCGCGGCGCATTTCACCTCAACGGAACACCGAGACACCGAGGCACTGAGACAACATTGAAAAGTATTCTCGGTGTCTCGGTGCCTCGGTGTTCCGTGGGCACGAACAAGGCCTCAGTAGGCGGCGATCTTCCGAATGGCCTCGAGGACGTCGTCGGCGCCCGGCAGGATCCGTTCCTCGAGCGCCGGCGCGTAGGCGACGGGGCAGTCGAGCGCCGCCACCCGCTGGATCGGCGCGTCGAGGTCGTCGAAGAGCTCCTCGGAGATGCGGGCCGCTATTTCCGCGCCGAAACCGCACGTGAGCTGGTCTTCGTGCGCGATGATCACGCGGTTCGTCTTCTTGGTGTAGGCGGCAATCGCCTCCCAGTCGTACGGAATGATCGTGCGCAAATCGATGACGGCCACGTCGATGCCGTCTCGCTCGGCCTGATGGGCGGCGAGGAGCGATCGGTGCACCAGCGCGCCCCACGTGAAGATGACCAGATCCTTCCCCTCGCGTGCGACCGCCGCCTTCCCGAACGGCACCATGTAGTCCGGACCGGGATACGCCATCTTGTTGTACGGCTGCCGGTAGAGATGCTTGTGCTCGAGGAACAGGACCGGATCGTCGCTGCGGATGGCCGTTCGCAGCAGCCCGGCGGCGTCCTGCGCGTTCGACGGGAAGGCGATGCGAAGGCCCGGCGTGTGCGCGAAGATCGCGACGCCCGACTGGCTGTGGTACGGCGCGCCGCCGCGGAGATAGCCGCCGATCGGCACGCGGACGACCATCGGGCACGACCAGTTGTTGCCAGACCGGTAGCGCATCATGGCGACTTC
>CAZGLC010000198.1:0-9227 GCA_964526235.1 uncultured Bifidobacteriaceae bacterium
AGTTTCATGTGACCTCGGCGGGTGCGACAAGACGCTGCCCGGGATGATGATGGCGATGGTGCGGCTCAACCGTCCGTCGCTGATGGTCTACGGCGGAACGATTCGTCCGGGCGAGGCGCTCGGCAAGCCGCGCGACATCATCTCCGCGTTCCAGTCCTACGGCGAGTATCTGGCCGGCGTCATCACCGACGAGCAGCGGCTCGACATCGTCCGCCACGCGTGCCCGGGCGCGGGCGCCTGCGGCGGGATGTACACGGCGAACACGATGGCGGTGGCGATCGAGGCGATGGGCCTCTCGCTGCCGGCCAGTTCGTCGATCCCCGCAGAGGACGCCGGCAAGGCGGAGGAATGCCGCCGCGCCGGCGCCGCCGTGCGCACGCTCCTCGAGCGCGACCTGAAGCCGCTCGACATCCTGACGCGCAAGTCGCTCGAGAACGCGCTGGCGATGGTGATGGCGGTCGGGGGCTCCACCAACGCGGTGCTGCACCTGCTGGCGATCGCGCGGACCGCGAAGATCCCGCTTGCGCTGGACGACTTTCAGCGGATGAGCGATCGCGTGCCGCTTCTGGCCGATCTGAAGCCGAGCGGCACCTACGTCCAGGAGGATCTCCACAGGGCCGGCGGTACGCCCGCGCTGATGAAGTACCTCCTCGACAAGGGCTTCCTGCACGGCGACTGCCTGACCGTGACCGGCAAGACGCTGGCCGAGAACCTCGCCGAAGCGCCGCCGCTCGCGCAGGGCCAGCGCGTCATCCATCCGGTGGAGCAGCCGGTCTCTCCGCGCGGTCACATCCGGATTCTGCGCGGCAATCTGGCGCCCGACGGCGCCGTGGCGAAGATTACCGGCAAGGAAGGGGAGCGCTTTGACGGCACGGCCCGCGTCTACGACTCCGAGGAAGCAATGCTCGCCGGGCTCGAGCGCGGCGAGATCGCCAAAGGGTCCGTCGTCGTGATCCGCTACGAGGGGCCGAAAGGCGGGCCGGGGATGCCCGAGATGCTGACGCCGACCTCGGCCATCATGGGCGCCGGTCTAGGGAAGGACGTCGCGATGATCACCGACGGCCGCTTCTCCGGCGGCTCGCACGGGTTCATCATCGGCCACGTGACGCCGGAGGCGAGCGACGGCGGTCCGATCGCGCTCGTCCGCGACGGCGACCGCATCGTGATCGACGCCGCGGCGTGCGAGCTGCGCGTCGAGCTGCCGGACGCGGAGCTCGCCGCGCGGAAAAAAGCGTGGACGCCGCCGCCGCCGAAAGTCGGGAGCGGCGTCCTCGCGAAGTACGTGCGGCTGGTGCGGTCGGCGTCTGAAGGGTGCGTTACGGACTAGTAGTGCCGGTCCGTAGGGCGGGCCTTTACGGCCCGCCAGGCGCGGCGTAAAGCCGCGCCCTACGATAGTCGGAAGGCCTCCGCGAGCTTCGGGTCCGTCTGCTGGCCGAGGACCAGCCGCGCGACATACTCG
This sequence comes from uncultured Bifidobacteriaceae bacterium, assembly GCA_964526235.1. Classification (GTDB taxonomy): domain Bacteria; phylum Acidobacteriota; class Vicinamibacteria; order Vicinamibacterales; family UBA2999; genus MELF01. Next base: position 1,460 of record CAZGLC010000198.1, read on the forward strand.
CCCACCATCGGCCCGAACTTGAAACCCTCGGCGGAGCCGCCCCCCGCCAGCCAGACGTTCTCGAACTGCGGATGGCGGTCGATGATGAAGTTGCGCGTCGAGCTGAGCTCGTAATGACAGGCGCGCGTCTCGAGCAGCGGCGCGCCGGCCAGCCGCGGGAAGCGCTGAATGAGGAAGTCGCGCGCCGGCGCGTTCGCGTCCAGATCGAACACGCGATCGCTCGTGTCGGGATCGGTCAGCGGCGCGCCGCGCAGGCGCACGCGGAAGCCGCGATTGTCGGCGGGCAGCGCCGGCCAGCCGGTGCAGCCGGGGAAGTTGTAGCTCGGCAGGTTCGGAAACGTGAACCGGTCGTCGCCGGGCGGCGTGCCGAAGTAGTGGACGTAGCCGAGCGGCGTGCGGATGCGGTCGCGCATCACGTCGGGGAACGCCGTCGGAAACCACGGACCGAGCGCAAACACATACGTTCCCGCGGTGAGCGTGGCCGCGGGCCCGGCGGTGCGGATGTTCTGGAGTCGTGTGCCCGCGCGCTCTCCGAGCGACGCGTATCCGAGCCGAATCTGCCCGCCCGCCTGGCGGAACGCCTCGGCGACCACTTCGCAGGCGCGGCGGGCGCGCACGACACCGGCGCGCGGCTCGCGGAGCACCACGGTGATGCCGCGGAGGTCGAAGACGGGATAGCCACGCGCGACCTCGTCCACGGCCGGCGTCTCGAAGGGCATCTTCAGCGCGGTCCACAGCTCGCGGGTTCTGTCGGTGAACGGCTCGGGCGCAGCCCTGAAGATCAGATCTCCGGTGTTGAACCAGAGCTGCACCTTCATGTCGCGGCCCCACTCGGCGTCGAACGCGCGCCAGCGATCGATCGCCTGGTTGGCCCATCCGACCCACAACTCCGCCCACGGCCCGCGGTCGCCGTACGATGACCTTATGCCGCGCGTCTCGTCACCGGAGGTCGCGCGCGAGTTGCCCGGACCGTACGCGTCGACGAGCGTCACTTTCGCGCCCATGCGCGCCAGGGAGTACGCCGTCCAGCCGCCGAACGCGCCCGCGCCGACGACGATGACGTCGCCGGCGGCACCCGTTACCGCCGGCGCCTGCCCTTCGACTTCGCTCAGGGCACCCCGAGCGCCATTCGAAGGGTGTGCGTGCGACGCGCGCGCGGTGGCCAGCCCGGCCGGCGCGGCGGCCAGGCGCTTGAGGAACGTCCGGCGTCCGACGCTCATCGTCGTGGAACCAGACGTGTCAGTTCTTCGCTCCAGTTGATCACCACGGTCAGCCCGCTCAACGTGTCGGATGCGTCCGCGCCGCTCGCTTCGATGAGCAGGAACCGCTTGCCGTCAGGCGAGAGATCGTAGGACTGACCCTGTCCGAAGACGACAAAGAATCCACCGTCGATCACGACCCGCGGAATACCCGCAGCGAAGCCGCCGCCGCTGGTGCGCACGTCCACCCCCATGAGCCGTCCGTCCGCGATTTGGATGTAGAACAGCTCGCGCCCATCCGGCGACCAGACGGCCTGCGCGCCGCCGCTGGTCGACACCTGAAAGCGCCCGCTTCCGACGTCTGGGAACGGCCGTACGTACACTTCGTATCGACCCGATTCATTCGACTGGAACGCGATCCATCGTCCGTCGGGTGAAAGGGCGGGATCCCGCTCGTCGAACGGTGTTGCGGGGAGCGGAGTCTCCCGGCGTTCGCCACACAGCAAGAGACGAAGATCGGAGTTGGCTGCATCCACGCGGTAAATCAGCCGTCCGCCGTCTGGCGTGACGGCGCCGGGCAGATGAAACCCATCGGTTGCGGTCGTGATGCGTTCGGCGGGACCGGTCCCGTCGGCGGCCTGAGCGAAGATACCGCTCGGACTCACGCGTCCCGACGAGAACACGATCCGGCGACCGTCGGGCGTCCAGATCGGCCCCTGGTCGATGGCTGGATCGGTGGTCAGCCGCGTCAGCGTCTCGCGGACGATGTCCCAGATCCAGATATCGTTCTGCTGGTCGCGCACCTCGATGGCGATCCGGCTGCCGTCGGGCGAGATGCGTGGTTGGAAGTACGCGCGAGGCGGCACATTGAGCGGCCGCCGCGTACCATCGCGCGTCGCCCACACCAGCCGGCGCGCCGCGCCTCCGGCGTATGTGCCGGCGACGTATGCGAGTGTTCCGTCGCCCGCGACGCTGAAGTCCGCGCCACCGCTCGGTTTCGTGATGACGCCTTCGAGCATGGTGACCGGATCACCGAGGACTTCCAGCCGAACGGGATCGAATGCCACGGCACGGAGCGCGTTGTCGGCGCCGTAGATCAGGTGTCCACTCGTCGCGAAGCGCGGGCTCGACGCCCCGGCCACGAGTATCTTGGTCTCGCCGGAGACCAGGTCGAGGGCGGCTACTTCGAAATCACCGCCAGCGACCCCGGACTGAATGGTGAACAGCAGCGCGCGACCGCCCGGCAGGAACTCGGGCCATGCGTGAAGGACCTCGCCGCGGGCGGTGTCGGGCGTGGTCAGGACGGAGGGCGTGCCGCCGGCCGAGGAGACGCGCCGCAAGCCGCTGCCCGGCTGCGTCGTGGCAAAGACGATGGTGTCATCCGGTCCCCACGTCGCGCCCAGCATCTCGGTGCCGATCTTGGTGATAGCCGTGGCGGGACCGCCGGTGACGGGCATCTTCCGCAGCGTGAAGTTACTTTCGTCGTTGAACGCCACCCACCGGCTGTCCGGAGAGAAAAACAGCTCGAAAAAGCTCTCGGCCTGCCGAATCGGCGTCGCCTCCACGGCGTCGAGCGCGCGCATGTACAGGTTGCGACTGGTGCCGACCCCGGCGAAGTACGCGATACGGCTTCCGTCGGGCGCGATCGCGACGTCCCGGTTGCGGTTGGCAATCCAGAGCGAGGCCTCGCCGGTCGAGACCGGAAAGCGACGCACGGGGGCGGGCCTTTCAGACTCTGTCGGTGCAAGCCACCGCGTCGCAACGACGGTCAGCACGATGAGAGCCAGTGCCGCCGCGGTGACCGCGGCTGGGTGCTGCCGGCGCATCGGCTGCGGCGTGGAGGGGCCCGGCAGCGCTTCCAGGTCGAAGGCGCCGTCGAGCGCCAGCCGCACATCGGCAATGTCATGCACGCGTTCGGCCGGATTCTTCGCGAGGCAGCGCCGCAGGAAGACGCGCAGGGCAGGGGAGAGATCCGTCGGGAGTGCGGACCAGTCGGGTTCGCTTTTCACGACGGCGGCAATCGTTTCCGTGACGTCGTCGCCGGGGAACGCGCGGCGGCCCGTCAGCATCTCGTACAGCACGCAGCCGAACGCCCAGACGTCGACGCGCCGGTCCACCGCCCGTCCACGCGCCTGCTCGGGCGCCATGTAGGCGGCGGTGCCCAGGATGACGCCGACGCCGGTGGCGGCCGGCGTGGTGATCGTCGGCATCATCGATTCGGGCGCCCCGGGCCGTGTCGCGGCCCCGGACTCCTGCAGCTTCGCGAGCCCGAAGTCGAGCACCTTTACGGATCCGTCCTCGCGCACCTTGATGTTCGCCGGCTTGAGATCGCGATGCACGATGCCTTGCTGGTGAGCGGCGCCGAGGGCCTCGGTAATCTGCCGGGCGACGGCACGTGCCTCGTCGACGCCGAGCGGCCCAGCGGCGATTCGCTCCGCGAGCGTGGGGCCCTCGACGAGCTCGAGCACCAGCGCGTGCACCGCCGGACCGTCCGCCTGCGGACTTTCCTCGATCCCGTAGATGGCGCCGATGTGCGGATGGTTCAACGTGGCCAGGACCTGCGCCTCTCGCTTGAAGCGTGCGAGGCGTTCAGGATCCCCGGCAAAGGACTCGGGAAGGATTTTCAGCGCGACGTCACGGCCGAGCCGCGTATCCCTGGCGCGATAGACCTCGCCCATGCCCCCCACGCCCAGCGGTGACGTGATCTCGAAAGGACCGATTCGCGAGCCGGTCGGGAGAGCCATCGGGTGTGGTGTGGTGGGATTATAGACGCCGCACCACCAATGCGGGTGATGCGGCCGACGAGTCACAGCGTCACTAAACCGCGCCGCACAGCACGGCGCACGGCATCGGTGCGGTTCGACGCGCCGAGCTTTCCGGCAATCGATGCGACGTGGAATTTCACGGTCTGATCGCTGATGCCAAGGCGATCCGCAATGGCCTTGTTCGGGAGACCTTCCGCAAGCAGCTCCAATACGTCGATCTCCCGCGGCGTCAGCGGCTCGTCCAGCACGTCTGCATGGGCACGCCCCACAGCACCGGCGAGGAGGACCCCGTCCGCATCGACATCGGCAGTCTCGGCGGCATCGAGCGTCGGGAATTCGCCGACGATCTGCATCGATCCGTTCACCGCCGCGCGCAGCCGGGCGCGGGCCGCTGCCGGACCGACGAGGAGCACTTTCATTGCGCGCGCCGGGGCCGCTCGCCGACGGTGATCGACACGTCGCGCGGCGCCCCGCCGCGCAGCACGCGGATCGACGCGTCGCGCCCGACGCGGTCGCCCGTCAGCCCGTCCAGCAGCTCTTCGGGCGACTCGATCGGCTGGCCGTCGAACGCCAGAATCACGTCGCCCACCAGGATGCCGGCCCGCGCCGCCGGACTGTCCGGCGTCACGCCCACGACGAGCAGCGCCTCGTCTGCGTCGCGCGCACCGGCCGCGCCCCGCTGCGACTCGGGGAGCACCACCGGTTGTCCGGCCAGGCCGAGATAGCCACGCTTCACGCCGCCGTGCGTGAGCACGGCATCGACGGCTTTCCAGGCGATCGCGGCCGGAATCACCACGCCGAGCCCGCGTATCTCGGCGGCGGTGGCGACGCCGAGGAGCCTCCCGCCGCTGTCGAGCAGCGCGCCGCCGGCGAAGCCGTCGTGCATCGGCGCGGTCGTGCGAATGATCTGATCGATGGCTCGGCGCCGTCCGGTGGCGAGCGGCCCCCCGACGACCGCGACGATGCCGGCGCTCGCCGTCACGGCATTGCTCCAGGAGCGCGCCACGGCCACGACGAGATGGCCGACCTGCGCGGGATCCGCTGCGGATTGGAGCGCGCGCCCGCCAAGACCGGGCACACGCACGGCGGCGAGGCTCGTGGCCGGATCCCAGCCGGCGAGCTCTGCGTCGTACGCCGTGCCGTCGTGGCGCCGCACACGGATGCCGTCCTCGCGCCCCAGCGCGCCCATCGTGGTCACGACCACGTCGGGACCGTACACCAGTCCACTGGCGGGCCTGCGGCGGCCCTGTACCTGGACGACGGATTCGGCCGCGCCGGCGATGAGGGCGGCCAGTTGCTGTGAAAGATCGGTGAGCATGGGTGCATGGTGCCATGGCGCCCGCCGGCGGCACATCACCCGATTAGGCAGGTCGAATCAGACCGGATACTGCCTGAGGGCGCGCTCGACCGCGCGCACGAGCGTCTCGGGTTCGAACGGCTTCGGAATCGTGGCGACGAAGTTACAGCAGAAGCGTCTCGACGCGATGCGCATGGACGGCGCCGTCGCACGGCGACCACGCGAAGATCGTGAATCGGCCGTCCTGCGAGGCGACGAGCGCCACCGTCGCGCGCTGATCGTGGACGAACTGTGCCGCGGCCAGATGGCGCGTGCCGCCGAGCTCACCGGGATGCATACGTTCGGGCTCCGCCCCGAGAATCGGCTCGGTGACGACCATCTGCTCGACGGGCCCGCTGCCATCGCGGCGCGCGATCTTCGCGCCGAACGCGAGCAGGTCGTAGCGGCTGGTGACGACCGTGGCGCCGTCGACCGCCGTCAGGCCGGCCAGCGACTCCACGGCGCGATCGATCGCCTCCTGCCACTCGTGCGCGGGCATCGTCGCGCGGCGGCGGAGCAGCGCCGAGAGCTCGCAGAAGGGCGGCTGCACCGCATAGCGCATCGGCTGCACGATCGACTCGCGCCACTCGTCGCTGCCCGCCGGGACGAGAAGGAGGATCCCGCCGCGGCCATGGCGGCGCATTGAGAGCGCGAGCTGCACCTGGACGTTCAGCGCGTCATCGGTGAGCGACGCGACCTCGAAACCGAGCATCGAGGTCAGGAGCGCGGGGCAGTCGGCGATGGCCGACGCCTGTTCGTCGACGACCTTGATGCGGTCGCCTTCGAGCACCGCGACGTTGACGAACTTGCGCGACTCGTGCCGCGGGCGGTGCTTGAGCACCAGCACGCCGGGCGCCACCACTTCCACCACGAAGCAGAAGGGCGGAATCATGTGCGTCGTGCCCCACACCATCAGCGTGTCGTCGCCGGGTGTACCCGCCGAAGCCGCGGCTGGATTCGGCGCGGCGTAGGCGGGCCACACACCCAGATGGATGCCGGGCCGTTCGACGGCGGCGGCCAGGCGGGTGAGCGCGGCCGGGTCGAGCGGCAGCGGCTGCGCGAAGACGAGCGGGCAGACCTCGGGGAGCGGCCGGAGAAAGGCGAGCGAGATCTTCGGGATGTATCCCTCCTCGCGGCGGACGCTCGCCCAGAACGCGACATCGACGAGCGCCTCGACGTGCCGCGCCACGGGCAGCAGCTCGAACGGCGGCTGGTCCGCGTCCTGCGGCGGGAGCGCCGCCCGGTGGAGCCGCAGATGTTCGGCGACCGTGGGCGCCACGGTGCCCGCGACGGCGTAGGCCGGGTGATTCATCGGTTCCGGCAGGGGCGACGCATGCGTCGCCCCTACGTGAGGCCCGGAGGAAGAGGCGTCGTCTCGGGCGAGGGTTCAGCGGCGGCGGGCGCGACGCCGAGGATCGTCCGCAGCTCGGCGCCCTCCATCACTTCCTGTTCGAGCAGCCGGCGCGTGACGGCCTCGAGCATGTCGCGATGGCCGGTGAGGATGCGCCGCGCCTCGGCGTGCGCGTCGGTCATGATTCGCTTGACTTCGGCGTCAATGAGGCGGGCCGTGTCCTCGGCGTAGTTGCCGCGCTCGGGGCCGAACGTGATGTCGAGGAATTTCGTGCGCTTGTGGCCGTCGTAGTTGATGGCGCCGAGCGCGTCGCTCATGCCCCATTCGGTGACCATGGCGCGGGCAATGTCGGTGGCGCGCTGCAGGTCGTTCTGCGCGCCGGTCGAGATCTCGCCGAGCGCGATTTCCTCGGCCGTCCGGCCGCCGAGCAGCACCGCGAGCTGGTTGAGCAGATCGCGCCGCTGCAACAGGTACCGGTCCTCGAGCGGCAGCTGCATCGTGTAGCCGAGCGCGCCGAAGCCGCGCTGCACGATCGAGATCTTGTGGACAGGGTCCATACCGGGGATCAGCGTGGCGACGATGCCGTGGCCCGCCTCGTGGTAGGCGACGATCTCGCGCTCCTTGCGGCTCATCACGCGCTTCTTCTCGAGGCCGGCAATCAGGCGGTCGATCGCCTCGTCGAAGTCGGCCATCTCCACGGCGGTCTTGTCCTTCCGCGCCGCGAGGAGCGCCGCCTCGTTCACGAGGTTGGCCAGATCGGCGCCCGCGAAGCCGGCCGTCCGCGCCGCGACCACCTTGAGGTCGATCTCGGGCGCGAGCTTCACCTGCCGCGTGTGAATCCGCAGCACTTCCTCGCGGCCCTTGACGTCGGGCTTGTCGACGAGCACCTGCCGATCGAAGCGGCCGGGGCGGAGCAGCGCCGGGTCGAGCACCTCGGGGCGGTTGGTCGCCGCCATGATGATGATCGCCTTGCGCGAGTCGAAGCCGTCCATTTCGGCGAGCAGCTGATTGAGCGTCTGCTCGCGCTCCTCGTGGGATCCCATCGGGCTCTGGACGCGCGCCCGGCCGAGCGCGTCGAGCTCGTCGATGAAGATGATGCACGGCGCCTTCTGCTCGG
>CAZGLC010000199.1:0-4714 GCA_964526235.1 uncultured Bifidobacteriaceae bacterium
GGTTCAGGCGAGCCCGGCGACCAACACGGCGACGCTGGTGTTCACCATCACCCGGGGGAGTGGATCCACCACGCTCAGCTCCGCGACCATTGATTTCGGCGACGCCACGTCGGAGAACCTCGGTGCGATGGCGAGCGGCACGGCGACTGCGACGCATACGTACGAAGGGCCGTCCGCGTCAACGCCGAAGTCGTACACCGCAACCGTTCGTGCGGCGGACGTCAACGGCGACACCACGTCCACATCCCTCACTCTCGTCGTGACGCCGCGAACCCCGCTCGCCGTGTCGCTGACGGCCTCGCCAGGCACATCCGTCTCCAAGGTTGGCAATACGACGTCCTTCACCGCCACGGTGACACCGGCCGTCGGAGGCGCGGACGTGGTCAAGAGCTACAAGTGGGATTTCGACGACGACGACGACATCGACGCGACAACGACGTCGAGCACGACGACGCATGTCTATACAGAAAACGGGAAAATAACCGCGACGGTCACCGTCGAGACGACCGACGGCCGCTCGGCAACGGGACGGGTCGAGTTCATCATCTCGGGGATCTGAGACCAGATGAGACGCCGCCAGGCTCCAGCCACCGCCGCTGGCGGGCCGGGCCCGACGGCACTAGAATGACGTCCCGGCACTATGACCCGCGATCCGAACGCTGTGACTCCGACCGATTCCCTGACCGCGCTGTACACGAAGAGTGTCTTCCTCGCTGTGCTCGAGAAAGAGATTCACCGGTCGGATCGGTTCGGTCATCCGTTTGCGCTCATGCTCCTGGACGTCGATCAGCTCGCTGAGATCAATGCGACCTTCGACGACGGCGTAGGCGATCGTGTGCTCGAACGGATCGGCATCAGCGTACGAAACTACTTCCGCGAGACGGATTGGGTGGCACGAACGTCCGGGGGCACATTCGCCGTGCTCCTGCCCGAAACGGAGGCGGCCACAGGCGAACGTCTTGCCGAAGGCCTCAGGGCCATGGTCGAGCATCGACTTCAGCTCGAGGACCACCGATCCGGGCGGCCGTTTCCGGTGACTGTGTCAGTGGGCCTGCTCATCGCACGATCGACAGATCGGAGCATCGACGCGGAGCAGCTCCTGGCGGATGCGAGGGCGGCCGTCGAACGCGCCAAGCAGAAAGGGCGCAATCGCGTCGAACAGGTCGACGCCAAGACGGCTCCACGCGCAGTGCCGCCGCGCGCCGACACATCGATGGCCTAGCTGAAATGGGGTAACGCCCTTCACGGTCAATGGCTCCCGCGTTTCGCTTGCTCTTTGGCGCATTGCAGGCAGCTGTACTGCTGGTGTCGGCTGCCTGTGCCGGGCCACCGAACCAGTCCGATCTACTCGAACCGCGTTCGCTCGCGGGACTCTGGGCCTTTCAGCCAGGCGACGATCCGGCATGGGCGGCGCCGGGATTCGACGATCGCGGCTGGACGCGCCTGCGCGTGCCCGGAAGCTGGCGGCGCCAGGGCTACACCTCCCTGGCCGGCGTCGCCTGGTATCGCCTTCGCGTTCCCCCCCTCTGGCCCAGGGAAGAGCCGCTCGGTCTCAGGCTGGGCAGAGTCGACAGCGCATACGAGCTGTACGTGGGAGGGCAACGGCTGGGCGGGGCCGGCGCGCTCCCGCCCATGCCTCGAATCGAGTACGACCGGCAGCGCACGTATGTCATCCCCGCGGAGGTCCGCGAACCCGATGGGTCCGTCGTGCTGGCGTTGCGCGTGTGGCGCGCCCCGCAGGTGAACTCCACGACGGCCGGGCCCATCGAGGGAACGTTTCAGATAGGGCCGCTCGGCGCGCTCATCGAACGGGAAACGCGCGCGGAGGTGCTCCATCTGGCTCTGTTGCTCGTGTTCCTCCTGGTGGGTCTGTACCACCTCTCAGCAGGCAGTCGGATCGGTACGGGTGCTGAGTACACCTGGTTCGGAGTGCTCGCGCTGCTCGGGGTTGTGTGCGGGGTTCTTCGCACGCAGTCCAAATACCTCGTCGTGGACGACTTCGTCGTGCTCAAAAAGCTCGAACACATGGTCCTGTGGGTGCTTCCGGCATCGATGCTTCAGTTTCTGTGGGTATTCTTCAGACAGCCGCATCCCCGGTGGCTGCGAGCGGTACAGTTCGCGTTCGTGGCCGTGGCGGTGGTGATACCGATGACGCCCGGTCTCGTTGTCCCGCTGGCGCTCGTGCCGGTTCTGCAGCTCGCCGTCGTGCCGCTTCTCGTGGTCTCGGTCGCGCTGGTGATTCGGCGGCTCGGTGCCGGAGACCGCGAGGCGCGTATCCTGGGCGTCGGAATGGCCGTCCTGAGTGCAACCGTCGTACACGACGTGCTCGTCGACCGCAACGCGCTCGCGACCCCGCGCCTGGCGATCTACGGTTTTGCCGCTCTGGTCGCGAGCATGGCCGCGACGCTCGGCCAACGCTTCCAGACGGCGCTCCGCGATCGCGATATCCTGACGCACGAGTTCGAGGGCCGCATCGCTGCGAGAACGCGCGAGCTGCGCAACGCGTATCGGCAGATGGAGGAACTCGCCCTCTGGGATGGCCTGACGCAGATTCTGAGCCGCCGCGCGATCCGCGACCGCGCCGAGAGCGAGCTGGCACGTGCGCGGCGCTACCGGACGCCGTTCGCGCTCGCGATCATCGACATCGATCATTTCAAGAGCATCAACGACACGCACGGACACGCGGTGGGCGATCGGGTCCTCGTGGAGGTCACGAAGGGGCTCGTCCAGGCGGTGCGGGCCTCCGACGACGTGGGCCGCTGGGGTGGCGACGAGTTCGTGGTGCTCATGCCCGCCACTGATTCCCGCGAGGCCGCCATGGTCGGCGAGCGGTTGCGAAGCCTTGTCGCCGCCAAAGAGGTCACCATCGGCACCGGCACGGCCCAGACGATCACTGTGAGCGTCGGCGTCGTCGCCGTCGCCGCCGCCGAAGCCGAATCGCTCGACGTCGAAACACTCGTCCGTCACGCAGACACGGCCCTCTATCGCGCCAAGGCGAGCGGCCGGAACGCCGTCTGCGTTGGAGAAGCCGGCGCGTCGCTATCGAGCATGGCGGGCGGTGAAGGACACCCGTAAATCGCGGGCCAGGCCGGACCAAGCCTCCTTTTTTGTAGCACGCTACGCGGGTCGAGGGCCGCTCGTCTTCGCGTCATCCCACGAACCTCTTCCTGATCAACCATTTGCCAGACTGGCTGAGTGCTCAGCCGATCTGCATGCCAAGCCGGCCTGTTGGCATGGCCGCCGTTATCATTGCCTCGAAGGGATCGCTTCGCACCGGGCTCTTCCCAAATGCGAAGCGGTTAGCGGTAAGAATCCTGATTGTCACCGCGATCCACGTCACACTGCCGCGCACCGCAACTGGCCAGACTGGCCAGTACGTTTGGGAGTACGTGTCCAACGGCGACGCTACTTATTCGCTGCGCAACGTTACGACGAATACCACATGGGCGACGATTCCCGGGAACTGGAAAGTCGAAATAATTCCCAATTACCATGTCACCTATTTCTCAGCCGATGGTGGCCTCACGACGGTGTGGGTCAATCTCGCCAGCGGTGGTGGTGGCGGAACAACGCAGACGTACTTCAACTTCGGCGACGGCCCTGACGCCAGCGACATTGCGAGTGTGACCGCATGGCTTGAAGGGAATTGCCAGCCGGGCAACGGATCGAATTGCACCACCAGCTCGCAGGACGGTGGTGGCAGCGGTGGCGGTGGAAGTGGAGCAGGGGCGACCTCCGTTCCTGCATCACCAGTGTGGACGATGGTCTTGCTAGCCGCGCTACTTGCGGGCATCATCTTCCGGATGCCTCGTCCAGTCGTCGTTCGCCCCGCAAATGACGTCCAGCGGCCGTGAGCTCGCGCTCAGCATCGGCCGGGCCGCTGCGGTGGTCGGCGGCATCTATGTCGCGCTCCACTACCTCCTGCCGGCGGCCACAGGGATTACCCCGATTCCGTTTCTGAACCTCACGCTCGCCTCTGCCAGCGCCCTGCTAATGAACGCCACGGGTTTCGAGGTCAGCCAATCTGCAACCATCCTGACGTTTCGCGGCGCATCTGTCATCGTCACCAACGACTGCAACGGCTTCGGCGCATGGCTGCTGACGGTCGGCGCGATGTCGGCGCTGCCGGCAATTCCTCTGGCCTGGCGCGCTGCCGGAATGGTCGCGGCGGCCCTCGCCATCAGCTGCGTCAACATCGTCCGCATTGCGATCCTGTGCTTCCTCCAGGCGGAGCGCCCGGCATGGTTCGCGCCGTTTCACGAACAGGTCGCGCCGCTCGTCGTCGTCCTGACGGCGTTCGCGTGCTTCACCGTGTGGATGCGAAGCGTCGAGCATGCGCCCGCGCGCTAGCGCGCTCGTCACCGCGGCGGCCGTCGCGGCCGCCACCTATTTCGTGATGCTGGTCGTGTGGCGCGCCGCCGAACCCATCTACATGCGTGCGCTGGCCGTATTCGTGGAGATCATCGACGCTGCACGCCTGCTTCCAGGATCTGTTGAGGCCGTCGTCGTACCAGGCCGAGGCCTGGCGATCGTCGGGTCTGGCGCCGATGTCGCCGTTCCGCAACGCCTCATCGGCGCGGACCTCGCGCTCATTGTCGCCCTCGTGATCGCCAGCTCATGGCTGTCGTGGCGCAGACGCGCCCGCGCGCTGGTCGCGGGACTCCTGGCGGTCTTCGCCGTGCACCTCGCGACCGTCGTCGCGCAGACGTGGGTG
>CAZGLC010000199.1:4814-9203 GCA_964526235.1 uncultured Bifidobacteriaceae bacterium
ATGTCGTTGACGTGCAGGCTCGCGATACGTCCGGGATGCCGGCCGATTTCCTCAACCGGATCCCGGCGAGCGCGGACCAGGTCCGACAGATCGAGCTGGACCTTCAGCAACGCGGGATCCGTATTGTTCAGGACGTAGTCGTACGGCACGATCGCGCCACGCGGCCGGAAGTCGTCGGCGTGAGGCCGGAGCACGAGTTGCACGCCGGCCGCCTGGGTAATCCTGCCGGCCGGCGTCAGGAGATCGGCGACCCGCTTGTAGCCGTCGAGCGTGGCCCGCTCCCGTGGCGGGACCTCGGCGCACACCACGTGCCGATTCCCGAGCACCTGGCATTCTCGGAGCAGCAGCCTCCAGTTGGAAAAGACATCCGGCATCGCTACGTCGCGAGACGGCGCTCTGAGGCCGAGGTCGTCCAGGAGGCGCCGCGTGGCGCGCGGATCGACGGCCCGGTCGTCCGCCCTCGAGAGCTCGACCTCCCGGTACCCCAGGCTGGCGACCATGCGAAGAGCGTTCCCAAGGTCCGCCGCGGACGCGCTGCGAACACTGGCGAGGTGGAGCCCGACTCTGGCCAGCCTCTCACCTCGCACCCCGTTCCGCGTCGGCCAGAGCACCCCGAACGCGGTCAGGCCGACAAATGTGCGGCGGTCCATGGTTGAAAAATGTCTACTTTCGCTACAATTTCGCTATCAGAAGAGCCCGTCCAAGGGCGCTACTGTACGCTACAATTCTTTCCCAGATCTCTAATCGTTTCAACCGCTTGGACAGAAGTCATCCCCCGCGGCGGCCTCACTCCGGTCCCCTGTGCAAAGCTGAGCACTAAAGCGTAACCTCAAGAAGGACGAGAAGATACATGGATCATCCTGGCGCAATCTCTGACAACGTAATGACCTCGAAACGGCGAAGCGACGATCGGCTGGCCCTGAAGGTCGGGGGGCTCCTGGGCGAAGGTCTGATGTCGGATGGCATCATCACCTCCGCACAGCTCGATCGCGCGTTGCGCGAGGCGAAGGCGCACCGGGAGCTGCTCGGACAGACGCTGGTTCGTCTGGGGTTTGCCAACTCCAATCAAGTCCTTCGCGCGCTCGCCAGACAAGCCGGCGTGGACGTCCTCGATGTCGACGTCGCGCGCCTCGATGCGGAGCTGATCCGCCGCTTCCCGGAATCGCTGCTCCGCACGCACAAAATCCTTCCACTCAGCCAGGACGGCCACACCTTGACTGCTGCGACGGCAGACGTGGGCAATCTGACTGGCGTGGACGAGCTCCGGCGGCGCTCGAAATTGTTCGTGACGCTTGTCGTGGCCGAGGAGCGCCAGATTCTCGGCGCGCTCGACCGGGTCTTCGGCCAGCCGCCGGGGCAGACCTCCGAGGCGCCCGGAAAGCCGCGGCCGGACGAGGTCGACGCCGCTGGCGACGATCGCCCCGCGATGCTCGTGGTGGACGAGCTCCTTCGAAAGGCGATCAAGGAAGGCGCGAGCGACATCCACATCGAGCCGCAGGAGACCATCGTCGTGACGCGCTTCCGGTATGACGGCCTCCTCCACTCGGGTCCGAGGCTGCCTCGAGGGACCTTCTCCTCCGTGCTCACCCGGATCAAGATCCTCGCGGACCTGAACATCGCCGAGAACCGCCTGCCCCAGGACGGGCGCATCCTGCACGAAATCGACGGCCGGCGCCTGGATCTGCGCGTGTCGGTGTTCCCGACGATTCACGGCGAGAACATCGCCATCCGGGTGCTCGACAAGAGTCGCAGCTTCGGCCTCGAGTCGTTGGGCATGTCCGCTCCCCAGCTGGTGCTCTTTCGCAGGTGGATCAAGCGGCCGTTCGGCCTGATCCTGGTCACGGGTCCAACAGGCTCTGGCAAGACGACGACGCTGTACTCCGCCCTCAACGAGATCAACTCGGTCGAGAAGAACATCGTGACGCTCGAGGATCCGATTGAGTACGAGTTGCCGGGCATCCGGCAGACGCAGATCAATACGCGGGCGGGATTGACCTTCCTCGTCGGTCTCCGCGCGCTGCTGCGCCAGGATCCCGACGTGATGCTGGTGGGCGAGATGCGCGATCTCGACACGGTGGAGATTGCCATTCGTTCTGCCATGACCGGCCACCTGGTGCTGTCGACGCTGCACACCAACGACGCGCTCGGAGCGATTCCACGGCTGCTCGATATGGGCGTCGCGCACTATCTGCTGTCGTCCTCGCTCACGGGCGTGATCGGCCAGCGCCTGGTGCGCGTGATCTGCGCGCAGTGCCGGACGCAAGTCGCGCCGGAGGAAGCCGGCCTTCACCGGCTGGGCGAGATCGCCTGCCGTGTGTCGGCGACATTCGTCGGAAAGGGCTGCGCCGTCTGCAATCGCACCGGCTACCGCGGGCGGACGGGCATCTTCGAGCTGCTCGCGGCCGAAGGGCTCAATCTGACCGCCACGGGCAGCGATCCGGAGGCGCTGAAGCACAAGGCGATCGAGGGGCGCGTCTGGGTGCCCATGATCGAGCAAGCCGCCGAGAAGATCTCGGCCGGTGTCACAACCGTCGACGAGGTCATTCGCTCCGTGTTCGGTGAGGTGGAGGCGTGATCGGGCAGCGGCTCGGCGTCGAGGTCGCCTTCGGTACGATCGTCACGGTCACCACGCGGTGGGGGCGGATTGTCGCCACCGGCACGGTGCGGGTGCCGCCGGGGGAGACGGCGATCACCGCTCCGGAGCTCCGGCGACGTGTCGGAGCGACGCCGGTACACGTGGTGCTGTCGGATCCGGAGACCGTCCACCGCGTGCTGCTGCTCCCGCCGATGACGGCACGGGAGCGCTCGGAAGTCGTGACGCGCGAGGCAGCGCGCGACGGCAGCGCGGCCAGAGCCGTGGCCTCGCACGTCGTCCGGCGCGTCGAAGTCGACGGACTTCCCAAGGACGAAGTGCTCGTGGCCCTGGCATCGCCGGAAGGGCTGCAGCAGTCCTTGGATCCCCTGGTGAGGGGTGGGACCATTCCGCGGGCGGTGGTGACCGGGTCGATGGGGCTGCTCGCGGCGACCCGCGCGCTCGCGCCGTCGCTGCTCGACAGGCCAACGGCGCTCGTGCACTGGGGGCCCTCCACGATGACCATCGTCGTGGTGACCGAGGGCATCCTGAAGTTCGCCCGCGTCATCGAGCCGCCTGCAACGGCGATCGATCCGTTCGACTGGATTCCCGTAGAAATCGAGCGCTCCCTGCGCCATTACGGCGTACTGTCGAAGGGCGAGCGCGTCGAACAGGTCATGGTGTCGGTAGCGGACGCCGGATCGGCCGCGCGCGTGTTCACGGGAGGAGAGCTGCTGGAACGCCTGCGGCTGCCCGTGACGAACCTGAACGCCCTGCTCGAACCCGAGCTGCCGCGTCCCTGGCCGGCCGAGATGGCAGCGGGCGCGTTCACGCTCGCGTACGGGGCGGCGCTCCTCTCGGCCGGAGACGCCCCGAACCTGCTGCCGCCGGCGCTGGCCTTCCAGTGGCGGTCGCGCAAAGCCATCACGGCGGCTGTGGCGGCCAGTGCCGCCAGTATCCTGCTCTTGACGGCGAGCGCCGTCTCGACGTCGCAACAGGCGCGAACGGTTCGCGACCGGCTGCGGCAGGCCGAGGCGACGCTGCAGAGCCGGCAGGCGCGCCTCGCTGAGGTACAGGCCATCGAGACCGAACGCCGGCAGAAGGCCGAGGTGGCTGGTCTGCTCGTCAACGATCCACTCCATCTGATTCCGCCGGCGGATCCATTGCGCGAGATCGCGCGTCTGGCCCCGGCACAATTGCGACTGGAACGAGTGACGGTCACTGCCGACGGCCAGGGATACGTGGTCAGCCTCGTCGGACGGGTCGAGCAGGATGAGCTCACGGAAGCACACCAGGTGCTCAACGAGTTCTATTACAACCTTCGCGGCTCGCCGATCTTCGACGCGATTTCGATTCAGCAGAGTCCCCGCGTCACCCTCCCTGAGGCCGTCAGTGCGGCTGCGACTGCCGCGACCGCCGAACCAGCCCGCGGCGCCGCCGCCGCCGCCGAGGACACCGCAGCATCCGGGAGCCCGTTGGGATTCACGCTCGTGATGCGGCTGCGGAGGCTGGCGTGAGGCAACAGCTGCCGCTGACCGGCGCGGCGCTCGCGGCCATCGCCATCGCGCTCGCGATCCTCATGGGCGGATACTTCGGCGTGGTGGCTCCGCGTCGTCGTGAGGTGACGCGCCTCGAGGCGCAGCTGAGCGCGACGCTGACCAAGACCGCGGCGGCCGCGGAACCGGTGACGCCGGTGACCGAGGCCGAGCGGGCCAGATGGCGCGAGATCGACGCGCTCGTCCGCCAGCGCTTCGTCTCGCCGGACGATCAGATGCGGGTGATCCTCGAGGTCGGGCGGATCGCGCGTGAAACGGCCG
>CAZGLC010000200.1:0-7919 GCA_964526235.1 uncultured Bifidobacteriaceae bacterium
CCGTCACAACGGGTGGGCTGAGCCATCCACCCTCATACCAGATGTAGATTATGGGTGAGATTTTTTCGATGTCAAGCATAAAAGCGCGTGTTTTGTCAAAAAAGTGCGTCGCATTCAGCGGCGCTGCGCCCGCAGCGCTGCGCGTGCGCGCGCGATCCCGCGAAGCGCACGCGCTTCAGCGATCGCGGGCTCCGCGACTTGCCCCGTGCGCGCCGCCGCGAGCAATGATTCCCACGACGCGAGACTCGCCCGCATGTCGCCGAGATACACGTCCTGCACGTCGGCGATCGCGTTGCGGAAGTGCGGATTCCTGGGATAGCGCGACACGAGATCCTGAAGGAGGGCCAGCGCCCGTTCGGGCTGCTTCTCGTACCACAGATAGATGAGGTGGAGCTGATAGTCGGCCTCGCCGGCGGAGACGAGCCCCTCGCGCCGCGCGCGCAGCATTTCCTGCAGGCCCTCCTCACGATCACCGCCGGGCAGCAGCAGGAGCCACCGCACGATCTTGAGTGCCGCCGGCGCCACGTCCGCGTAATAGCGGTAAAGGCCGCGGCCGAACGAGGCGTCCGCCAGGCCGGGGTCGAGCGCCAGGGCGCGCTCGAGCGCGTCCCTGATGCGTCCGCCGTCCCGGGCGGCGGCGAGGCGCTCGTGGCGGAGCACGCGCCACTGCGCCCGCGCGCCGTAGGCGCCCGCGAGGTAGAACCAGGCTTCGGCGCGTGCGGGTTCCCGCGCCGTCCAGGCCGTCGCCGCGGTCAGCGCGCCGTCGACGCGCGTGCGGAACTCGGCGTCGCGGCTCCTGTCGTCGGGGTCGAGCTGGATGCGCCACCAGACCGCCAGCGCCTCGAGCAGCCGACAGGCTTCGGCCGGAACCGGCGGACAGGTGCGGGCGGCCAGCGGTGCGACGTCCGCGAACCGGGCGGCGAAGATGGCGTCGTAGACGCGCGCCACCTCCGGCGCGGCCGTGAGCCCGCGCGCCGGCGGCTGCGCGAGCGCGCTCGATGCCGCGAGAGCTCCGAGTAACCCGGCAACGCTCCGACGGAACACCGAGACGCCGAGGCACCGAGATGCCAAGGATTTTCTCGGTGTCTCAGGGCCTCGGTGTTCCGTATTCACGTAATGCTGGTCCTCAGCTGCTGTTTTTCCGCATGCCGCTCGAGCGCCAGCGTGATCAGCCGGTCGAGGAGAGCGGGATAGGGAAGGCCGGAGGCTTCCCAGAGCTTCGGGTACATGCTGATCGTCGTGAAGCCAGGAATGGTGTTGACCTCGTTCACGAACAACTCGCCGGTGGCCCGCGCGAGGAGAAAGTCGACGCGCGCCATGCCGGCGCACTCGACGGCCCGAAAGGCGTCGATCGCCAGGCGCTGTACCGCCGCCGCCTGATTGCCCGAGAGCGGCGCCGGAACGAGGAGGCGCGATCCCTCGTCCAGGTATTTGGCCTCGTAGTCGTAGAACTCGCGCGAGGGAATGATTTCGCCCGGCACCGACGCCTCGGGCTCGTCGTTCCCCAGCACGGCGCATTCGATCTCGCGCGCCTCGGGTACGGCCGCCTCGATGACGATCTTGCGGTCGAACTGCAGCGCGAGCGCCATCGCGTCGGCAAACTCGGCGTCCGACTTCGCCTTGGAGATGCCGACGCTCGACCCCAGGTTGGCAGGCTTGACGAACACCGGGTAGCCGAGCGCCCCCGACACCCGGGTGGTGACGCCGCGCCCGTCGCGCTCCCACTCCCGCCGGAGCACGACCTCGTGCCGGACGATCGGCAGCCCGCGCGCGGCAAACAGCGTCTTCATGACCGCCTTGTCCATGCCCGCGGCGGACCCGAGCACGCCGGCGCCGACATACGGCACGTTGGCGAGCTCCAGCAGCCCCTGCACCGTACCGTCCTCGCCGTACGGTCCATGCAGCATGGGAAAGACGACGTCGATGCCGGTGCCGGTGACCGCGGCGGTCGGCTCGACGTGCTGGAGCGCCTCGGTTCGCGTCTGCCCGAGTACTTCGGCCGCCGACAGCGCCTGCGGCGCCTTTGCGCCGAGCGTCCAGCGGCCGTCCTTCTCGATCCAGATCGGGACCGGCTCGTAGCGATCGCGGTCGAGGTGCTTGAAGATCGACGCCGCGGAGGCGATCGACACCTCGTGCTCGCTCGAGCGGCCGCCGTAGATCACGCCGACGCGAACTTTTTTCACGCCGAACAGGACCTTCTGAACCCGTTGCACTCCATGAACCTCATGAACCTTAATGTTACCGTGCCTTCTTTCGAGTTCACCGTGCGCGCGACCGACGGCGACGCACGCCTCGGCGAGCTGCGGACGCCGCATGGCACCGTCCAGACGCCTGCGTTCATGCCGGTCGGCACGCAGGGCGCCGTCAAGGCGATCCGGCAGCGCGAGCTCGAGGACGCGGGCGCCGAGATCATCCTCGCCAACACGTACCATCTGCTGCTGCGGCCCGGCGACGAGCTCGTCGCGCGCCGCGGCGGCCTGCACCGGTTCATCGGCTGGGGGCGCCCGATCCTGACCGACAGCGGCGGTTTTCAGGTCTACAGCCTGGCCCAGCGGCGCGTCATCACGGAGGAGGGCGCCGACTTTCAGTCGCACCTCGACGGTGCGCGCCACCTGCTCACGCCGGAGCGCGCGGCCGACATCCAGGCGCGGCTCGGGTCGGACATCGCCATGGTGCTCGATGAATGCCTGGCGCTCCCGGCCACGCGCGACGAGGCCGGCATCGCCATGAGCCGGTCCGTGCGATGGGCGGCGCGCAGCCGGCAGCGGTTCCGTGCGCTGCAGGCGGGCGAGGTGCCCGGCGTCCACGTGTCGAACCCCGGTCAGGCGCAGTTCGGGATCGTGCAGGGAGGCGTGTTCCAGGATCTGCGGGACCAGAGCGCGGACGCGACGGTGACGGTCGGGTTCGAAGGCTATGCGATAGGCGGGTTGAGCGTCGGCGAACCGATCGAACAGCTGTACGCCGTGGCCGGCGAGACGGCGCGGCGGCTCCCGCACGACCGGCCGCGCTACCTGATGGGCGTCGGCACGCCCGAGGATCTGGTCGAGTGCGTCGCCCGCGGCATCGACATGTTCGACTGCGTGCTCCCGACGCGCAACGCGCGCAACGGCCAGCTCTTCACGAGCGAGGGGCGCATCAATATCAAAAACGCGAAGTACGCCGAAGACGACGGTCCGCTCGACCCGCAGTGCGGCTGCTACACGTGCCGTCACCATTCGCGCGCGTATCTCCGTCATCTGTACCTGGCCGGTGAGATGACCGCGGGCGTCCTTAACACGTTGCATAATCTCAGCTTCTACCTTGACAGCCTGCGGAGGATCAGAGACGCTATAGCGTTTCGGACGTTTGCGAATTTCAGGCAGGAGTTCCTTCGCACGGCTGCGTCTGCCGGAACACCTTGACGGCGTTCCTTGAGACCCCCTGTCGCGTGACTCATGAACTGGCACATGCCGACACTGCTGGCCATGGGCGCCCCCGGCCCCGGCGCCCCGAGCCCCTGGGTGCAGCTCATCCCGTTCGTGCTCGTGCTGGGCATCTTCTATTTCGTCATCCTGCTGCCGATGAAGCGGCGGCAGCAGAAAGTCCGGGACTTCCTGGCCGCCTTGAAGGTGGGCGACCGGATCGTGACCTCGGGCGGCCTGTACGGCACGGTGACCCGTCTCAGCGACCAGTCGGTGCAGATTCAAGTGGCTGATAAAGTGCGTGTAGAGATCGCGCGGACGGCCGTCGTCGGGTATCAGGGCCAGGAGCCCGTGGCACCGGAGAAGCAATCGTGAACAAGAACCTGCGCTGGAGAGGGCTGACCATTCTCGCGGTCATCGCGCTGTCGATCTGGGCCTTCTATCCCCCCGATCAGAAGTTGAACCTGGGCCTCGACCTGAAGGGGGGCGTCCACCTGATCATGCGGGTGCAGACCGAGGCCGCGCTGCGGATCGAGACCGAGACGACCGTGGAGCGGCTCACCGAAGCGCTGTCGCGCGCCGGCGTGCAGTACGCGAAGCTCGAGGTGACCGGTCCGACCGTGTTCGTGGTCGAGGGGATTCAGAACGATCAGGCGTTCCGGCAGGCCGCGATCGAGGCCGACACCATCTTCGGCCGGTCCCCGGGCGCCGGGGGGCGCTACACGTATACGATGCGCCCGCTCATTGCCAATCAGCTGCGCGAAGAGGCGGTCTCCCAGGCGCTCCAGACGATCGAGCGCCGCGTCAACGAGCTTGGCGTGGTCGAGCCGATCGTGGCGCGCTATACCCAGGCCGATCAGATCCTCGTCCAGCTGCCGGGCGTGACCGACGTGCAGCGCGCGAAGGAGATCATCCGCTCCACCGCGCTCCTCGAGCTGAAGATCGTCGAGATGGGGCCGTTTCCGTCGCAGGAGGCGGCGCAGCAGGCGTACACCAACACCGTGCCGCCGGATATCGAGATCGTGCCCGGCTCCCAGGACGTCGCGGCGACGGGCGGCGGCACGCCGGCGACGGTCTACTACGCCGTCCGCCGCGTGGCGCCGATTACCGGCCGCGACCTGCGGAACGCGCGGCCGTCGCTCGATGAGAACAGCCTGCCCGCCGTCGGCTTCTCGCTCAATCAGGACGGCGCGCGGCGCTTCGGCCAGCTCACCGAGCAGAACACCGGCCGTCAGCTCGCGATCATTCTCGACAACCGCGTCGTCTCCGCGCCGGTGATCCAGTCGCGCATCACGGACGAGGGGCAGATCACGGGCGCCTTCGGGCAGCAGGAAGCGCAGGATCTGTCGCTGGTGCTGCGGAGCGGCGCGCTGCCGGCGCCGATGGACTTTCTCGAGGAGCGGACGGTCGGCCCGTCGCTCGGCGCCGAGTCGATCCGCGCGGGCGTGACGTCGGCGATTGGCGGCCTGCTGCTGGTCGTCGTCTTCATGCTCTTCTACTACAGGCTCGCCGGCTTCAACGCCCTCACGTCGATCGTCGTGAACATGCTGATCCTGCTCGGGATGATGGCGTACCTCGGCGCCACCATGACGCTGCCGGGCTTCGCCGGCTTCATCCTGACGATCGGCATGGGCGTCGACTCCAACGTGCTCATCTTCGAGCGGATCAAGGAGGAGCTCGCGACGGCCAAGGGCGTGCGCGCCGCCGTCAACGCGGGGTTCGATCGCGTCTGGTGGACGATCGTCGACACCCACGTCGCCTCGCTCATCGGCGCGCTGCTGCTGCTGAACTTCGGCACGGGCCCGATCCGCGGCTTCGCGACGACGCTGATCATCGGTCTGGCGTCGAACGTGTTCACGGCGGTGTTCGTGTCGCGGACGATCTTCGAGCTGGTGCTGTCGCGCCGCGCGCAGCCGCAGACATTGAGCATTTAAATGGGCTTCAGGCTTTAGGCTTCGGGCTTTCGGCTTCCCAAAGCCCAAGGCCCACAGCCCAAAGCCGGCATAAGACGTATGCACATATTCAAGAATCCGAATTACAACTTCATCCGGTGGCGCTGGCACGCGCTCGCGCTGTCGATCCTCGTCATCGGCGCCGGCGCCGCGATGATGGTCGCGCGCGGCGGCATTCCCCTGGGCATCGACTTCTCGGGCGGCACGATCGTGGTCGTCAAATTCGACCAGCCGGTCACCGAGAACCAGGTGCGCCAGTCGGTCTCCGGTGTCGCCGGCGAGGTGGGCGTGCAGCAGTTCGGCGCGCCCGAGGATCGCGAATGGCTGATCCGCCTGCCGCAGTCGCAGACGGCCGAGCAGGGCGCCAGCCTCGAGCAGGGGTCGCAGCAGATCGAGGAGGGGCTGCGGAAGGCAGGGCTGCCGAGCTTCGAGGTGATCAACCGCGAGATCGTCGGCCCGGTGATCGGAGCGGACCTGCAGCGCCGCGGCATCTACGCCACGCTCGCGTCGCTCCTCGCCATCACGCTGTACATCGCCGTGCGCTTCCGCCTCAGCTTCGCCGTCGGCGCCATCGCCGCCACCTTCCACGACATTTTCGTGACGCTCGCGTTCCTGACGTTCTTCGGATACGAGCTGTCGCTCAACATCGTGGCGGCCATCATGGCGATTACCGGCTACTCGGTGAACGACACGATCGTCGTCTTCGACCGCGTGCGGGAGAACCTGCGATCGATGCGGCGCGACGCGCTCGACCAGGTGGTCAACACGAGCGTCAATCAGACGCTGTCGCGGACGGTGATCACGGCGGGGACGACGTTCCTCGCGGTGCTCGCGCTGTATCTGTTCGGCGGCGACGTGCTCCGCGGCTTCGCGTTCACGATGCTGGTCGGGATCGTCGCCGGCACCTACTCCACGGTGTTCATCGCCTCGGCGATTGCGATTCTGCTGAGCCAGCGGCGGCGGCCGTCCGTCGCCGCGGCCGCGGCGGCGCCGCGCTCCGACGCGCGCGCGGGGCGCAAGACCCGCGGCGCGCGCGCTTCGTAAGCCGCGTTCGTTGACCTACCTCATCGCCGCATTGCTCGGAGTGGTGCAGGGACTCACCGAGTTCCTGCCCGTCTCGTCGACGGCCCATCTGCTGGTCGCCGGGCGGCTGCTCGGCTACGAGGATCCGGCGTTCACGGTGATGATTCAGCTCGGGTCGGTGCTGGCGATCATGTGGCTGTATCGCGCGAAGATCGCCGCGGTGATCGGCGGCCTGCCGTCGGACCGCAACGCGCGCCGCTTCGCGCTGATGCTCGTCGTGGCGACCGTCCCGGCGCTGGCGGGCGGCCTGGCCTTCGGCGACTTCATCCAGACGGTCCTCTTCCGCAGTTTTCAGGTGATCGGGATCGCGCTCGTGGCCGGCGGGGTTGCCATGCTGCTGCTGGAGCGCTTCCGGCCGGCGCCCGCGGTGTTCGACGCCGAGCGCACTCCGCTTCGCCATGCCTTCGGCATCGGCGTCTGCCAGATGCTGGCGCTCGTTCCCGGCGTGTCCCGGTCGGGCGCGACGATTGTCGGCGGCCTCCTGATGCGGCTCGACCGCCCGGCCGCCGCAGAGTTCTCGTTCTTCCTGGCGATGCCGACGATGACGGCGGCGTTTGCCTATGCGCTCCTCGACATCCGCGGCCAGCTCGCTCCCGAGCGGACGGCTGAAATCGCCGTCGGCTTTATCGCCGCGTTTCTCTCCGCCGCGGTGATCGTGCGGCCGTTCCTGCAGTTCGTGCGGCGATCGGGGTTCGCGCCGTTCGCGTGGTACCGGATCGCGTCCGGCATCGGCGTGCTGATGCTCGCGCCGGCGGCGGGATAACGGCCATGCAGTGGCTGCGACGCAGCTTCATCGCCGGGTTCTTCGTGACCGTCCCGCTGGCGATCAGCGTGGCGGCGCTCGTCTGGATCTTCGGTGTCATCGACGGCATCACTGCCCCGCTGACGGCCCGCGTGCTCGGCCGGGAGCTGCCGGGCCTCGGACTGCTGATCACGCTGCTCGTCATCCTGGCCGTCGGCGCCGTTGCCACCAACGTGATCGGGCGGCGCCTCCTCGCCCGGGGCGAAGGGTGGCTGATGCGCGTGCCGGTCTTCCGCACGATCTACGCCCCCGTCAAACAGCTCGTCGCGGCGTTTTCGCCCGACAACGAGTACGGCTTCAAGCGCGTGGTGATGATCGACGATCCCCGCCGCGGCATGGTGATGGGGTTTCTCACGAAGGAGTTCACGATCGACCGCGGGCGCGGCGCCGAAGCCCTGGTGGCGGTGTACGTCCCGACCAATCACCTGTACCTCGGTGACGTGGCGGTGTACCCGCGCGAGACCGTCTTCTTTCCGGACGTGTCGGTGGAAGACGGCATCCGCATCTTTCTGACCGGCGGCATGTCGCTGCCGGATCGCATTCAGGGGAGCAGCGGGAGGAGCGAGTGGGGCTCCTGAACCTGGCGCTCGGTGCGGGCGCGCTGGCGCTGGTGTTCGCCATCGTGACGACGCGGCGCGTGCTGCGCGAGGACGCGGGCACGGAGGCGATGCAGGCGATTGC
>CAZGLC010000200.1:8019-9180 GCA_964526235.1 uncultured Bifidobacteriaceae bacterium
CCGCGAGATGCTGCTGCCCGGCATGCTGGCCGTCGTGGCGCCCATCGTGGTCGGCGTGGTTCTCGGGGCAGAGGCGCTCGGAGGACTGCTCGTCGGATCGATCGGGTCGGGGTGTCTGCTGGCGCTGATGATGGCGAACGCAGGCGGCGCGTGGGACAACGCCAAGAAGTACATCGAGAAGGGGCACTACGGCGGAAAGAACTCGGAGGCGCACCGCGCCGCGGTGGTGGGCGACACGGTCGGCGACCCCTTCAAGGACACCTCGGGTCCGAGTCTCAACATTCTGCTGAAGCTGATGGCCATTGTGGCCGTGGTCTTCGGGCCACTGTTTTTGTAGCGTAGGGCGGGTCCTTCCGGACCCGCCGAGGAGTAGTCGGATGATCGCGTCGTTGAAAACATGCATGAGGGTGGCGCTCGCGGCTGCAGCGCTCGTCGTGGTCGCCGTCCCGGCGGCCGCACAACAACCGGACGTGGCCCCGTTCGAGCAGGCCGAGAGCGCGCCCGGGGGCGAGGCGAGCCTCGTGCTCCCGCCACTGGACCTGGTCGACGTCGGCGGCTACAACGGCCGCAGCCTGCTCATGATCGGGATCGGGATCTCCATTCTCGGGATGATATTCGGCCTGGTGATCCTCACGCAGCTGAAGAACCTCCCCGTCCACCGCTCGATGCGCGAGATCTCCGAGCTGATTTACGAGACGTGCAAGACGTATCTGATCCAGCAGGGCAAGTTCCTGGCGCTTCTCGAAGTCTTCATCGCCGTCATCATCGTGTTGTATTTCGGGGTCCTCTCCGGGATGGACGCGATGCGGGTCATCGTCATCCTGCTCTTCAGCGTCGTCGGCATCCTGGGCAGCTACGGCGTGGCCTGGTTCGGCATCCGCGTGAATACGTATGCGAACTCGCGCACCGCGTTCGCCAGCCTCGAGGGGCGGCCGTACCCGGTGTACGAGATTCCGATCCGCGCGGGGATGAGCGTCGGCATGCTGCTGATCAGCGTCGAGCTGCTGATCATGCTGTTCATCCTGCTCTTCATTCCCGGCGACTACGCCGGCCCCTGCTTCATTGGCTTTGCGATTGGCGAATCGCTGGGGGCGTCCGCGCTCCGCATCGCGGGCGGCATCTTCACGAAGATCGCCGACATCGGGTCCGACCTCATGAAGA
>CAZGLC010000201.1:0-9092 GCA_964526235.1 uncultured Bifidobacteriaceae bacterium
CCGCCGGCAAATGGATCGAGAACACGCGGAGCCCGACCGCCAAAGGCTTTGCGGATCTCCTGGCGGAAGAACTCGATGTCGGCTTTGTTCTCCGTCTCTCGACCCCAATGAAGGATGCCGCCAACCGTCTTC
Source organism: uncultured Bifidobacteriaceae bacterium (assembly GCA_964526235.1). GTDB lineage: Bacteria > Acidobacteriota > Vicinamibacteria > Vicinamibacterales > UBA2999 > MELF01. The sequence continues at coordinate 133 of CAZGLC010000201.1, forward strand.
TCGACGACCTTCTCCTCGCCCTTGGCGCCTGGCCCCTTCTTCTTCTCGATCTGCTTGATGACCTTGCCGCCGATGCGCTCGCACAGTTCGCGTCGCGTCTCCGGCGTGCCCGGATCCGGCAGGAGCGTGGCAATCAAGGCGGCTCGGCACGCTGCCAGCGGCCGCCGCGCCGGCCAGATGTGCAGCGTCGAGATGTGCCCGTGGCGCACGTTCTTCTCGTGCACCGAGTCGAGCGACGCCTGCTTCAGCGGGAACGCGACCTCAATGAGACGACGGTCGGTCACTTGGCCTTTCTCAGTCGACTTGAACGGGTCGAGCCTTTCTGTTTTTTGCGAGCCATGTGAAGAGCGACATTGATCGAGTTGGGAGTCGAGCCCAGCGCATTCGCAATTTGCACATTCGAGAATCCGAGATGACTAAGCCGCTTCGCTCTTGCCGGCAGCTTCTCTTCCTTCATCTGGTCGCCATAGACGGCCGCGAGAGCGAGTGCAATGCGCTCGAGGGCGTTAACGGCCCGGTCGATCTGTGTGTCGCTCATGTCTTGAGTCCTTTGTTGACGAATCCTTCAAAGGTCGTAAACCTGTTGTCATACCGTGAAGAAGGGCCGGCCCCGCGCAATACTCGCTTCCAACGGCTTCGTATCTTCTTCTTGTCTACGAGGACGATTTCTCGGAATGGTGCAGAGGTCTTTCGTCGTTGCGCCACTCGACGCAAGAAAGCATGTAGGTGGAAGTCGGTTTCGACGATCGAACACCCGATCACCACGAGGCGTTCAGCAGAGCCCAGCGTATTAAACGCACTCTGCCACAGATGCCGCCAGTGCCGGTGAGTGAAGAACTTGCCATGAATTGGGGGCACGATCTGCCGAAGGTGACCGCCGACCTCATTCCCTCGAGGCGGAGTCACAAGCGCTGGCTTCTTGGAGAACACGTCAGGAATCTTGTGGCGGGGGCTCCGCACCCACCAGTTCAAGGAACCGTGGAGCTTCAAGAGCTTGACATTGCACAGGTGATCCCGCGAAGGGGTGCCGCGTCGTGTCCATTTGCACTTGCTATAACCGCCCGTCAGCCCGTAGCCGGTCTTGGGATCCCATCCTGCCCGGTGGAGGGCCGAATCAAGGCAGGTGTCGTAGTTGAGTGTGAGAATGGAATCCCCGTCCTCTAGCGCGCTTACCAGGTTGTCGTAGCCGGTTGCGCCGCTCTGGCGGTCCAGTTCGTGAAGCACGCCGAAGAGCAGGCTTAGGAAATCATCGATTTCCGAGCTTTCTCCTACCCCTGGTTTTGGCCCTGGCCGAGAATTGAACACTTCCGGAAAGTCCTTGGCCACGTACAGAGAGCTGAACGCATCCTCGAGACTCAGCTGACGTCCCAGTGGTAGTTCTGTCTTGAAGACCCGATGCAGTCGCTCAACTTGTCGGCTCGCCGAGCCTCCCTTGGCTCTGGCGTAGGTCGCCGCGACTTTGAAGAAGTCGGCATTTAGTGGCGGCTTGAGCCGTTTGCGGTTCAAGACGACATGACCGATCGCGCCGCGTGTGGCACCAGCACCGAGAATAATCGCCGTTTTCCGCGAGCCCGACTTCAGTTTCACCGCGTGCCTTTTGCTCGTCCTGCTGATTTCGCGAGCGGGTAAACATGCAGAAGCCTCGATTCTTTACCGTTGCGAAACTCAAAGGCGACGCCGCTTTCGATCCAACGCTTGGCAGTTCTGTGGAAATTCCCCGAATCCAGGCCTACAGCCTTACGAATCTCAGTCTGAGTCCGTGTTCCATCGCAAAGATTGAAGGCGCGAATCTGCTTTGAGGTGGAACCCACGATCTCCCGAACGCGCGCCTCGGGCAGGGCCGAACGCCCGATCACCTGAATCAGACAACCCAGCAATTCTTCAATTCGTTCGCTGCGATTCTTCATATGACCTCACTTACCGTTTTCCAGGTGCTGGGCGACATGTACCAGGATCCAAGAGCGAAGGCTCGTCCAGTCTCGCTCAAGCATCAGCTCCGGCACGGGTTCCGTCTCGGCATCGTCGAAATACGTCAAACCTCGTAGCGCTGAGATTGGATCGGCTTTGAACTTCTCACGGAAGTCTTCAAGCATCTGACGGAGTGCAACCCCGTTCTGCAACAACTCGTAGACGTCGATGAAATCCTTCCGTGAACCGCGTTGAGCGATGGCGAGCAGCTTCATGCCTCCGAGGTCTCGCACAGACGCGACGTCCGTCTCGTATTCCAGCCACGGATCGAGCGAGTCGAGCAGGGGATATCGATACTCGAAGAACGAGATTTTTACGCCTTCGATCCGGCTGATGACCGTGCCTGCTTCGATCTGCGTTTCCTGGAGTGGCAGACCCTGAGCTTGCAGATCCGATAGGAGCGCATCCGGTCGTGGCAGCGCCGGCGCAAACCAGTCGAAGTCCTCCGACCGGCGATGCCCGAACCGCAGCGCCACGGCTGTGCCACCGGCCAGGTAGAAGCCGGCTCGTCGCGCAAGTGAGCCGACGGCTCGAAGTACACGCGTTTGCGCGTCGGTGAGCACCGACTCGTGCACGATCACGACGCGCTCCTCGCGCCCCACGCGCTTCCACGAGCGCGCGCGACCCAGGCATCGACATCCGCGTCGGGGAGCTTCAGCACGACCTGCCAGAATCGGAGCTGGCGCGCATCAAGCCCGTGACCGTCACGGCTGCGAATCCATGCCGCGAGGTCCGCATCCGGCACCGCGCTTCGCAGCCAGGCGATGGCGTCGGTGCCGCCGTTTTGCAGCACGCGTCCGATCACAAGGTCACGATGGGTCGGCCAGCGGAGATCCTCAATCCGGTGATCCCAGAACAGCGGTCGCAGGAATTCAGGCAGCGGAGACGCCGCCGACGTTGGGGCCCAACCGGTTTCTCCAACCGCCAGAATGTCCCGTGGAGTGACAATCACGCCGCCCGACTTGGCGAGGAGCTTGGCGAATGGGTCCTGAACACGGACCAATCGCGGGTGGGCCGTCGCGCAATCGAAGACGACGTGCAGCCAGTACTCGTCGCGAAGGTTGCAGGCGCGCGCCCATTCGTTGGCTGAGACGTCGACGTCTCCTGTCCGCGCGCGTCCCTTCACTTCAACCGCTCGGCGATGACCGCCGGGATACACAGCCAGCAGGTCGAACCCGGGATAGTCGCCGAGCCCGGCGGCTCGCGCTTTTGGCGCGGTCGACACATCCCGCACCGTCGCGCCCGTGGCTTCCTCAAATGCGCGGGCGACCTGCATGGCGATCGCTTCCACGTGCGCGTCGTAGCGTTCGAGCTCGGCCGTCACCGAGGACGGGACGACGAGCGCACGAGCCAGCAGCACAATCTTGCCGACTGCCAGTTCCTCCGGTTCCGCACGGAGCGCCGCGACTACCGCGACTTTTCGCTGGTCGAGCGCTCGCTGGTGTTCCTTCACACGCTCCAGTGCGGCCCGGGCGGTCGCCTGTCCTTGCCGGGCCTTGTCCGTGAGACCCTTTCTCGCCGCGGCGAGTTCCGCCGCCTGGAAATCGAACCCCCGGGTCAGGAAGTTCTCGCGTTCCGACAGTGTCGAGCGGAGTTCGTCCTGCCGCTCCGCCAGCAGAGGCTCAGCGACGTTCGTCCGAAGGAACTCGCCCGCGAGGAGCTCCACCTCGGCCGCGCGAGCGGCGAAGCTCACGTGCTCGGATGGGAACCGATCGCAGCCGCGCAGGAGGAGAAAGTGCTCGACGGGGCACAGCTCGAAGCGTCCCCGATGATCGACCTTGAGCGCGACGAGGCGATTGTGAATGGATTCGCCCTGCCGGCGGACAATCGAGAATTCCGCCACAAACACCAGGTAGGGGTCGGTCGTCGTTGGATCGATGAACGCCGCGCCTCGCCGGGCATCGACGCTGAAACGATCCAGCGCCAGCGATCGCAGACGTTCGAAGACCGGTTCGCCCGGGTGCACGAAGACCGCAGCGTCCCCCTTTGGGCGGTAGACCGTCAGCTTGGTGTTGGCGTCCGGCGGATAGTCATCGTTGTTCTCAAAAACCTCCCACAGCGGGTCCACGGCGCCGCGTTCGATCGGACGCAGCGAAAATAGCCCGTCGAGATCGCCGTCGAGGCGCAGCCCGAGCGCGGGCGCCGCGCCTTCGACGAAGTGCCGGACGTAGCCCGGAAGGAGTCGCCGCAGGGCCTCTTGTTCGGTGGCCGCCCGCAGGCGCGGAAGCTCCTGCTTCACGTCGCCACCATCGCCAAAGCGCGTGCGGTCCCGCTCGCCGATCGCGTCCACCTGTTCGCGCGTGAGCCGGCCTTCCAGACGCGTTGCCGCATCCGCCGCATTGTCCTGAACGAGCGCGTCGGCGAGGTACGACGCAATCGAGACGTTCTCGAAGATGCGGCCGACGACGTCGAAGACCTTGTCGGATTTCAGCTCGCGCCGAATGACCTCGAGCTTCCTGAGCAACGTGCCGATGACCAGGCCCTCTCGCGTGTTGTTCGCGATGAGATTGACGATGATCACCGGGTCGTGCTTCTGGCCGAACCGGTGAATGCGGCCCATGCGCTGTTCGAGCCGGGCCGGATTCCACGGCACGTCGTAGTTCACCATCAGCCAGCAGAACTGCAGGTTGATGCCTTCGCCCGCCGCGTCCGTGGCGAGCAGATACTGAGCGCCGCTTTCATCGGTTGGCCGCCGAAACCGGTCGACCTCGGCCTCTCGCTGTCGAAAGTCCATGCCGCCGTGAATCGCGGCGATCGTGTCGGTGAATCCCATCGCCTCGAGCCGGCGGCGGAGCCAGTCGAGCGTGTCCCGGTGCTCCGTGAAGACAATGAGCTTCTCGTCGCGGTACACAGGCTTGAGCAGGAACTCACGGAGTGTCTGAAACTTCGACTCCTGACCCGACGCCAGCACGCCGTGCGCGAGCTCCAGCAGGCTCACCACCTCACGGCGTTCTTCCTCGAGTTCAACGAGCGATGTCGTCCTGATGAGTTGAACCAGTCGATCTTCATCGGGCTCATGGCCTTCGCGACCGCTACTCGCGGCTTCCTCGTCGGCGGTGGAATCCTCGAAGGGGTCGAATAGCCGTTGCTGCCCACGTTGCAATTCCTGCAGCGTCAGACCGCCTTCTTTCACTCGCTCAATCACCTCATCGAGCCGTTCGACGCGTCGCTCGAACGAGCGCATCATCGCGTACGTGGAACTGGCCAGGCGGCGTTGAAACACGCTGAGCGCCAGGCGCGCCGCGGATGGACTGAGGATGCCCGCTCGGTTGTAGAACGTCCGCATGTACGCAGTCGTCCGGTCGTACAGTTCCTGCTCGCTCGTTGGCCCAGACGCAAGGTCGAAACCCAGCGTGTCCGAGACTCGCTCAGGGTAGAGCGGCGTCCCGTCGAAGTAGACCATCTCCTCTTTGGTGCGCCGGATGAAGCGCTTCCAGCGCTCTTCTGGCGGAAACGCGCGGAACGCGTCCTCGGTTGAAAGCACCTCGGGTTCGAGCAGTCGCCACAGCGCGTAGTACGGGAAGTCCTTCCCCATATGCGGCGTGGCGGTGAGGAGCAGCAGGTGAGGAGCTGACCAGGGAAGCGTCCACCTGGGATCGGCCAGCGCTGCACCGGCCAGCGCTTCTCCAAGCATGTAGCGGTCGGTCTTGTCCACGGTCATGTCCGCATCGCGGCTGGCCGCGAGCTTGTGCGCTTCATCAAAGATGACAAGGTCGTAGGGCTCGACATCGGGGCCTTGGAGTTTGGCGAACATCGACTCGCCGGCCAGCGTGTCGACGCTGCAGATCACCGAGTTGCCATCGGTGCCCGCGAACGGGTTCGCCGTTCTCGCATCGACGCCACGGACGATCCGAAACCGGAGGCCGAAAAGTCGGCGGAGCTCGCGCTCCCAGTTGCCCAGGAGTCCGGCCGGCGGCACGATCAGCACCCGGCGAATGAGGCGGCGCGCCTGCATCTCGCGAATGTACAGCCCCGCCATGATCGTCTTGCCCGCACCGGCGTCGTCCGCGAGGAGGAAGCGCAGGCGCGGTTGGGTGAGCATGTGCTCGTACACCGCGATGCGCTGGTGGGGGAGCGGTTCGATGCGGGACGTTTCGGTGGCGAAAGTCGGGCTCGCGATGTGGCCGTAGGAGAGTCGCTCGACCTCGGCGATCAAACGGACCCGTTCGGGGTCTCCCAGGAAGTCCGGCGCGCCGGTCGGCGGCTTGCTCTGGGCTCGTCCAGGACTCCAGTTCGCTGAAGCCGTTGCCGCCTGCTCGGCCTCGAGATGACGCAGTTGCTTGAGGAGTTGGCCGGGAGGCTTGGACTTTCCCCGCTCCCAGCGATTAACGGTGACGAACGACACGCCAAGGCGGGCTGCCAAGGCGGCCTGTGTCAGTCCGAGGCGACGCCGAGCCTCGCGAACCAGGGTGCCGCTATCCACAACGACAGATCAGTACATAACAATCACGAGTCGGTCAACACGTGTTTTGTGAATGATATAACATTACATAAATAGATATTTACCAAACACTTACACGCTTTATAGGCCGATCGCTGCCGCGCGTGAACGTGCCGTCGATCTCGAGCCCGGGGTACGGGCGCGCGCGGTCAGCCCGTTGTGGCCGGCGCCGATGACGATTGCGTCGTAGGCCGCCGCCATCGCTCAGACGAGCGGCTGCAGGAGGGTGCGGCCGATCGTGAGCCACGGCTCGTGGTTCATCGCCCACACCCGCGCGAACGCCACGAGGAGTATGGCGAGCCCAATGAGATAGACCTGGTGCACGCGGCCGCGCGTGCGCCAGTCGTACGCCATGGCGGCGGCCACCGGCGCCAGCCAGATGGCCAGAAACGTCCACGGCTGGTCGAACGGGATGCGCCGGGCTACGGCTGCGAAGATGACCGCAATCGTCGCCAGCAGCATGAGGCGCTTGTGGATCTCCGGCGCGCGCCGGTACCGGACCGCGGCGCCGAAAAAGCCGGCGAAGAGCACCATGTCGCCGAGCGGCAGCAAGAGGAACGCCGCGGCGGAGTCGAGGTCCCAGGCGCCGCTGGCGATGTGCATGACGGGCGCGTAGAAGCTCACCCCGAGACCGACGAGGAGCACGAGGATGCCGTACGCGATCCCTACCGTCCCGAGGCGGCGGTGCAGCCGCGTGCGTCCCGCCGACACCAGCGCGACTTGCGCAACGAAGAGTCCCATCCATCCCATGAAGACCGCTCCGTGCAGATGAAAGACCCAGGAGCCCGCGTACGTTCCGCCGGCGAGCGGCCCGAAGTAGGTCGGCCAGAAGCCGGCGACCACCATCGCCGCCAGGAGGAGCGCCATGCCGACGTAGAAACCGCGGCGCGTAGAGGGCCGCGCGAGCCGCGCGGACGCATCGACGGTGGCGGGCAGGACGGCGGTGCTCATGTCTTCGACCCGAGGTCGTATGTGGTGATTTCCAGCGCGTGGCCGTCGGGATCGGAGAAGTATATCGAGTGAGCGATGCCATGATCCTCGAACTCGACCGCAATGCCGCGCGCCTCGAGCGCCTGCCGCGCCCCGGCGAAGTTCGCGGCATCCACCCGGAAGGCCAGGTGCCGCATCGCCAGCGTGTCGCGGCCGGGACGTCCCTTCGGCTCGTTTCCCTGCACCGGAAAGAGTGCGATCGAGGTGGTGCCGGTGCCGACGATGGCAGGAAAGTCGCCCCAGACGTCCTCGTACAGCCGTGTCAGCCCGAGCACGTCCTGATACCACGCCGCGGATCGCTGGACGTCGCGCACGGCAAGCGCGACGTGATCGATGCCTTCGAGGACGAACATGGCGGGATTCTACTGCGGGACGCTCCTGCGTAAGATAACGCCATGCCGATTGGAACGGTGTTTCATCCGCGGACGTTCGCGCTGTGCGAGTCGCTCAACTACCGCGAATGGTCCGGCTACTACGCGGTCAGCGCGTACGAGACGCACCACGAGCACGAGTACCACGCCATCCGCCACGCGGCGGCGCTCATCGACGTCTCGCCGCTCTACAAGTACCGGGTCACCGGTCCCGACGCGAGCCGCCTGGTCGATCGCGTGATCACGCGCGACGTGCGCAGGATGGACGTGGGCCAGGTCTGGTACACGCCCTGGTGCGATGACGAGGGCAAGGTGATCGACGATGGCACGGTGACGCGGCTGGATGAGCAGACGTTCCGGTGGACCGCCGCCGACCCGAGCCTTCGCTGGTTCCAGCAGAACGCGGCCGGACTCGACGTGCGCATCGAGGACATCTCCGACCGGGTGGCGGCGCTCGCGCTGCAGGGGCCGACCTCCGCACGCGTGCTGCGCGCGGCGTCCGACGCCGACATCGACGGCCTCAGGTACTTCCGCGTCACGAGCGGCCGCATCGGCCGCGTGCCGGTCGACATCTCGCGCACCGGCTATACCGGCGATCTCGGCTACGAGATCTGGATGCCCGCCGAGGCGGCGCTCGGCGTCTGGGACACGCTGATGCGCGAAGGGCGGCCGTTCGACATCAAGCCGGCGGGCATGCTGGCACTCGACATGGCGCGTGTCGAAGCCGGGCTGCTGCTCATCGACGTCGACTTCAACAGCAGCCGGAAGGCGCTCATCGAGTCGCAGAAGTACACGCCGCTCGAGATGGGGCTCGGCCGGCTCGTGACCGTCGACAAGGGACCGTTCGTCGGCCGCACGGCGCTCGCGGCGGAGCAGCGCCGCGGCCCCGCGCGGACCGTCGTCGGCCTGCATGTCAACTGGCCGGAGGTGGAGGCGCTGTACGACCGCTTCGCCCTCGCGCCGGTTGCGCCGGCAGCCGCCTCGCGCGTGCACGTGCCGGTGGTGCGCGACGGCCAGCAGGTCGGCCGCGCCACCACGACGTCGTGGTCGCCGACGCTGAAGCGGCTCATCGCGCTGGCGACCGTCGACGCGCCGTTCCATGCGGAAGGGACGCGGCTCGAGGTCGAGACCACCGTCGAGGCGACGCGCCACTACGTCGGCGCCGCCGTCGTCAAGACGCCGTTCTTCAA
>CAZGLC010000202.1:0-9071 GCA_964526235.1 uncultured Bifidobacteriaceae bacterium
CGCTACGCGTTCGGTTTCAGCCGCTGTTGCATGCGTCCCACGTCGAATTCGAGCCGCAGGGTCTGAATCAGGCCATTGCGCACGTGCAGCACTTCCCGGAACGGTAATTCCGCGTGACGGCCGGTTGCGGGAATCGTGAGCACGTCGCCCAGCACGAGGTCGCCCGTATGCGTGCCTCTGCCGAGGAGTTCCGCTTCGACCGTCGATTCATCAAGCAGCCGCAGTGACACCACCTCCACGAGTCCGTCCTCGAACGCATTGAGCCACATCGCCGCCAGCGCACGGTACCCGGCGCGGCCCCGCAGGCGCTGGTTGGTCGGGACGTAGTGGATCGCGGCCTCGGAATCGACCAGCTGGCCCGCTTCGTCCAGGCGCCGCTCGTCGAACAGGCGCTAATATAGCGCCGTGCCACGTCCCTCGGATCGTGCTCGGGCGCCGTCCCGGAGCGGGAGGATACCAGCCTTTGCGCCCATCTAACCTCAGCCGTGTCATGGGGTTGCGCCATGCAGGCGCCCCCGGCCCGCCCAGGAGCGCGTGACACCGGCGTCGAGGGCGAAAGGATCTCGACACAGAACGCGGAAGCCGAGCGTATAATCCGGACAATTTTGGGGGAGACATGAAACTCCAGTGGAGCGTGGCGGTGTTGTTCGTGGCGGCGGGAGCCGTGGGCCAGGCCCAGGCGCCGACCACCACGAAGGTCGCGGGGGCGGGCGGCGGAATCGTCATCACCGCGCTCGGGCACGGGAGCGTCATGATCGAGAGCGCCGGGAAGGTCGTGATCGTCGATCCGGCCGGCATGTTCGCTGATCTGTCCAGAGCGAAACCCGCCGACCTCATTCTCGTGACCGATATCCATCCCGACCATTACGATGCGGCGGCGGTGGCGAAGCTGCGGAAGCCGAAAGCGCCCGTCGTGGTGCCGCAGGCGGTGGCCGCGGACAAGAAGATTCCAGACGCCATCGTGATGCAGAGCCGGATGATGCGGACCAACGAGGAGGCGCCGGCTGGCATCACGGTCATCAGCGTGCCGGCCTACAACATTCAGCGTGGACCCTCGGCGGGACAGCTCTATCATCCGCAGGGCCGCGGGCAGGGATACGTCGTGGCGTTCAGCCCTGCGCTCGCCGCAGTACGCACCGGCAAGGCGTCGCAGGTGTACGTCGCAGGCGACACCGAATGCGTGCCCGCGATGGCGCAGTGGGTGAAGAACGTCGATGTCGCGATCATTCCGATGAACTTGCCGTACACGATGACCCCGGCGGAGGCCGCCGAGTGCGTCAAGGGATTCCGGCCGAAGGTCGCCATTCCGTACCACTACATGGGGCAGAAGCCGGAGGAGTTCGCGGCGGCGTTGAAGGGGACGCCGATCGAGGTCCGGCTGCTCAACTGGTACGCGAAGTAGGAAAGCTGTGATGGCCAACCGGTCGAAGGTCGTGATGGTCGTCGGCGTGGCGGTCGTCGGGCTGGCCACCGTGTGGCTGGCGGCGCGGCTGCTCGAGGCGCAGGGACCGGGCGCCCCGGCGGCGGCGCCCCCCGGACAGTTTGCGGCCTACACCGCGCCGCGGACGGCCGACGGCCGGCCGAATCTCAACGGCATCTGGCAGGCGCTCACGACCGCGTACTGGGACCTCGAAGCGCACGGCGCCGCGCCCGGCGCCTATCCGCAGTTCCTCGGCGCCTGGGGCGCACAGCCGGGCGGCCAGAGCATCGTCGAAGGCGGCGTGATCCCGTACCGGCCGGAGGCGCTCGCGCGCAAGCGGGCGAACCTCGAGAACCGCGCGACCGCGTCCGTTCCAGGCGACGGCGTCGATCCGCCGCTCGGCGATCCGGAAATGAAGTGCTGGATGCCCGGCGTGCCGCGGATGATGTACATGCCGTACCCCGTTCAGATCGTCCAGACGCCCGACGCCGTGCTGATGACGCACGAGTTCAATGGCAGCTCGCGCATCGTACGGATGAACTGGGACGGGGAATCGCCGGTCGACAACACGTTTTTCATGGGGTGGAACCGCGGGACGTGGGAGGGCGACACGCTCGTCATCGACGTCACGGCGCTCAACGAGCGGAACTGGCTCGATCGCGCCGGCAACCACCACAGCGCGGAGGCGCACGTCGTCGAACGGTTGACCGCCGTCAGTCCCTATCACATCTGGTACGAAGCAACGATCGACGATCCGAAAACCTTCTCGCGTGCGTGGAAGATCGGCTTCCCGCTCTATCGCCGGATGGAGCCGAACGCCCAGCTGGTGGAGTTCAAGTGCCAGCCGTTCGTCGAGGAGCTGCTCTACGGGCGATTTACGAAGAAGTAGGGCGAGGTAGCCGATGAGTGGTCGACTTCGCGTTTCACTGGGAGTGCTGGCGGCGCTGGCCGTGGTCGGCACCGTGCTGGCTGCGACCGGGCAGCTCGCCTGGCTGCCGGGTCTCGGCGCCGGCGCGGCCGAGGGCGAGGCATGGACGGCGCCGCGGACGCCGTGGGGCGATCCCGACCTCCAGGGCATCTACAACTACGGGACGAGCACGCCGCTCCAGCGTCCGGCGCATCTGAGCGATAAGGCCGTGCTGTCCGACGAAGAGGCAGCTCAGCTGCAGAAGGATCTTGCCTACCGGCTCGATCGCGACCGGCGCGATGGTGGGGCGCAGGCGGACGTCTCGCGCTCGTATAACGACGCCTGGATGGATCCGAACCGGATGCGCCTGACGGCCGATCGGCGGACGTCGCTCATCATCGACCCCGCCAGCGGCCGGCTCCCTGCGCGGGTCAAGCGCACGCTGACGCCCGACGAGCAGCGGGCCCGGGCCGACGCGGATCTCTCGACCAGGCGCTTCAACACGGGGTTCATGGAAAGCTATCGCGACATGGACGTCGGCAACCGCTGCATCATCCGGCGGCGCAACGAGGGCGGCGGCCATCCCTACATGCCGGCCATCTACAACAACATGGCGCAGGTCTTCCAGACGCCGGGCTACGTCGTGATCCATTCGGAGATGATCCACTTCTCGCGCGTCATTCCGGTCGACGGCCGTCCGTTCCTTCCGGAGAACGTCGAGACGTGGCTCGGTGACCCGCGCGGCCGGTGGGAGGGCAACACGCTCGTCGTCGAGACGCGCAATTTCCTCTCGTCGGCCGACGTGGGCCGCACGGGCGTGGTCTACGGCAACGCCAATCCGAAGACCTTCCGCATCACCGAGCGGTTCACGCGCGTGGCGCCCGATCGTCTCCACTACGAGGTGACGATGTCGGATCCGGAGACATGGGAGCAGCCGTTCACGATCATGGTGCCGTGGAACCGGACGGACGAGCAGATCTACGAGTACCAGTGCCAGGAAATGAACTACGACATGTACAACTGGCTCCACGGGGCGCGTGAGCGGGAGAAGCGCGGCGAGCGGTTCGATCCGAACGCGCCCGACGCCACGGGCGACGCGGAGGGATAGTCCATGGGGACCATAGTCAGGATAGCGGCGGCGGTACTCGCGCTGGCGGCTGTGGCGGCGCCGGCCTGGGCGCACCACGCGTTCGCGTCGGCGTTCGACGCCAAGCGCCCGGTCAAGTTCAGAGGCGTCGTCACGAAGATGGAGTGGATCAATCCGCACGCCTGGATGCACGTGGAAGTGAAGAAGCCGGACGGGACCGTCGAGAACTGGATGGTCGAGGCGGGATCGCCGAACAGCCTGTTCCGGCGCGGGATCAACAAGAACACCGTGAAGCCCGGGATGGAGGTCGTCGTCGACGGGTATCAGGCCCGCGACGGGTCCCGGCGCGCCAACGGCCGCGACGTCACGCTCCCCGAGGGGCGGAGACTGTTCGTCGGGTCCGAAGGCACGGGCGCACCATACGAGAAGAAGTAGGGAGGAGGTTCACATGCGCGCGCATTGGTCATTGAGGTACGTGCTGGCCCTTGCGGCGGTGGCGATCGTCGCCGCCGGCTGCTCGAACGGGAACGGGAACGGCAACGCGGCGACGCCCGCGGCGTCGGCGCCCGCGCAGGAGCGCGGCGGACAGGACGAGTTCGGCCCCTACGAGGTCGTGGAGAACTGGCCGCAGCCGCTGCCCGACGGCCCCGACGGCGTGAAGCACGAGGGCTGGACGTGGGGATCCAACGGCGCCATCTGGGCCGAGACCCCCGACCGGATCTGGATCGCGCAGCGCGGCGAGCTGCCGCTGCCGCAGGGCGCCAAGCCGTGGACGCCGTACGGGATGCTGAATCCCTCGCGCGGCAACGCCACCGGCAACGGCGACGCGCTGAGCGCGACGTGCGAACCGGTCGCCAAGCGCGGATGGGAGCGCCGCTGGCACCACACGATGTTCGTCGTCAACCGCGACGGCAAGATCGTGCAGGAGTGGCCGCACCTGGACAAGATGTACGCCCAGGACCGCTGCGGCCGCGGTCCGCACAAGATCAAGATGAGCCCCTACGACGCCGAGAAGCACGTCTGGATCATCGACGATCAGCAGCACGTCATCTGGAAGTTCACCTATGACGGCAAGCTCGTGCTGACGCTCGGCACGCTCGGCCAGCGCGGGCGTGACGCGGGCAAGCTCTTCGACCGCCCGACCGACATCGACTGGCTGCCCGACGGCACGTTCTTCATCAGCGACGGCTACGGCGGGACGCGCGTGGCGAAGTTCGACCGCGACGGCAAGTTCCTGATGGACTGGGGCGGGCCGCCGAAGGACCCGAACAACCCGGGACCCAACGAGTTCGACACCGTCCACAGCATCGCGATCAGCAAGGACCGCCGGCTCTTCGTCGTCGACCGGACGCACCGCCGCTTCCAGGTCTTCGACGAGAACGGCAAGTTCCTCGACATGTTCTCGACCGGCCGCTACTCGTCGCCGTACTACCACTTCATCTCGACCGATCAGGACCTCTGGGTGGCCGACGGCGGAACGAGCCGGATTCTCAAATACGATCTCAACGGCAACTATCTGGACGGCTGGGGCGGCCGCGGCGGGCAGCCAGGGATGTTCAACGGCCCGCATCAGATTTCCACCGATCAGGAGGGGAATCTGTACGTCGCCGAGGTGTTCAACGGCCGCCTGCAGAAGTTCCGGCCGAAGCCGAACGCCGATCGGGCCCGGCTGTTGGGCCAGGAGGCGCGGTTCACGGCGGGCACGAACTAATGGTCGCGCAGGCTGAAGCCTGCGCGCTACAGGCGCCTGTAGCGCGCACGCTTTAGCGTGCGCGGCTCGCTCGGGGGACCCTGATGCACGCGTTGGTTTAGCTGCGTAATCGATCTCCATCGTCGCGGGGGACGCGGTTCCGCATGCGGTTCAAGGAGGAGAGGTTGATGATTCCAGTCGCGCGTCTCGTCGTCGTCGTCGTGTCTTGCGTGTTGTTCCTGCCAGCGCTCGCGTCGGCCCAGGCCGAAACCGGCAACATTGCCGGGGTCGTCCGCGATACGTCGGGCGCCGTTCTGCCGGGGGTGACGGTAGAGGCCGCCAGTCCCGCGCTGATCGAAAAGGTCCGTGTGGTGGTGACCGACAGTCAGGGCCTGTATCGAATCGTGAGCCTTCGACCCGGTGCCTACACCGTAACTTTCACCCTGCCGGGGTTCAACACGTTCAGACGGGACGGGATCGAGCTGACCACGACGTTTACCGCTACGGTGAACGCCGACATGGCGGTGGGTAGCGTCGAGGAGACGATTACCGTCAGCGGCACTGCTCCCGTCGTCGACGTCCAGAACGTGGGGCAGCAGACGACGCTGACGAGAGAGACGCTCAACGCGATTCCCACGAGCCAGCGGCCGTCGCAGCTGATCAGCCTCATCCTCGGCGCAGACGCCGGCGGCACGAACTTCCATGACGTCGGCGGCGTCGGCACGGACCGCGGCTTCTTCGGGGTCCATGGCCAGCGCGCCGAGGACATGACGTTCAACTTCGGGGGCATGGACAGCCGCGTCTTCAGCGGCGGCGGCTTCCAGTACAACTCGCACACCTTCCAGGAAGTCGTGGTCGAGACCATGGGCGGAACCGCCGCGGCGTCGACGGGCGGTGTGCAGATCAACGTCGTCCCGCGCGACGGAGGGAACATCTTCGCCGGGAGCATGAGCGCGGAGTTCACCGGGCCGAAGCTGACGAGCGATAACGTCGACGATGACCTGCGCGGACGCG
This sequence comes from uncultured Bifidobacteriaceae bacterium, assembly GCA_964526235.1. Classification (GTDB taxonomy): domain Bacteria; phylum Acidobacteriota; class Vicinamibacteria; order Vicinamibacterales; family UBA2999; genus MELF01. Next base: position 6,119 of record CAZGLC010000202.1, read on the forward strand.
GGCTGACGTCGGCGCCGTCGGTGCGGCAGTACTATGACGTCGGCGGTGGGATCGGCGGTCCGATCCAGCGCGACAAGCTCTGGTTCTTCGCCTCGGGGCGCTGGGAAGATCGGTCGCAGTATCAGGTGGGCAACTACTACAACAAGCTGCAGGGAACGCTCTTCTACGAGCCGGATCTCAGCCGCCCCGCCTACGACCGGACCTTTTCAAAGGATGTGGGCCTGCGCATGACGTGGCAGACGGCGCAGCGGCACAAGATCGCGGCGTCGCTGACGATCCACCCGTCATGCCAGTGCACCTTCGCGATTCTCGAGCAGCGGAGCCCGCTGTTCGCGCCCGAGGCGACGGCGGAGCACCACTACGATCCGCAGTCGCTGTTCGTAGCGAGCTACACGTATCCGGCCAGCAACCGGCTGCTGTTCGAGTTCGACTCGTCCAGAAGCCAGTATTTCCGGAATCAGAAGCGGCTGCCGGAGACCGGCTTCGACACCATCTCCGTGACGGATCAGGGGCTCGACCTCATATACGGCTCGCGCCGGACTGGGTACGCGACGCTCCACGACATCCGCTGGCACGAGCGGGTGGCGATGTCCTACATCACCGGCACCCACAACCTCAAAGTCGGCGTCGACCTGAACCAGTTCAGCCAGGGGCGCAAGCAGTACAACAACGCCGACATGGTGAACCAGGCGATCTCGTACGTCTTCCGCGACCGCGTGCCGAACTCGGTCCGGATCCACACGGGACCGTACGGGCCGTACGCGGAGTCGTACGAGAACGCGGTGTACGCCAACGAACAGTGGACCGCTCGGAGGCTCACGCTGAATCTGGGTCTGCGCTACGCGGTGTTCGATGCCACCGTTCCGGCGATCAACCTGCCGGCTGGTCCATACGTGCCGGAGCGGAACCTGCCGGAGGTGAAGCGCTCGCCGCACTGGGCAAACCTGAGTCCGCGCTTCGGCGCCGCGTACGACCTGTTCGGCACCGGGCGGACGGCGCTGAAAGCCGCGCTCGGCCGCTATCCGTTCCGCAACACCGGCGTGGCGGTCAATCTTCCGGTCGCCAACATGTCGCAGTTCACCGACCGGAGCTGGAACGACGCGAACCGTAACTACGTGCCGGACTGCAACCTGCTGAACCCGTTGGCCAACGGCGAGTGCGGCGCCTGGAGCGACCGGACGTTCGGGGGAACGAGGCCGAGCGTTCGCTTCGCCGACGACGCGCGCGACGGGTTCAACCTGCAGAACTACAACTGGCAGGGGTCGGTCCAGGTGCAGCACGAGCTGCGGCAGAACCTCGGCGTCAGCGTCGGCTACTTCCGCACCTGGTACGGCGGGTTCCAGCTGATCGACAACGAGCTGGTCGCGCCGGCCGACTTCGACCCGTTCTGTGTCACGGTGCCGGCCGACAGCCGGCTGCCGTCGAGCGTGAGCGGCAAGCAGTTCTGTGACCTGTACGACCTCAAGAGGGAGAAATTCGGGCAGGTCAGCAACGTGCGGACGCAGTCGAGCAACCACGGCGACATCAGCGAGTTCTTCGACGGCGTCGACGTCGCCATGACCGGGCGATTCTCGGAGCGTGCCAGTCTCCAGGGCGGTGTCTCCGTGGGGCGCACCGTGACGGACTTCTGCCTGACCGTCGATTCGCCTGGCGCGGGCATCAACGCGCCGGGGTCGCTCATTGCGGGAACACCCGAGCAGGGAGGGGGGCTCGGCAACAACTCGCGAGACACGCGGCCGGGGTTCTGCCGGGTGAGCCGGCCGCTGGGCAGCTCCACGCAGGTGAAGCTCCAGGCGGTCTTTCAGCTGCCGTGGGAGTTCCAGACGAGCGCGATCTACCAGAACCTCCCGGGGTTCCCCATCCGCGCGACCTACGTGGCGAGCAACGCGCAAATCGCGCCGTCGCTCGGCCGCAACCTGGCGGCGTGCCCCGCCGCGACGGGCGCCTGCAACCAGAACGTGACGTTCGACCTGATCCCCAACAACACGCTCTACGGCGAGCGGATCAAGCAGATCGACCTGCGCTTGAGCCGTTTCATCAATCTGGGAGGGAGCAGTCGGGTTCAGGCCAACTTCGACATCTACAACGTGCTGAACGAGAACACGGTGCTGAACGAAATCACCCGCTACGGCGCGGCCTGGCGGAACGCGGTTCAGATCATGGGCGGACGGGTGATCAAGGTCGGCGGGCAGCTGAATTTCTGACCTAGCCGGTAGCTGGTAGCCGGTAGCTGGTAGGTACGGAGGGCGGGTCCGGCGGCGCAGATGACGGGCGCCGCCGGACCCGGCGCCTCTGGGAGAAGGCGATGCCAAGTCGCAGAGCCTGTGGGCATTGACTTCATCTTGAACGCATCATTTCTAACCGACGCCGACAAGGTGGCGATTCTTGGAGGGAACTTGATGAAACCGCTTCGCATCGCGTCGTAACCCCGTCTCCGGCGTCGCGCGGGAGACGCGGTTCCGCACGCTCCTGAAGGAGGGAACCCGATGACTCCGCAGACACTCGCGCGTTTCGTCGTCGTCGTTCTGTCGTGTGTGTTGTTCCTGCCGACCTTCGCTTCGGCCCAGGCCGAAACCGGCAACATCGCCGGGGTCGTACGCGATACGTCGGGCGCCGTCCTGCCGGGTGTGACGGTAGAGGCGGCCAGCCCCGCTCTGATCGAAAAGGTCCGCGTGGTTGTTACCGACAGCCAGGGCCTGTACCGGATTGTCGATCTTCGACCCGGCGCCTACGCCGTCACCTTCACGCTGCCGGGGTTCAGCACCTTCCGACGGGAAGGCATCGAGCTGAGGACGGCCTTCACCGCCACGGTGAACGCCGACATGCGGGTCGGCACCGTCGAGGAGACCATCACGGTGACCGGGACGGCGCCGGTCGTCGACGTCCAGAACGTGGGGCAGCAGACGACGCTGACACGCGAGCTGCTGGACGCGATTCCCACCAGCCGGCGCCC
>CAZGLC010000203.1:0-5978 GCA_964526235.1 uncultured Bifidobacteriaceae bacterium
TGTTCGGCACCGGGCGGACGGCGCTCAAGGTGTCGCTTGGTCGGTATCCCTTCCGCAACACCGGCGTGGCGGTCAACCGGCCGGTGGACAACATGTCGCAGTTCACCGACCGCAGTTGGAACGACATCAACGGCAACTACGTGCCGGATTGCGATCTGCTGAACCCGCTGGCGCACGGGGAGTGCGGCGCGTGGAGCGACCGCACGTTCGGGGGGACAAGGCCGAGTGTGCGCTTCGCCGACGACGCGCGGGAAGGGTTCAACCTGCAGAACTACAACTGGCAGGGGTCGGTGCAGGTGCAGCACGAGCTGCGGCAGAACATCGGGATCAACGTCGGCTACTTCCGCACGTGGTACGGCGGGTTCCAGCTGATCGACAACGAGCTCGTGACGCCGGCCGACTTCGATCCCTTCTGCATCACCGCGCCGACCGACAGCCGCCTGCCGTCCAACGTGAGCGGCAGACAGTTGTGCGATCTGTACGACATCAAACCGGCCCGGTTCGGCCAGGTCAGCAACGTGCGGACGCAGGCGAGCAACTACGGCGATATCACCGAGGTCTTCGACGGCGTCGATATCGCCGTGAACGCGCGTTTCGCGCAGCGCGCGAGCGTGCAGGGCGGCCTCTCGGTCGGCAGCACCGTCACGGACTTCTGCCTCGCTGTCGATTCGCCGGGCGCGGGGATCAACGCGCCCGGAAGTCTCATCGCCGGAACACCCGAACAGGGAGGAGGGCTGGGGGGGAACTCGAGGGATACGCGCCCCGGGTTCTGCCGTGTGAGCCGGCCCTGGGGGAGCTCCACGCAGGTGAAGTTCGCCGTCGTCTATCCACTCCCGTGGGGCCTCCAGGCGAGCGCGATCTACCAGAACATCCCGGGCTTCCCGATCCGGGCGACCTACGTGGCGAGCAACGCGGAAATCGCCCCGTCGCTCGGCCGGAACCTGGCGGCGTGCCCCACCGCGACGGGCGCGTGCAATCAGAACGTGACGTTCGATCTGATTCCGAACAACACGATCTACGGCGAGCGGATCAAGCAGATCGATCTGCGCTTCAGTCGCTTCTTCTCGCTCGGCGGGAGCAATAGGCTGCAGGGGAATTTCGACCTCTACAACCTGTTGAACGAGAACACCGTACTGAACGAGAATACCCGCTACGGCGCCACGTGGCGGAACGCGGTCCAGATCATGGGCGGCCGCGTGATCAAGATCGGCGCGCAGCTGACTTTCTAGGTGGTAGTCGGTAGCTGGTAGTCGGTAGCGAGTTGGTAGCTGGTAGCCGGTAGTCGCGGGCGTCCGCGTGCTACCGACTACCGATTACCGACCACCGACTTCGGAGACACAACATGCCAAATCGGAGAGATTTCCTCAGGAACGTCGCGGGCGTCACGGCGGGAATGGTCGCCGGCGCCCACGGCCTCGCAGGCGCGGTGCAGGCGCCGGCGGGCGGGCGCCGTCGGGTGACGCTCGGCGGCCGCCGCATCACGGTGATCGATGTTCACGCCCACCACTTCATTCCGGAAGTGATCGACATCGTGCGCGGCACGCCGCTCGAGGCGGAGTTCAAGGGCCAGGCCGGGAACAAGGATCGCTATCTCGGACCGCACTGGCTGCAGTACATGGACAAAGAGGGCATCGACATCATGGCCCTCAACATGAATCCCTGGTGGTATGCCGCCGACCGCGATCTTGCCCGGCGGGTCTGCGACTTCCAGAACGAGCGGACCGCCGCCTGGGTGAAGAAGTACCCGGATCGCTTCGTCGGCATGGCGACCTGCGCGCTGCAGCACCCGGACCTCGCAGCCGAACAGCTCGAGTTCGGCGTCAGGAAGCTCGGCTTCCGCGGCGCGCCGATCGGCGGCAGCGTCGAGGGGATGGAGCTGTCGGACCGGAAGTTCGACCCGTTCGGGGCCAAGGCGCAGGAACTCGACATCGTGCTGTTCACGCACCCGCAGCAGGCGCCGGGCACGACCGCGAACGCCCGCCTGTCGGGGAAGGGCGGACTGGGCAACACGATCGGCAATCCGCTCGAGACCACGGTCTTTCTGTCGCACCTGATCTTCGAGGGGACGTTCGACCGCTTCCCGGGCCTGAAGATCGCCGCGGCGCACGCAGGCGGCTATCTCCCGTCGTATTCGGGGCGGTCGGACGCGGCCTGCGGCCGCGGCGGGAACATCGGCGAGGAGTGCCGCGCGCTGAAGCGGAGGCCGAGCGACTACTTCCGTTCGAACATCTGGGTCGACTCGATGATCTTCCGCGAGAACGGCCTGCGCCACCTCGTGAACGAGGTGGGCGTCGATCACCTCGTGTACGGCACCGACTGGCCGTTCGACTGGCCCGTGGGCATCGACTTCATCCTGAAGGCGTCGTTCCTGAGCGACGCCGACAAGGAGAAGATCCTCGGCGGGAATCTGATCAAGCTGTTGAGAATCACCACGCAACCGACCTAAGGCGCCTTCGCATACGTCAGCGTGGCGTTCGTTGACGGCCCAGGCTGTTCGGTGGCACGCACGATGGTCAGCGTGCCACCGCCCAGGGTCATGATGTCGCGCATCTGGTTGAGCGCCGTGTTCCAGGTGTAGAGCACGAGCCGGCTTCCGTCCCAACTCGCCTTCGTTCTCCACTTCACGAGCGCCGTGCTGCCCGACTGGCTCGCCGATGGCGCCTCCCACATCGTGTCCTTGCCGTCGAGCCTGAAGGCGACGTTCATCGGCGTCCGGCCGAACTGACCGCTCTCGATCGCGATCTCGGTAGCGTTCTGCCTGATGACGATCGTCGGCGAGGGCACGCCCCAGCCGTTCGATCCCGGATAGTTCGGCGGGACGCTCGAGGCGTGTGTCCACGTGCCGGAGAAGTCGGGCCGCGCCTGGGCCGACACGAGTGCGGGCAGGATCACTGCCACCGCGAAGAACACCACAAGACGTCGGGTCATTGCGCCTCCGTACGTAGGCCGGGTCCGCGGATAAATGGAGCGGCGGACCCGGCGGTCAATTACCCGTCGAACCGGCCATCGGCACGAGCGACCGGCCGCGGACCAGATGCGTCGGATTGGCGCCGGGCTTCGGCCGGTACTTCTGCGTGCGGCCGCCGAAGACCTCGGCGATGAAGAGATTGCCCGCCTGGTCGGCCGAGATCTGGTGCATCGCCCACGTGTAGCCCGGGCGGGTCCCGAACTGACCGAAGGAGTATTCGACGTTGCCGGCCAGATCGAACTTGACGATCCGATCCGAGATGCTGTCGACGGCCCAGACGTGCTCGTCGGCGCTCATCATCATGCTGTGCGGTGCGATGCCGGGCCACTCGTCCAGAAAGGTGCCGTTGACGTCGAACACCTGAATCCGCCGGTTCCCGCGGTCGGAGACGAACACGCGCGCCGGCGAGCCGCCGACGGCAATGCCGTGCGGCGTGTTGAACTGGCCCGGGCCGGTGCCGCGCGTCCCCCATTTCAGCAGCGGCTTGCCGTCCTTGTCGTACTTCACCACCCGGGTATTCCCATAGCCGTCGGCCACGAAGAACGTCCCGTCCGGCAGCCAGTCGATCATCGTCGGCCGGCGCAGCCGCGTGAGGTCCTCGTTGTCGCCGAACTCGTCGAGGATGCCAATCGTCTGCACGAGGCGCTTGCCGTCGTGCGTGAACTTGAAGATCACATGGCGCATGTCGTCGACCACCCAGACGTGCCGCTCGGGGTCGTAGGGGCTGATGTAGATCTGATGCGGTCCCCGGCCCCACTCGAAGAGGTGATCCCACTGGTTCCACGCCTCGAGCAGCCGCCCCTCGCCGTCGACGACGACGATGCAGTTGACCATGTTGGCGATCGGCTGGGTGGCCGCCTGCTGGTTGAAGAAGCCCCAGTTGCCCGGGAAGTTCGGCGGCACGGTGTCCGGAAGCTTCAGCTCGCCGCGGTTGGCGAGGTAGATGCGATTGGGCGACTCGGCGAAGACGCCGCCCTGCGAGCCCCAGATGTGGCCCGGCTTCGGGTACGGGTGCGCCCAGGCGGGCCACTTCGGGTCGGGCACCTCGTACGGGCCGGTGATGTCGCCCACGCCCCCTTTGGCGGTCCGTTCCTGCAGCGGGGTCCCCGCCGCGCTTGCGCGGTGGGGTGCTAGCGACGCGGGAATGGCCAGCAGTCCGATCAGGACGACAACCGAGGCGGGCAGGAGCAGCAATGTTCGGCGCATCGGCAGAGTGTAGCCGGGGCCGTCCTTTGCGCGCAAAGAGCGTAGAATTGGCGGCAACCTGGCGGAGGGTACGGATGCGGAAGGTCCTGGTGGCGGCGTTGCTGTGCGGCACGGTGGCGGGTGTCCCGTCCGGCGCGCAGGACGGAGCGGCGGTCCTCGACGCGGCGATGAAGGCCATGGGAACGGCCGGCGTGCAGTCGGTGCAGTATGCCGGCGCGGGCGCCGTGTTCATGGTCGGACAGAACGCAAGGCCGGAGGCGCCGTGGCCGCGGTTCCGCGTGGTGAAGTACAGCGCCGGGGTGCGCTACGACGTGCCGGGCTTTCGCGACGAGCTGGTGCGCGTTGACGAGGAGAACCCGGCGCGGGGCGGCGGCGCGGGCGGGTTCAACGCGACGACGGGCCAGGGCGGCATGCGCCCGATCCTGGGCGAGCAGACGATCGTGCGCCAGGCGTCGCCGCAAACCGAGGTCGGGCAGCTCCAGATCTGGCTGACGCCGCACGGCTTCCTCAAGGGCGCCGCGGCGAACAAGGCGACGGCCGGCGCCGTCGCGGGCCGGCGCATGCTCACCTTCACGGCGCTCGGCAAGTACACGGTGACGGGCACGCTCGACGATCAGAACCTGATCACGCGCGTCGAGACGCGAATCGACAACACGATGCTCGGCGACATGCTCCTCGAGGCGCTCTATTCCGGGTATCGCGATTACGGCGGAATCCAGTTTCCGTCGAGGATCGTCGAGCGGCAGGGCGGCCATCCGACGCTCGACATCACCGTCAGCAGCGTGCAGCCGAACGGCGCCTCGGGTCTCGAGGTGAAGGTGAATCCGCCCGCCGGCGAGGGCGGGCAGGCGGCGAAGTCCGAGCGCCTCGGCGACGGCGTCTGGCTGATCACGGCGGGGCTGAACAGCGTGCTCGTGGAGTTCTCGGATCATCTCGTGGTCGTGGAAGGGCTCGGCAACGACGCGAGGTCGCATGCCGTGATGGCTGAAGTGAAGCGGCTGGCCCCGTCCAAGCCGATCCGCTATCTCGTGAACACGCACGCGCACTTCGATCACGCCGGCGGCGTGCGGGCGTTCGCGGCCGAAGGCGTCACCATCCTGACGCACGAGCTCAACAAACCGTTTTTCGAGAAGATCTTCGCGCTGCCGCGTCGGATCAATCCGGACAGTCTGGCGACATCGAACCGGAAGACCCTCGTCGAAGGGGTCGGCGCGAGGCGTGTCCTGACCGACGGCGCGCAGACGCTCGAGCTGCACCACATCCGCGGGAACCTGCACAACGACGGCCTGCTGATGGCGTATCTGCCGAAGGAGCGGATCCTCATACAGGCGGATGCGTTCCACCCGCGGCCGGGCGCCAAGCCGTACCCGGCGCCGCCGCCGTTCGTGGTCAATTTCTACGAGAATATCGAGCGGCTGAAGCTCGACGTGGCGCAGGTGCTCCACATCCACGGCGGTGCGGACCCGATTGCCGTCGTGGCGAAAGCGGCCGGCCGGCCATGAATGCCTTGACGGCCAGCGGATCCGGGTGCTATTAAGCGCGTGGCGTCCGAAGACCAGTTTTGCGGGGAAAGGCCCGGCGTCCTCTCGTTACTTATTAGGAGGGAAGCCCATGGGATCGCGTTCCGTCTGGTTCGTCGTCGTCGTGTGGTCCATGTTGCTGGCGCCTGCCGCGGCGCGCGCGCAGGTTGCCGATAGCGCTTCGATCGCCGGAGTCGTCCGCGACGCATCCGGCGGCGTGCTGCCTGGGGTGACGGTCGAGGCCGCCAGCCCGGCGCTCATTGACAAGGTCCGCACGGTCGTCA
>CAZGLC010000203.1:6078-9022 GCA_964526235.1 uncultured Bifidobacteriaceae bacterium
GTGACGGTCGAGGCCGCCAGCCCGGCGCTCATTGACAAGGTCCGCACGGTCGTCACCGACGGTCAGGGCCTCTACCGCATCGTCGATCTGCGGCCCGGCGTCTATGCCGTGACGTTCACGCTGCCCGGGTTCAGCACGTTCCGGCGGGACGGGCTGGAGCTCACCACCGGGTTCACCGCCGCGGTCAATGCCGACCTGAGGGTCGGCACGGTCGAGGAAACGATCACCGTCACCGGCGAGACGCCCGTCGTCGACATCTCCAACGTCCGCCAGCAGACGACGCTCGAACGCGAGACGCTCGACGCGCTCCCGACGACAGGGCGCCTCGCGATGTACGCGCAGATTATCCCTGGCGCAACCTACGGCAGCGCCGTGTGGCAGAGCGTCGGCGGCCTCGACGAGCGCGGCAACGCGTTCGGCATCCACGGCAGCCGCGCCGAGGACAACGTGCCGGTGATGAACGGCCTGGCGCAGCGGCTCCAGGGCGGCGCGATCTTCGTCTTCAACAACCTGACATTCGAGGAAGTGGTCGTCGAGACCGGCGGCATGTCGGCCGAGCGCGCCACCGGCGGCGTGCAGATGAACATCGTGCCGAAGGACGGCGGGAACGTCTTCTCCGGCAGCTTCAGCACCTCGCACAGCAGTCCCGACCTGCAGGCGGGCAACCTGACCGACGATCTGCGCCGGCGGGGCTTGAACTTCTCGCCGTCGCTCAAGCAGCACTACGACACGGGCGGCGCGATTGGCGGTCCGATCGTACGCGACAAGCTGTGGTTCTACAACGCCTACCGGTTCGGCGGGAACCAGCAGTACCAGCAGGGGAACTTCTTCAACAAGCTGCAGAACACCAACGTCAGCACGGATCCGGTGTATCGCGTGACGTTCTACGAACCGGACCCGGCGCGCCCGGGGCACACCAACGACTTCTATCGTGACTACAGCCTGCGGCTCACGTGGCAGGCCGCGATGAAGCACAAGATCGTCGCCTCGTACGAAGTGCAGCCGAACTGCAGCTGCTTCTGGCCGCTGCTCGAGCTCGGGCCGCAGCAGGGCGTGCAGGGCACGCCCGAGGCGGTCGGCGCGCACAACTACAAGGTGAACTACCTGCCGCTCGTCACCTGGACGTACCCGGCGACGAACCGGCTGCTCTTCGAGGCGGGTGCCTCGGCGAACGTGTTCGACAACAACACGCTGCGGACCGATCCGAGCGTGGGGCTCGACACGATCGCGATCACCGAGCTTTCGGGGAACTTCCGCTACGGCTCGCGCGCGCTGGGGGTCAGCCACGCCCAGGGCTACCGCGTGCAACACAATCGGCAGTACCGCCAGCGGGTCTCGATGTCGTACATCACCGGCTCGCACGCGTTCAAGGCGGGGCTCGACATGGCCGAGTACTCCGAGGGGAGCCCGGGCAAGGCGACCGATGCCAACCAGATCAACGGCGCCCGGTCGTACACGTTCCGCGATCGGATCCCCCAGCAGGTCACGATCTTTGCCGTGCCGTTCGAGCAGATCTGGCGCACGCGCGACATTGCGGCGTATGTTCAGGACCAGTGGACGGTCCGCCAGTTGACGCTGAATCTCGGCGTGCGGTTCAACAACTTCAACGGCGGCGCGCCAGCCACCGAGATTGCGGCCGGGCCGTTCGTGCCCGCGCGGAGCTTCCCCGAGACGAAGAACGCGCCGAACTGGACGAACATCAATCCGCGCGTCGGCGTCGCGTACGACCTGTTCGGCAACGGCCGGACGGCGCTCAAGGCGTCGCTCGGGCGATTCACCCGCTACCAGATTGCCGGGATCGATATCCCCGCCGGCAACCAGGCCGCGAGCACCGCACGAACCTGGAGCGATGCCAACCGCAACTACGTGCCCGACTGCGATCTGCGCAGCCCGGTGGCGAACGGCGAGTGCGGCCCGTGGTCGGACCTGACGTTCGGGCAGATACGCGGCGGCAACACGCGCCGCGCTGACGATGCTCGAGAGGGCTTCAACCTTCAGGAGGGCAACTGGCAGGTGTCGACGTCTGTGCAGCAGGAGCTGCGTCCGAACCTGGCGTTGAACGTCGGCTACTTCCGCACCTGGCACCGCGGCCTGCTCGCCACCGACAACCAGGCCGTCACGGCCGCCGACTACGATCCGTTCTGCATCACCGCGCCGCGGGATCCGCGGTTGCCGGGTGGCGGCGGCAACGAGATCTGCGGCCTGTTCGACATCCGGCCGACCGCGTTCGGTCGTGTCAGCAACGTCGTGACGCAGTCGTCGAATTACGGCACGCAGACCGAGGTCTTCAACGGCGTCGATGTGACGCTGAACGCCCGGTTCGGCACCGGCGCGCAGGTGGGCGGCGGCCTGAGCACCGGGCGGACCGTCAGCGATACCTGCGGGCTGAATGCGATGCCGCAGGTGCGCGTCGACACGCTCTTCGGCGCGGCCGTCGCCGCGAACGCGCCGCTGGTGCCGCGGACGTCCGAGTTCTGCAGGACCACCCGGCCATGGGCGAACTCCACGCAGGTGAAGTTCCTGGCGATCTACCCGCTGCCGTGGGACTTCCAGGTGAGCGCGACCTACCAGAACATCCCGGGCATTCCGATCACGGCGAGCCGCGTGTTCACCAACGCGGAGATTCGCCCGTCGCTCGGCCGCGATCTCGGTCAGTGCCGCGGCGTCTCGCCGTGCACGGCGAACGTCGTCGTCGACATGGTGCCGAGCGGGGCGCAGTTCGAGGATCGCCTCCAGCAGGTCGACCTGCGGCTCACGCGCTCGTTCCGCCTCGCGCGGACGCGCATCCGCGGCAACGCGGACTTCTACAACCTGTTCAACGCGGGCGACGTCCTGAACATGACGACACGCTACGCGGGCGCGACAGGCGGCCAGTGGCTGCAGCCGATTCAGATCCTCGGCGGGCGGATGTTCAAGTTCAGCGCGCAGCTCGATTTCTAGACGA
>CAZGLC010000204.1:0-3239 GCA_964526235.1 uncultured Bifidobacteriaceae bacterium
TCCACTCCATCTTGACGACGGTGCCGCGCAGCTTGATCGGCTTGTTGGCGTCGAACTCCGCGGCGAACGCATGATGCGCCTCGACCCGCGCCGCGGCCAGGGCGATCGCGGCGGCCGCCAGCACGACCCTCACTTGGAGCCCCGCGCCTGGGCGCGCCCGCCGCTCAGCAGATTCGGCAGCGCGTAGTTCCCCTCGTGGCAGGCGTACTCGTAGATCCGGGTGCCGTCCGGCAGCCGGGTGATCGGAATGTTCGCCGTCCACGGCCGCGCGAACGTGGCGGGGTCGTCGACCGTGATGCGGTACTCGATCGTGTCGTCGGCGACGCGCGTGAAGCGCTCGACGAGCGTCAGCGTCTCCGACGCCCGCGTCCAGATGTTGGCCCACTCGTAGTTGGTGCGGTCCACGACGTTCGTCGTCTCGACGACCAGCGTCTCACCCTCCCAGCGGCCGACCGAATCGCCGAGCCACTGCCGGACGGCGCCGTGCGCCCGCGCGCCGACGGGAATGATCCGCCGGTCGCGATACTCCTCGTGCAGGATGGTCACGTAGCCCGGGCTCTGCACGATCATGTTGTGCCCGCCGTTCGGCCCCTGCCACATCATCGCCGTGACGCCGTCGGTCAGACACCGCTCGCCGGTGTCGGGATCCAGGTACGACTCGTAGGGGCCGACGCCGTACCGCGCCTGGGCGCGCATCTCGGCCTTCCGCGCCTCGGGTGTATACGGCAGCAGGCCGTCGCGCGGGTCGACCAGGAGCGACGTCTGCTTGAAGACGCGGCGCGGCCGTCCATGGTCCTGCCAGAAGCTGTTGTACTCGTTGCCGCGGATCGGCGACTCGGCGATCGAGCGCCGTCCAACCGGGGCGCCTTCGAGCCCCGCCAGCCGGTTGGCCGCCATCTCCTTTTCAATGCCCTCGCGCTCGGCGATCTCCTCGTCGGTCAGGAACTCGCGTCCGGCGAGCTCCTTCGGCCGCTCGAGCGGCACCGCGCCCTCGTAGCGCCAGACGCCCTGCAGGTCGGGGTCGCCCCATGCCGTCCGCGGGGTCGTCCACGTGCCCTCGGCTGCCGGCGCCGAGGAGAACCCACAGCCGGCCGCCAGCACCGCGGCCAGGCCAACCATCGCGCATCTGCGGACTGTCATCGTTCGCTCCGTTACGGGTTCCGCCGGCCGGTCGACGGATCGACGAGACCGCGCTCCCCGTACATCAGCTGCTCCACGAACTCGGTGCACTTGTATTCCAGGACCTTCTTGTCGGGCTCGTAGCGGCGGTAGAGGGGCATGCGGATCGTCCAGGGACGCGTGAATACTTTCGGGTCGTCGATCGTCGCTTCGTACATGAGGTGATACGGACTGACGGGAGTATAACGCTCGGTCACGCGGAGCGCCTCGCTGTGAAAGTTGCCGGCGCGGTCGAACCACGTCTGGTCGTTGAAGTCGCTCACGTCGACGACGAGCGTGTCGCCGTCCCAGCGGCCGCGCGACAGGCCCATCCACGTCGGCACCGGATTGTCCTCCACCTCGGTCATGTGGATCGTGCGCGTCGTCCCGGCGTACTCGTACGCCATGAGGATCGTGTCCGCACCCTGGAGGATCTGGAACGGATAGGGCATGTAGGTGGCGCGCGGGACGCCCGGCATGAAGCAGCGGATCTCCGGATCGCGCTCGAGCCACCGCGCCGCGTTCTCCTGCTTCTGCGTGAGCGCGGCCGGCTGATAGGGAATCTCTCCATCGACCACGACGCTCTCGCCGGCGGGCACGCCGCCTGCGGCGCCGAGCGCGCGCACGTCCGGCACGGGCAGATCGACGGTTGTCGCTCGATTCACGCCGCCGCCGCGCGGCGGAGCCGGCATGATGGCGAGCGCCGGACGCGCTTCGTGCGCCTCGAGGTCGTAGTGCGCGGTGTTGAGCGCCTGCCAGATCCCGTTCAGGTCGGGGCGGCCGTCGGCGGTGCGCGGCGCCTGGTACGCGCCGGTCTGGCCCGCCGCCGGCGGCATCTGCCGCCAGAAGAACGCCACGACCGCGGCGGCAGCCACGATCGCGACGACGATCCAGACGCGGGTGCGCATGCAGGGCTCCTCGTGTGGAGTCGAGCTTATTACAAAAATGGTCGTGCTCCGAGACGTGCGGTTCCGACACACATTTTGCCCTCGGCGCAACAGTCGCTCGCGTCCCCGCGAATCCGATTTTCACGCAGCGGAGGTCCGTGTAGGATCTCCGCGTCCATCCGCGTCCGATGACATCCTCCACCTTCGATCGACGAACGGCGTGGACTTCGAAGCGCTCACTGTCGCAATGGGAATCGACGATGCCGTCCTGCGCGAACCACGGATTGCGGCTAATGGCACCCATCTCGCCGTGGTCTGGACGGCGATGTCAGCAGGCGAGGGCGATGTCTTCGTGGCGCACGGCACGTCGCCAATCATTGGTCTGACGACATTCGACGCGCCCCTGTTCCTCTCCGCCTCGCCGGGTGTCGACTCCGGATCGCCTGCGGTGGCCTATCCCGGCGCGCTCCACGTGTTCTGGCGGGAAGGCGCGTCGGCGGTGCTGAGCAGTTCCGGCAATAACGGCACGACGTTCTCGCCGCTCTCGCCGCTGGCAGCGGCGGGCGCCGGCGAGACCCTTGGCAATCCAGGTATCTCCGCGATGGGGACGCTCATCATCGTGAGCTGGACGATCGCAGACGGCATGGGCGTGCTCCATGGGCCGTTCGTCCGGCGGTCCGATGACGGCGGCGGGTCGTTTGCGGCGGCGCAGAGCCTTCAGGCCATGGGCGGCGGGGTCCCGTTCGGCGGCGTCGCGACGATCGGCAGCCCGTCGCATTTCGTCTGGCCGAGCAGCGCGAGCGGCATGGCTGCCGACGCAGACATTCTGTTCACGCGCGAGATCGGGTGCTCGAACTCATGGACCAACGCCGCCGGCGGGTTGTGGATCACGCCCGGGAACTGGAGCACGGGTGTCATTCCGGCCTTGACTGACGCCGTCTGCATTACGCTCGACGGCACCTACACGGTGACGGTCGCCGCGGGGCAGACGCTGACGTTCGAGGGCGGTGCGGTCGAGGCGAGCAAGGGAACGTTCACGCAAGAGGCCGGTGCCTTGACCGTCGGAGCAGGAGTCACGCTCCGCAACGACATATTCAACTTCAACGGCGGCGATATCACCGGCACGATATTCCTCATCAATGGTTCGGACCTCGCCATCGGGCCGGGCTCGGACGAGACGGCCGACTTCGTGTT
>CAZGLC010000204.1:3339-9001 GCA_964526235.1 uncultured Bifidobacteriaceae bacterium
ATGGTTCGGACCTCGCCATCGGGCCGGGCTCGGACGAGACGGCCGACTTCGTGTTCCGGGATACCGGTGGCACGCTGACGGGCGACGTCGCGGTCGGCCAGACGGTGCTGCTCCAGGCGAACGCCTCGAGCGGCGACGTGAGTGTGACCGCGGACGCCTTTACCAACCACGGCGACATTCGCCTCGACAGCACCGGAGGCACAAACGACGCCACGCTCACGGTCGGCGGCCTGCTGGACAACCACGGCACGATCGAGTTCACCGGTCCGGCCAGCACCAGCGGACGCCTGCTCGACGGCGACATCGACAATCACGGCACGATTCACATCGGCCACGGCGGGGAACTGGGGGCGGCTTCGAAGGTCACCAACTACGGCACCGTGACGATCGATGCGCCGTTCGTATTGGCCTTTGATCTCGGCTCCACGAAGACCGGGACGTTCACGCAGGAGGCCGGCACGCTCACCGTCGCGGCGGGGGGGCAGTTCGAGCTCCAGAGGGACATCTTCACGTTCAACGGCGGAACTATCGTCGGGACCGTTGGCCTGGAGATCGACGGCGCGCTGAACATCGGCCCGGGGTCCGAGGGAGCCGGTGCCTTCGCCATTCGCGACGGCAATACCACCTACAGCGGAAACCTGGCCGCGGCTCAGACGATTCGCATCCTCGGCTCCTCTGGCGGCTCCGCCACGATGACGGCGTCAGCGGGATTCACGAACCACGGGACCATCGTGCTCGACAGCGAGCACGCGAGTTTGAGCGCCGACGCCGCGTTTCATCTGACGAGCGGGACGCTCACCAATTACGGCACCATCCAGATCAGCGACAACCCTGCGCTCAAGACCCCGCCCGGCCCGAGCGCCGGCGGACGCCTCCTCAATGCCGACCTCGTCAATCACGGCACGATCGCCGTGACCGACAACGCCGAGCTGGGCGCCTCGAAGACCGTGGTCAACCACAACACGTTCACCATCGCGGCCGGCATCGAAGTGCTGCTCGACGGCGGCAGTGCCGGCAACGGGACCATTACACAGGCGGCCGGCACGCTGACGGTGACCGGCACCTTGAGGCTCCAGGAGGACACCTTCAATTTCAACGGCGGCGCCATCACCGGGGTGGTCCATGTGACGGACGGGTCCACCTTGAACATCGGCCCGGGATCGGAAGGCGCCGGCGATTTCGTCTTCCGCGATACGGGCAACACGCTCACGGGGCATATCGCAGCCGCCCAGCAGGTGCAGATGCTCGGCGTGACGCCGAACGGCTCGGTGGTCGTCACCGCCCCTGCCGGATTCACGAATCGCGGGCGCATCGTCCTCGACAGCTCGGGCGGCACGGCAGGCGTAACCTTCACCGTCACCACCGGCACGCTCGAAAACCGCGGCATCATCGACATCCTCGACACCAGCGCCAGCGGCAGCGCCCGCACCTTCCAGAGCGACCTGCTCAACCTCGGAACCATGAACGTCAACGACAACGCGACGTTCAACAAGTCCGGCGCCACATACGTCAACCGCGGCACGTTCACGATCGGCGCGGGGAACCAGTTGACGCTGACCGGCCCGGGATCGCCGGCGATGACGAACGAAAGCCCCGGCAGCTTCGCCGGCGGCGGCACGCTCCTGCTGGCGGGCGGCGCCAGTTTCGGAGGGACCGGCACCGTCGGGGTCAACGTCAACAACAGCGCGGGGCACCTGAGGCCCGGCCTGTCGCCGGGCATCCTGAACATTCTGGGGACCTACACCCAGGCCGCCGGCAGCACGCTCCACGTCGAGATCGGCGGGCCGACGCCCGGTCTGTATGACCAGGTGAATGTGACGGGGCTCGCCACGCTCGCGGGCATCGTCGATCTGAGCGTCGTCAACGGCATCTGCCCCGAAGGCTCGTACGATTTCATGACCTTCGGCTCGCGGAACGGCGTCTTCGGCACGTTCAACGGCCTCAGTCAGCCCGGTGGACGCACGTTGGTGCCGGAGCCTCTCGCGACCGTGTACCGGTTGAACGTCACCGGCACGCCGTGTGACACGACGCCGCCGGAGATCACACCGGTCTCGACCGGTGCGCTCGGCGGCAACGGCTGGTACGTCGGCAATGTCGTGGTGACGTGGACGGTCGCGGATCCGGAATCGGCGATCTCGTCGAAGGACGGCTGCGGCGACACCGAAGTGACAGCCGACACGGCGGGCGTGACGTTCACCTGCACGGCCACGAGCGCCGGCGGCCCGGCCTCGGCGAGCGTGACGATCACACGCGATGCGACGCCCCCGGCGATCGTCGACGTGAGCCGCACGCCCGGCCCGAATGCCAACGGCTGGAACAACACCGATGTGACCGCGACGTTCAGCGCGTCCGACGCCACCTCCGGCATTGCCGGCGATTCGACCGTCGTGCGGGTCTTCGCCGCCGAGGGCGCCGGCCAGAGCGGCTCGCACACGTTCGTGGATCTCGCGGGCAATACGGCCACCGCGACGATTGGCGGCATCAATATCGACAAAACGCCGCCGAATGTCACCGTGAGCCGCGCGCCGGCACCGAATGCCAGCGGGTGGAACAACACGGACGTCGTGGCGACGTTCACGGCCACCGATATGCTGTCGGGTATCGACGGCACTCCGACCGCCATGCAGGTGTTCACTGGCGAGGGCGCCAATCAGGGCGGCAGCCACACGTTCGTCGATCGGGCCGGCAACAGCACAACCGGGGAGATCACCGGGATCAGCATCGACAAGTCGCGTCCCGCCCTGGTGTGCAGCATTACTCCATCGACGATCTGGCCGCCGAACGGCCGCCGTGTCCCGGTGACGGCATCCGTCACAGGCACGGACGGCGTGTCCGGCTTCGATAAGTTCATCCTGACGGCGGCGGTCAGCAACGAGTCGGAAGGGATCGAAGGATTCATCGTCGGCACGGCGGACACGCAAGGACGTGTCCGCGCCAAGCGGAAGGGCAAGGGCACCGGCCGGATTTACAGCTTCACTTATACGGGGACCGATCTGGCCGGCAACAGCGGCCAGTGCGTCGTCACCGTCACGGTGCCGCACGACCAGCGCAAGCCCAAACCCGACCGCGACGACGACGACGACGACGCTCGCGGCGGTTCGAAAGGGGTTGCGCGTGGTCGCGTCGCGTTACTACAAGGGTCGTCGTCCTCCGACAACGCGCCTCTTCGAATCGACAGATACAAAACTTGGAGACGAGTCTGAGCTGTTCCTGGACCGCGAGGATTGAGCGGTCCGCTCATCGCCGATACCGGTGGTCTCCTTCGTGCGCCAGGCCGTTCCCGAAGGATCGTTCATCGGAGCGCGCACTCAGTTGACGAGCGCATTCGCGTTCGCGGCAGACAACGTCCGGACATCATCCGACACGCGAGCGTCATCGCTCGCCCGTTGCCAGAACTCACGCGCGGCCGCGCGGGCGTCATCCCACACCTCCAGCGTATCGGCGGTCGCGTGCGGCGGTGCAAAGGATCGCGGCGCCACCTGGCCATCGGCCGTCGGCGCGTACAGCATCGATACCTGATCGAAGGCCGGCGCAAGCCGCAGCGTGGCATCGTCAGTAAAAAAAACGACGTTGTGCGGATGCCGATCCGTATTGGCGATGAGGGCGCCGAACGCATCGAGCCACTGAAGGCGACGGGCATCTTCATGAGACAGACGCCCGGCGTCTCTCAGGAGAACAGCCGCGCGAGCCCATGGGTCCGCGGGATCGTCGTGAACCGCCGCCAGGGTCAATACGGCGACACGGCCCCTGATGCCGACGCGATCGAATCGGTCGCTCTCGAGGAAATAGTGCGAATCGGCGTCGATGATGCTCGTCTGAGCTGCGGGCACGCCGCGAGCAGACACCAGATTCAGCGCCAGCGCTTCGAGCACGAGGAGATCGCACCAGCGCCTGGCGACGGCATCACCGGCACCGCCACGAGCGGCGAACTTGATAAGCACGTGACGTCCGTCAACGAAGGCTCCGAACTTCGGACGTTCACCGCCCGCAGATGATCCCGGAGGATGTCCTGCGATCGTTGCCTCGGCCAAAGCAGGGTAGTCGCCACGCGTCCTGACCGGAATGTCGAGCGCCTGCCAGCGAGCAAACGACTCATCCCCAACAATGAGATTGCCGGGCAGGTCTTCACCACGCCGCGACAGCGCCAGCAGAGTGTGATGATCGGACCAATCGATCAGGCGCGCCGGTAGGCGCAGATCGGCGTGAGTCGCCGCAAAGTGGTGTCCGAGGAATCCGGATGGACGCGCGTCCGCGACCTCTATCGGAAGGCCGTCTGACACCGTTCCGCTGGGCATCCACACCGTCTGTCGCGCCACCAGTGTAAACAGTTCGCCTTCGGACCGAGCGGTTCCGGTTTCCACAATTCGAAAGACCGGAAAACGCGACGTGTCCAAGGTCGGCCACGTTTGCCGCAACCCGTAACGCGTGGCACGGCCACGACCGATCGGAATAACGTCAGTCCCTGCTTCCCGTATGGCGCGCATCAGCGTGGCTGGAGAGACGCCAAGTCGCTGCCGAAGGTCCGCCGCGTGAAGGACTCCTCGGCTGAGCTCCGTAGATACCGTGCCCACGATGAAACGATTGTATCATCTGATAAATACACAAAATGCTAATGAATTGGCTTATGATGACGTAGTAAGAAACACGTATAGAAACGATTAATAACTCTTGGGGCACGTTCCCGTTGTCTCAGGGCTTGGAGGGGCCAGCGTCAGAGTCGCCATTTCCGGCGGTAGGAGTCAAGCACCCATTCCTCGACACGCGTTTCGTCTGGCGCCTCCGGCAGAGGGCTTGTCGTCTCGAGATCGCCCAGTTCGCGTTCCAGCTCGCCGGCACGCGTCAGGCATTCCTGTTCATTGACCTTTCCGCGGCGCACGTCGAGCAAGTACGAACGCTCCGGTTCTCGCATCGGAAGGCTCAGACGACCCGTCGTGAGCAACTCAACGCCCTGGAATCCCAGTCGCAGCATGTGCATGGCGTACTTGGTGTCGAAGCCGTACATCTCTTCGAGCTCGGGCCGATGAATTCGCTTCTGCCCACGCTCGCCGGTCAGCCGCTGCTTCTGCGCTTGGAGATATCCGAGATACGGGCCTTGAACCCGTCGCGAGATCATAATCGGCGCAAGGTTGCGCAGCTCCCGTCCAAGCGGGTCGCAATGCACCAACTGATCGTCTGGCGTGAACAGCAGGAGCAGGATCGTTGGATTGCCATTGAGCGCCAGGCGCATCCACTTGCGCAGACTGTAGATGGTGAGGTCGAGGTCGCCGGCCAGGCTGCGCGCGTTCTCGCGCCCTTCACGCTCGGCGGCGGAGCGGGAGATGAACTGCTCGAAAGGCGCCCACAACGCCATCGCCTCGGCAAGCGGCTCGACGCAGACACCCATCTCGTCGCGGTCCTCGATGCCGTCGTTCACGTTGAGGCCGTGCACCGTTGAGCCGACCAGCCCCCGAAGTATCGTACAGCCTTCTGCTGTTTCGCGATTCACGAGCCCCGCCTGTACGCGCGAAAGGGCGCCGAAGCGCCCTCTGAGGTTCTACCGATTGTCAGCCAATTGTCAGCCAATTGTCAGCCGACGATCGCAAAATTGGTTGCGGGGGGGGGATTTGAACCCCCGACCTTTGGGTTATGAGCCCAACGAGCTACCGGACTGCTCCACCCCGCG
>CAZGLC010000205.1:0-8901 GCA_964526235.1 uncultured Bifidobacteriaceae bacterium
TGTTAACCGGAGGGTTGCTGGTTCGAGTCCAGCCCGAGGAGCCAACTTTTCGCAAGTCGTTCAATCCCGCGGGGACAATTCGGGGAAAATCCGTCGGACCAATCGGCTGATTCACTGTCCTGAGACAGCCCGAAGCGGCCGGCCCCAACTTACTTCCAGTCCCTTCCGCAGTTCTTCATCAGTTACGTTCAGGTAGCGTTGCGTCTGCTGAATGCTCGCGTGGCCGAGCATCAGCTGGATGATGCGAATGTCCACGCCGTCGGCCAGCAGGCGGCACGCGCCCTCATGCCTGAGGTCGTGCCATCGCAGGTCGATGCGGCGCAGCTGTTCCTGGTTCCACTTCACTCCTTCCTCGCCGGCCTTCGGCTCCAGGCCGTTCGCCAGCAGCTTCAGCGTCTCCCAAGGCCGTCTGAATCGTCGGCTGGTAGGCGCCGTGGGTGCTCCCGAAGACGAACGCCTCCGGGCCGAGCGCCGCGCGGCGCTTCAGGATGGCCGCCAGCCGCCCCTTCGGGTTGAACGGGATGAGGCGGTTCTCCTTGTCCTTGGCGGTTGCTCCGGGAATGCCGACCTGATGCGTCTCCCAGTTCACCCGCTTGTTTTGAATCAACAGCATCTCGCCGCGCCGGCAGCACAGCTCCAGCGCGCCGATGATGCGGTCGTGCAGCAGCTCACCGACGAACATGTGGGCTGCAGTGTTCATCCGATGGAGCGCGGTGTCGAGCAGCCGCTTCTCCTCGTCACGTGAGACCCGACGGTCTCGTACCGTTTCGGCTTTCTTGTTCATGCGAACGCCGAAGCGGTGGAAGGGCGACCTGGCGAACAGCGGGGGAGTCTGCGCTATTCCCCAGTTCATCGCGGCGCGAAGCCGTTCGAGCACGCGGTGCATCGAGGCGATTTCGACATCCTCCGCCCACTCCGAGTCGGTCTTGAACCGGTTGATGTCGTCCGGCTCCTCGAGCGCCGCCAGCGGAAAGTTCCCGAGGTTCTCCTTCAGGATCCCGATCTGGCTGCGCACCGTGGCGACGCTTCGCAGCGCCGCTGGCTTCACGCACCGTTCGAAGTACGCGTCGAGGAAGGCTGACACGTTCTTGATGTCCGTGTTCACCTTCTTCGGCTGATCGGGAGGCCGCTGCGGGTCGAATCCCGCTTTGACTTCGCCGATGAATCGCCGTTCCCAGTCGCGCGCTTCCTCCATCGATTGAATCGGACGCTGCCTGCCTGGCTCCATCCGCGGGATCGCGTACTCGTTGACCGGCATCCGGTACCGCTTGCCGCGCCACATCACGTCGAACCGCAGATGATCCAGGCAGCGTCGTCCGTTCTTGCAGCTCCGTTCCGTGCATCGTCTCCTGATGGTCATGGGTCCTCCTTCACGTCATTGCTCCTTTCTGGCTACGAAACTCTGGTTGGCGCCCCGCGACGAATCCAGTCCAGGACATCGCGCGGGTGAAAACGTCGGCCTCTGACGCCGAACTGCGTGAAGTTGAGCAGACCGCGCAGGTGGGCTTTCGGCGAGGCACCTCTGACCGCCTCTCTTGCGAGCGCGCAGATGAGCCGAGCAATGTAGCTCAGGGGTGTGCAGGATCCAGTGTCGTAAGGTTACAAAAAAAGTTACTTTACGAGCATGAAACCGGAACAGCCCCGCCGTAAAGCCCGGCAGTATGTGGAGGATCTCGCGGCTGCCGGTCACCACCATTTCGTGGCAAGGGAGGCGCCAAGAGCGCTCGGTATTTCCGCTGCAGCGGCGAAGGTCGCCCTCAGCCGACTGGCCAAACGCCGTCTCATCGCCTCGCCCGCGCGCGGCTTCTACGTCATAGTTCCCCAGGAATACCGTGCTCTCGGTTGTCTTCCCGCCGACCAGTTCATCCCGGCGCTGATGAAGACGCTGAACCTGCCGTACTACGCTGGCCTGCTCACTGCCGCGCAATATCACGGCGCCGCTCATCAGCGACCGCAGCAATTCCAGGTGTTCCTCGAAAAACGACGCCTCCCGATCGCTTGCGGCAGGGTTCGTGTCGCATTCTTGATTCGCAAGCGCCTACGCGAAGTGCCGGTGGAGAGCCTCAACACTCCTCGCGGCACCCTGCTGGTTTCCACCCCAGAGGCCACGGCACTTGACCTTGTTGGCTACCAACATCAGGCAGGTGGACTCAACCAGGTCGCGACCGTGCTCGCTGAACTCGCGGAGAAGATCGATCCGAAACAGCTCACTGTCGCCGCCGCCACCGCCCCGGTTCCGTGGGCACAGCGTCTTGGCTATCTGCTCGAACAAGTCGATGCCTCCGAAAAGGCGGCGCCGCTGAAGCAGTACGTGCGGGCACGCGCGCGCGAATCGGCGCCGCTCCTTGCGAACGCGCCAAAGCCGTCGAACCCGCGCCGTGCGCGGCGCGACAAGGTGGTGCGCGACCGAGGCTGGAAGCTCTACGTCAACACCGATGTGCAGCGCGAAGTTGGTTCTTGATTTGACCGACCGGGTCAGCCGAATTTCGCGCCGAGCGAGCAGCCGGCCTCAACGGGGAGCTATAATCGACGAAGATGAGTAAGCGTGCCATCCGAGTCTCTGAGGCTGAAGCCGCGAATGACTTCCCGTCGCTCCTGGCGCGTGTACGCGCGGGCGCCGAGATCGTGATTGAACGGGACGCCGAAGCTGTGGCGGTGATTCGTCCGGTGACGCCTCACGTCCGGCTGCTATCGGAGTCGCTTCGCCTCGCAAAAGAGCGTGGCTCGAGCGCGACTCTCGACGACGGGTTCGGCCACGATCTCGAGACCGCCATAAGCAGCCACGGCGAACCCCTCACGCCTCCCGCTTGGGATTAATCCTCGATTCAAGCGTCGCTATTGCGGCCGAGCGCCGCGGCGACACCGTCCAGAACTTCCTTCAACGTGTGATCGATACGGCTGGCGACCAGGACGCTGCATTGTCTACCGTCGGTGTCGTCGAACTCGTTCACGGGATTTACCGTGCTGACACCGTCGAGCGCCGGACACGTCGGGAAGCCTTCGTCGACGAGCTTCTTGCGACGGTTGTGATTCACCCGTTGACGACAGATATCGCCACACTCGCTGGAAAAATCGACGCCGAACAGCAGAGTGGCGGTGTCGTGATTCCGTTTGCGGATCTCCTGATCGGCGCGACCGCGCTGTCGCTTGGGTATTCAGTAATGACGGTGAATCCGCGCCATTTTCGACGGCTCCCTGGTCTGACTGTTACGCAGCTTTGAAGCTTTCCGAGTCCAGATCGAGAGAAGTCGAAGGCAGGGTGCCAGTCAGTAATCAGAGCTGCCTTCGTGCTGGGTTCTTCGCAGTCGCTAAGGCTTTCTCTTTCCGTCCGGTTGCAGACGCTTTATCGCGCGAACGGCGCGTTCGGTCTTTGGCTCTCGGCCTGTCTTCAGCCGCGCCGCGCCTCGCTGCGCTCAGCGCGAGCGGGGACGAGTCCAGCCCGAGGAGCCACTCCCGCCGGGTCTCCGCCGAAGCTATAAGCCTCTGATTGGACCGCGCTTTCGGCGCGGAATTCCTCCCGGTCGTTGATATGTATTGACATGTCGCTGTGTCTGTCAATACACTGAATTATGCCCAGCGCGACACCTCGAAAGCGTGCCTCTCATCGCGAGCAGCGCGTCTCTAGGACGTACCGATTGCCGTTGTCGAAGCTGACTGCTGCGAAGCGGGCGCTTGGTGCAGCGACCGTGACTGAGACGATCGAGCGTGCACTCGATCTCGTCGTCTTCCAGCGCGAGCTCATCGACGGAACGCGAGCGATGCTGGGGGTTGAGATCACGCCACCAGACGCTGAACGGTGACTCGGACCTCGCGCAGGTACGCTCTCGACACGCAACTGTTCATCAACGCCTTTCGCGATCCTGCTGCCAACGAGGCACTCCAGCAGTTCCACAGAGTCTTTGCGCCGTTTGAGCACCTCAGCGTGATAGTTGCCCAGGAGCTGCGGGCCGGTGTGCGCCGGCCCCGAGACAGGAAGACGTTGGAACGGAATGTCCTCAAGGTCTTTCAGCGAGCGAATCGAACAATCACGCCGTCGCCCGATGCCTGGCACAGATCCGGCGATGTGCTGGCAGAAATGGCGAGACAGGAAGGATTGGAAATTGCCCGAGTCTCGAAAGCGTTCGCGAATGACGTCCTGCTCGCGCTCTCGTGTCGAGAAGCCGGCTGCGTTCTGGTGACCGAGAACGAGCGGGATTTTCAACGGATTCGACGCCTAGTTCAGTTCGACTACATGAAGCCGTGGCCCGGCCGTCAGGCATCCTGATTTCACTCAATGCGAACGCGTGTTGCGGGACCAGCAGGTCACCTTCCGCAGCATTTTTTGAATTTGTGTCCGCTTCCGCATGGGCAGGACTCGTTTCGGCCGACTTTCACCTGCGCGCGGTACGGTTGCTCCGGTTCGACGAGCTGTCTTTCGTCGTCCCAATCCTCCAGGGTCTCGCGCGAGGAATGTTTCTCGAAGGCAGACCACCAGGATGTCGCGACCGCGACGTCATCGATGGGCGGCTGACGCTCTCGCATGGCTTCGAGCATTCGTCCAGGCGGCGCTGATTCAACTTCCGTCAACTCCTCGAGCGACATGGATTGCGGATCGGCGAGTCCCTCGCTATAGGCTCGACGTAGCGCAGGGAACACAACCAACGCTTCGATGTCGGCGGACTCGGCAACAAGGCTATCCCACACTTGATTCGGCTCCCGTTCGAGCCCCTCTTCGGCGAGCCACAGAAAATGCTCGACGACAGGTTCGCGCGGGGTTTCCGCCCAGGCCGCGAGAAGGGCAAGGGCGCTCACCCCGGCACCCCGGCCGTACTGGTCGGCATTGCGATTCAGGATGAGCCTCTTGATCGGCGTCAGGTCTCCGTCACACACTGCCGCGAGGATCCGCGCGCCATCCTGGGTGACGATATCGCCGCCGATCTCGAACGGCTTCTCTTCCGGCAGCGACAACCACCGAATGACATACTGATACGCGCGCGGCTCACGCCACTTCGCCAACAGATAGAGCGCATACGAGAAGAGATTCGCCTCCCGGATCGAAGCGCTGGCCGGATTTGCGACGCCCCGATCGAGAGCCGAGAGGAGCGGTTCGATGAGCGCCTCCCGATGAGACTCCGCGGAGGCGAGCGCCTCCGCAGGCTGGATTGACGCGTCTCGAGACAGCGTCGTCAGAATCTCCGATGGCGATAGCGTCGGCGTCGGCACCCGTCTCGGCTCGTGTGTGAATCGATCGATGCCCGCCCAGAACGGACACCGCGGGCAGTTCCGGCCCATCGGGTAGTCGATGCCTTCCTGATGCGGACATCCCATGATGCGGTCGGACGTGACCGTGTGCTTCACGCCGTACTCACGGAGAAAGTCAGCAACGCCGGCAGCAATCGTCGGATCGTGCCGCACGTCGACGGCGTGCGTCGTCCAGGTGCGCATCGCGGCGGGCTCGCGTTGGCCGGGCCGCTCGAGCACCGAGACGACGAGTTTCGTCGCGAACGTGTCGTCTGGCCCATATGGCGCGATGGATGCCAGGGGGTACTGAGCGGAGCGGCGGCTGTGCCGTCGTGAGATGTTGGCCATCTGCGCGTCACGGCAGATGATAATCGCTCGACCGCGGCCGCGGCCAATAGACCGCCTTGAATGGCACTCGTGTTGAGAACGCCTATGTTGAGAACGTCTATCGACAACGCTCTGACGACGATGCCATCGTCGTCGTCAATCGAAGGAAGTCGAATGTATGGCGCAGATCACGATCAACGAGGGCTTAGCCTGGCTCAAGACGTTGAAGAAACGCCACGAAGAATTGCTGGCGCTTCGCAATGACCACGCGCACCGCGAACGGCGCTTCTACGGGGCCTCGGCGGACAAGGAAATCGTCAAGGAACCGGTGTACGACGTGAAGGTTCTCGACAGGCTCGTTACCCGCGTGGCGCGGGAGATCCGCCTGCTCGAACAGGCGCTCAAGACCACCAACGCCAAGACACCGGTCGAGGCGTACAACCAGGACGACGCCGTATTGGGCGAACTGTCCTGACCTGAGGTTGCGGAAATCGTCCAGTACGGTGAGCCAACTCCCTCGGGTCGCCATCAAATAAGCAAGGGCGTCACGCCGCGGCCACGCCCTTTGCCGTGAACGTCATCGACGTCCCGTCCACCCGAGTCAGCATGGCCCGCATCTGTGGATAGGCCGCGAGCAGCGTCGGCGCGAGAGCCTCGCCGGCGACGCAGATGGCGGTTGCGAGCCCGTCCGCTGCCGTCGCCCTCGGACCAATCACCGCCACGTCCACAAGACTGTTGGCGCTCGCGCCGGTCCGCGGATCGAAAAGATGATGAAAGCGCCCGCTCGTCTCGAATGTGGTGCCATACCCGCCAGACACGGCGAGGGCCATGTCCTCGAGATCGACCATGCGGTCGATGCTGCCGACGTCCCTGCCGTCGCGGACGCCAATGCGCCAGGGACGCCCATCCGGGTGGCGGCCGATGGTGCGGCGTTCGCCTAGATCGACCACCGCGCGCTCAAAGCCTTCATTGCGCAGCATGTCGGCGACGGCGTCCGTGATGTAGCCCTGGGCCATGCTGTTCAGCGTCATGGCCATGCCGGCGCGTGCGAACCCGATTGCCGCCGCGCCGCTGTCGATCTGGCGGAAATCCACCACGGTGTGTGCCACGTCGCGCGCGCGGGCCGCGATGTCCCGCTGGATGTCGGTATGCGACCAGAAATGCGCCTCGTACAGTCGCCACAAGGGCTGTACCGAAATGTCAAAAGCGCCGCCGCTCAGCTCACCGAGGCGTTGGCTCTCCTCGACCAGTGTGCGCAGCTCGGGCGACGGCTTCGTCAGCGTGCCGGCGGCATTGAGGCGCGAGATTTCGCTGTCCGGCCGATAGAGGCTGAAGATCCGCTCGAGGCGCTCGATCTCGAGGCGCACCCGCAGGATCGTACGTTGCGCGAATGC
Source organism: uncultured Bifidobacteriaceae bacterium (assembly GCA_964526235.1). Lineage (GTDB taxonomy): Bacteria > Acidobacteriota > Vicinamibacteria > Vicinamibacterales > UBA2999 > MELF01. Next base: position 6,942 of record CAZGLC010000205.1, read on the forward strand.
GGCGTCGGGGTGCCATAACGTGAGCTGCGCCAGTGCGCCAAGCACGTCGCCGTGCCAGCTGTGCAACTGAGCGTTCGGCGCGAGAGCGCGCACCGCCGCGATCATCAGCGGCAGGCCGGCACCCGCTGCAACGACGCGCAAGAGACGCCGGCGCGTCAGACGTCCTTCTTCAGGCATTCTGCGCCCCGATGGCGAGAGGCTTTGCCTCGCGGCGCAGCCTGACGGCCTGCACCAGCGGCGGACATCGCTTCTCGTCGTGATATTCAACCTGGCAATCGAGGCACTGAAAGCACTCGGCCGTGACGATGTTGCCCGTCGGCTCGATCGCTCGCACGGGACACCCGCGTTCGCACAAGCGGCAGGGACTGCCGCATTCCGGACGCCGCTTCAGCAGAGTGAGCAGGTGCAGCCGATCGAGGACTGCGAGCACGCCACCGAGTGGACACAGGAAGCGGCAGTAGGCCCGCTCCGAGAACAGCCCGATGGCCAACACGGCACCGGCATAGAGCACGTACGGCCAGGCGCGCGTGAATCGTGTGGTGATCGCCGTCCTGAACGGCTCGATCTCCGATGTCGCGCCCGCCGGATCGATCTGCGTCAGCACCAATGCCATCACGGCCGCGGCGGCGATGTACTTGCCGATCCACAGGCGGTGCTCCAGCGCGACCGGCGGGTTCCATTGCGGCACGCGCAGCGCGCGGGACACTTGGCCGAGCAGCTCCTGCAGCGCCCCGAACGGGCACAGCCAGCCGCAGAACACGCCGCGCCCGATCACTACCACCGAAACGAGCGTGTAGCCGGCAACGATCACCATCAGCGGCTCGGTCAGGTAGAAACCGATATCGACGCCACTGAACGGCGCCCTGACGTAATTCATGACGTTGACGATCGAGAGCTGCACACCGGCGGTCCAGCCGAGCCAGACGAGCACGACCAGCAGGAATCCCGTGCGCACGATCCGGTGGGCCACGCGAGAGCGCGCCAGCGTCGCCTGAAAGATGAAGATCAGCGTGAGCATCGACAGGAGCCCCGCGAGAATCGCAATGTCGATCCGCGCGTCGCGCCAGGCCTCGACCCAGATGGGGACGGGCGTGGGCAGGTCCGGCTCCGGCTCTGCCTGCGGCTCGGGCGGCGGTTCCGACGTGGGCGTGGGGGCATTGGGGTCCGGGACCTGAAGGACGTAGGTGTCCGGGATTTTGTAGTCGAGCCCAAATGCGACGGTCACTGGTGGATTGCCGGTGCTATTGATCACTATGTCCAGCCGCCACGGCTTCAGGGGGTCGAAGCCGGCAGCCGGCAGCGCGAACAGCCCGGTCACCTGCTGCCCCTGGACGGGCGTGGCATACGCGTAGTCGTTTTGCACGAAGCCAAACGTCTTCCCGTCTTGAATCACGCGCAGGCGATCGAAGCGGTTGCCCTCGGACTCTCGAAAATATTTGGTGCCGAGAAAATCGTACGGACCGTTGGAGGCGACGTAGATCGCATGGGCGCCGCCCGGCAGCTGGCGCGTGTAATCCTCGAATTTCAGCAGGCCGAGCAAATTGCCGCCGATGGCGGGTGGCGTGACCAGCGCCGTCATGAATTCGATATAGAGATCGTCGCCCGTGCCGAGCGGCCAGTCGAGCTTGACACTGGCGGCGCCCGCATTGGCGAGGGCCGTCGCCACCTCGCTCGAGGTGACCCGCCGTTGCACGACGGCGCGCCCGGCGAGGAGGGCGTCCCACGACGTGATGCTGTAGCTCTCGAGATCGAGGGCGGGCACGGTCGCAACGGTCACCGCTGTGTCGGCCGTCGGCGCGGCGGCCCGCGCGGCGCGCGCGGCGCGCGCGCGCAGCACCAGGCCCGCGGTGGTGAGGACGGCGGCGCGCATGGCGCGCGCGCTGATCGTGGCACCGTCGACGTAGTCCGGCGGCAGCGCGTTGGTGCCGCCGCGCAGCGGCCGGCCGGCTTCGCGCGCAAG
>CAZGLC010000206.1:0-4032 GCA_964526235.1 uncultured Bifidobacteriaceae bacterium
CCCGGATCCCGGATCCCGGATCCCGGATCCCGCCTTAGCGGCTCAGCGTCTTATACGCGTTCGCGATATTGATGTCGTTGTCCTCGTCGTACTCGATCCAGTCCTTGTACTCGCTCATGATCTGAGCCTTCTGAAGCTCCTCGAGCGACCGGCCCGCCTTGACGGCTGCCGCGACGCGCTCGGCGAGACGCTCGAAGTACTGTCGGTGATCGGAGAGGTCGCTCTTCTTCCCGTTCGGGCCGTGGCCAGTTGCGACGATGTCGAAGTCGAGCGCCTCGACGGCCTTGATCGCGTTGACGTACTCGGCAATCGGGGCGCCGTTCTGGAGCGTGTTCGATCCGGGAACCGTCCGCACCGCCACGTAATCGACGACGAAGACCGCGCGTTCGGCCGGGAAGTGGAGGACGGTGAAGTCGGGCGCGTGGCCCATGCGGCCGGGATGCACGAGATCGACGCGGCGGCCGCCGAGCGTGATCGTCCGGCGATCGCGATAGGTCGACTCGGGCAGCATCACCTCCGCGTAGCGCTTGTCCTGCGGGGCGGCGGCCTTCACCGCGGCCGCGAAGTTCTCGTGACCGACGACCTCGGCGGTGTCGTTGAACACCGCGGCGCCCGACGCGTGGTCCTGATGGTGGTGGCTGTAGATCACGTCGCGGACGGGCGCATTCGGGAAGCGCTTCGCCAGCTCCGCCTTCAGCCAGGCGCCGAAATCGGCGTTGATCGGGTCGGCGAGGATGATGCCGCCCGGCGTCACGTAGAAGACCGTGTAATGGTTGTTGTTCCGGACGCGATAGAGGGTGCCGGTGACCTGCGCGATGTCGCGGACCGGCGGCTTCTGCCCCTGCTGCGCCGGCACGGGCGCCGGCACGAGCGCGATCACGGCGACGAATACGAGAAGACGAGCCATGGATGAGTCCTCCGGCGGCGGATCATACCCTTGATCTTCGCCGCGTCCGCGCCTAGTCTACCAGCACCCCAGCGCGCAAAAACCGCGCGCCGGGGGCCCCGCTGATAAGCCTGGAGAGACACACCATGACCACGGCAGTGCAGGACACGAAGAAGACGTTCAAAGTCGCGGTGATGAATGCGGTGCACGACCTGCCGGTGCTGGTCGCCCGCGACAAAGGATTGTTCACAGACGAGGGGCTCGACATCGAGTGGGTGACCACCCCCGGGATGGCGCAGGTCACCACGTCGCACACGGTGAAGTTCGAGTCGATCTTCGATCGCCCGCTCGACTCGGTGTACAACGAAGGCGGCATCGATCAGTACCGCATGTGCGAGTGGGGGATCATGAAGCGCGCGGTCGAAGCCGACGCGCAGGGCCTCCGCCACCGCAAGATCGTCGCCCTCGGCGCCTCCATGTCGAAATTCGCCGTCGTCGTCCGCAAGGACTCGAAGATCTACGAGCCCGAGATGCTCAAGGACAAGCCGATCTCGGTGACGCCGAACAACGGGTCGCACTTCACGATGCTGAAGATGCTCGAAGGATTCCTCGAGCCGCAGCATGTCAAGACGGTGCACCTCGGCTCGATGCCGAAGCGGATCGAGGCGCTCAAGCGCGGCGACTGCGCCGGCATCGTCCTGATGGAGCCGTGGATCAGCGTCGCGCAGAAGGAAGGGCTGCGGATTCTCATCGAGTCGCACTCGACGCGCGCGGAAGCGGCCTCGGACGAGGTGGACGGGAAGACGCTGGCGGCGATGTTCCGGGCGCAGGCGCGGGCGGTCGAGCTCATCGAGAAGGACCCGACGCCGTTCGTCCACTACTTCATCGCCGAGACGGGCGGCCGGCTCGACGCGAAAGACTTCCACACGTGGCGGCTGCTGCACGCGCCGCCGGTGCCCTACACGCGCGAGCGGTGGGACGACACGTACCGGTGGACGGTCAAGTGGAACATGACGGTACCCGGCGCCACCTTCGAGAACACAGTTGATAATAGAGCCTGGGAGTAACCTAAAACCACGAAGGCCACGAAGAACACGAACATTTGTTGTTCATTCGTGATCTTCGTGAACTTCGTGGTTCCTAATCATGACTGTCTCCACCTCTCTCCAGATCCTCACGGCCGACGAGGTCGTCGCGCACCTGCGCGCGCTGCGGGCGCGGCAGCCGGTGACGTACCGCGCCTTCTACTCCAGCCAGCTGGGCGGCGTCGTGACCGATCAGGCGCTGATGGTGCTGCCGTTCGACGACCACATGGTGCACCGCGGCCACGGGATCTTCGATACCGCGGCGCTCGTCGCGGGAAAGCTCTACGACCTCGAGGCGCACCTGGATCGGTTTCTCCTGTCGGCCGAGCGGTCGAAGCTGAAGCTCCCCGGCGCGCGCGGCGAGATGCGCGACATCATCCTCAAGACGACGGCCGCGAGCGGACGGAGGGACGGGTCGATCCGCTACTGGCTGTCGTCCGGGCCTGGCAGCCTGGACCTGACGCCCGCCAAAGGCGCCGAACCGGGATTCTTCGTCATGGTCTTTGACGGCCTCGTCTATCCGGAGCGGTGGTACACCGAGGGCCTCAAGGTGATGACCACCACGTACCCAATCAAGGCGCCGCTCTACGCGGTGACCAAGGCGACCAACTACCTGCCGAACGTCCTGATGCAGATGGAGGCGAAGCAGGCGGGCTTCGACAACGGCGTCTTCATCGACGCGGACGGCCACGTCGGCGAGAGCTCCAACATGAACGTGGCGTTCGTCAGCCGCGACCACGCGCTCGTGCACCCGAAGTTCGAGAACATTCTCGCGGGATGCACGTCGCTCCGGCTGCTGGATCTCGCGCGCACGCTGGTCGACGAGCGCGTCATCACGGGCGTCGAGGTGCGGGACCTCACGATGGCCGAGGCGCGCACCTCGCGCGAGATGGTGCTCCTCGGCAGCTCGATCAAGGTCGCGCCGGTCGTCCAGTGGGACGGGGACAGGATCGGCGACGGCACGCCCGGCCCCGTCTCGAAGGCGCTGCTGCGGCTGCTCGAGGAGGACATGCGCACCGGCGATCGCCTGATCCCCGTTCCGTACTAAGGTCCTTTATCTACTTCTTTTCAGCAGCGTTTCGTTGAAGAGGCCCGTCCACTTGTCGATCTCGTCGAGCGCGCGGACGGGATCGGTCTGGAGGATCTGCACGCCCTGGAGCGGCGAGACGACCTTCGTGTTGCTCGGTACGTAGTCCATGCTCACGAAGTACTGCTGCGCTTCTTCGCCCAGCAGGTACTCGTAGAACAGCAGCGCCGCGTTCGGATGCGGTGCGCGTGCGGCGACGCCGACGGCGTTCGAGCGCGCAATCGCGGGCTCGATGGCGAACCAGTCGATCGGGGCGCCCTTCTTCTTCGCCTGCTCGGGCATGTAGTTGTAGACCGTGAGCGCGAGCGGCACCTCGCCGGAGATCACGAGGTTGTTGAGCAGCGTGTGGCCCAGCCGCACGGAGACGCCGTTGGTCGCGCCGAGCTGCCTGAAGTACCCGAGCCCCTTGTCGCCGCCACCCATGACGTCGACGACCGACGAGAACCAGTCCTGATCCTTGGCTTCGATGCCGAGCCTTCCTTTCCACTTCGGATCGAGCAGGTCGGCGTAGGTCCTCGGCAGCTCCTCGCGGCGCAGGAGCTTCGTGTTGTAGGCCTGCACCCAGACGGAGAGCAGCGTCGCCGCCCACCGCGTGTGCGCGGGAACGGAGCCGGGCTGAAGGTCCGCGTGCAGCGGCGAGTCGACCGGCGCGAGCACCTCCTCACGCGCGAGCGCCTCCATCTCGGGCGACCCGAAGTGGACGACGTCGACGTCGTGGCGACCGGCAGCGGCCTCGGCGAGCGTCCGCTGCAGCACCTTGTCGGTGCCCGCGCGCCAGACGTCCACGCGGACGCCGTACTTCGTCTCGAAGGGGCCGACGAGCGTCGGCATGTCCTTCTCGGCAATCGTCGTATAGATGGTGAGCGAGCCTTCCTGGCGGGCGGCCGCGGCCATCTTCGCGACGCGGTCAGGACCCTCGTACGTTGTGGCAGCGGACGTCCGCTCGGGCGCCGCACTGCCGCATGCGGCGACGA
>CAZGLC010000206.1:4132-6838 GCA_964526235.1 uncultured Bifidobacteriaceae bacterium
CCCGCGCCGAAGAGGTCGTAGTACAAGTTCTTCCACTTGTCGTACTCGTCGATCGAGACGCGCGCGTCGACGAACGTCATCGGCACCTTGTTGAGCGGCGTGTCGATTTGTTTGCTCGTCGGCACGAACTCGCGCGCGGCGATGATCGCCTGCCCCTCGGGGCTCAGCTCGAAGTCGTAGTAGAGGACGGCGGCGTGCGGATGCGGGGCGCGCTTCGCCACGCCGACGCCGTTCGGCCGCGCGATGGCGCTGCCGATCGTGAACCAGTCGATCGGCGCCCCCTCGCGGCGGAACTGCTCCGCCTTGTAGTTGTAGACGGTCAGCGCGAGCGGCACCTCGCCCGAGACGACGAGCTGCGTGAGGAGCGTGTGCCCCTTGCGAACCGACATGCCGTTGGCCGCCACGATCTGCCGAAACACCGTGTCGCCGCGCTCCGGCCCGATCGCGCCGAAGATGCCGGCGAGCCAGTCCGAGTCCTCCGCCTCGATGCCGAGCTTCCCCTTCCAGCGCGGATGCGCGAGGTCCTCCCACGTCTTCGGCAGATCCTCCTTCTTCACCATCTTCGTGTTGTACGCCTGCACGAAGACGTTGAGGCGCGAGCCGACCCACTCGCCGTGCGGACGGATCGCGGGCTCGATCAGATCGGCGTGGTGCGGGCTCTTGATCGCCTGCAGGATCTGCTCGCGGCTGAGCGACTCCATCTCGGGGCCGTTGGTCTCGACCACGTCGACCGTGTGGCGGCCGGCGCGCGCCTCCGCGATGGCGCGGTTGAGCACCGACTCGGAGCCGGCGCGCCAGATAGTGGCGCGGATGCCGTACTTCTTCTCGTAGGCCTCGACGACAGGGCCAAGGTCGGCCGTCTGCGCCGAGGTATAGAGCGTCAGCTCGCCCTCGCGTGTGGCGCCCGCGGTCAGGCGCTCGAGACGGTCGGGACCGTCATACGCAGCGAGATCCGCGACCGTCACGCCGCCCGCGGTGTCGGCGGGACCCGACGTACCGCAGCCGGCAGCGGCCAGAAGCGCGATCGCGACGAAGAGGAATCGAATCATGTCTGCTGCAGCTCGGCCTGCTCGGTCTCGTACGCCTTCTCCATCCGCGGCTCCAGACCGCGCCGGGCGAGCGCCTCTCGAAACCAGTCTCGGATCGTCGGCGCCTCGTCAACATAGTCGATCTGGTCGCCGCCGAGCCGCTTGGAAATCCACGCCTTGGGCACCCCCTGCGCGTTGCGGATGGAGACGCCTTCGGCCTTGAAGGCCAGATACCGCGCCGGCGTCGTGCCGGTGTTGAAGTGCTGGTGATACCACATATTGGGCGGCACGATCATCGACCCCTCGCGCCACTCGTATTTCCGGGGCTCCCCGCCCTCGGGCCACATGAGCGTGTAGCCCTCGCCGCTCATGACGATGACGTGCGCGCCCGGCCCGTGCGCGTGCGCCTTCTTGTAGGTGCCGATGGGGAACTGCGAGATGTGGCTGTTCATGTGGCCGCGCGCCATGCTGAAGCGCGTGTGCCCGCCGCCGGCGCCGCGCTCGCGGGCCGCCATGAGCGGCAGATTCACCGCGTCGGCCACGAAGTTCGTGTCGAACAGCAGCCCGCGCTGCTCGCCCGTACCGGCGAAGTAGTCGGGCTCGCCGTTGAAACGATCCGTGAAGTCGTACGTCGTGTTGAAGACGAAGTGCACGTCGCCGAACGCGTTGATGATGACGGGCGCGTTGGTCACGGCGACGTAGCGCGCCGGCTCGACGCCGGACCCGTTGAAGTGCTGGTGCCACGTGTTGAGCGGGATGGCGAACATGGCGCCCGCCTTCCACTCGAACGCGATCCGCTTGCCGGCGTCGTTCCAGACGGCGGTCGATCCGCGGCCGTCGAGCACGTAGATCATCTCTTCGAAGAGCTGCCGCTGCGGGTGGAGCTCGCCGCCGGGCGGGATCTCGCAGACGTAGCAGTCGTTCGAGCTGCGCGACGCGTCGTGGTTGAGAAACACGCTGCGCCCGCCGCGCCGCGCCCACGGCTCGAGCTCCACGGTGTGGAGGTTCGGCACGTAGAAGGAGCTGATGATGTCGAGCCCCTCATCTCGCACCCAGCGCGTGTAGGCGGTCTCCTTCTCGGCGGCAAACTTCTGCGCGAACTCGTCGGACACGAGGCTCGTCTCAGTCCTCATGGTTGTCGTTCTCTTCCTCGTCTCGCGCCGTGAAATGCTCCTGGCCGGGCACGGGGGTCGTGGGCCGCGGTTCCACGGTCTTCTGGAACAGCATGTTCATGAACATGAACATCGGCTTCGTCTTCAGGACGATCGCGCGCGCGGGCTTGCTGTCGCTGGCGTTGAAGTGCTGGTGCACGCAGTTGTTGTGGACGACGACGACGTCGCCGGCCTTCCAGTCGTAGCGGATGCCGTCGTGGATCTCGTAGCCGTGACCGTCGAGGATGTAGAACGCGGCCTCGTTCACGTGGCCGTGCTTCTGGTTGTGCCCGCCCGGCGCGTACTCCTCGAGATGGATGTGCAGCGTCTGCGTGACGCCGTCGACCGGCTCGATGTAGTGGCGGCTGAACGTCTGCGGGCCATCGTTGAACGTCAGCTCGCGGCCGCGGATCACGCGCGGCTGCGACCGGAGGCGCGCCAGCTCGTGCTTCAGGCCGTAGTCGCCCTCGACGCCGCGCACGAACATCCGCGGCTTCTTGCTCGTGAAATGTGATTCCTTACCCATC
>CAZGLC010000206.1:6938-8884 GCA_964526235.1 uncultured Bifidobacteriaceae bacterium
GGCACGCGCTGCCCGCGCAGAAACAGATCCGACCAGAGCTTCGTCCACTTCTCTTCCTCGTCCAGCGTGATCGTCGGATCGATCATCTCGAACGGGAAGTCGTTGAGGTGCGTGTCGACCGCGCGGCTCGACGGCACGCGGTTGCGGTCCTTCAGAATCGTCTGCCCTTCCCGCGACAGGACGAAGTCGGTGAAGAGGAGCGCCGCGTGCGGATGCTGCGCGCGGCGCGTCACGCCAATCGTATTCGGGCGGCCGAAGGTCGGCATCAGCGCCTTCCACTTGACCGGCGCGCCCTGCACGGCCACGCGCTCGACGTTGTGGTTGTAGAGGTTCGCCGCCAGCGGAATCTCGCCCGAGGCGAGCAGCTGCCCGAGGAGCGTGTGGCCGACGCGGACCTGCGGCTTCGCCTGCGCGAGCCCGCGGAAGAACGTCAGCCCCTTCTCCTCGCCCCAGTGCTTCACCATCGCGCCGAACCAGTCGACGTCGCTCGCCTCGAGGCCGATGCGCCCGGCCCAGCGCGGATGGAGCAGGTCGTCGTACGAGGTGGGCACTTCCTCCGGCCGCACGAGCATCGTGTTGTAGCCGATGGTGAAGAAGTTGAACCGGTCGGCGACGTAACAGCGGTGCGGCGGAAAGGATCCGGGGGCCAGCTCGTCGAAGTACGGGCTGTAGAACTCCTCGAGAAGCCCTTCGCGATACATCGCCTCCATCTCGGGACCGCTCGTCTCGAGCACGTCGCAGGCAAACCGCCCCGCGCGCGCTTCCGAGACGGCGCGCTGCAGCAGGCGCTCGCTGTTCGACCGCCACAGCTCGGCGCGGACGCCGTACTTCTTCTCGAACGCGGCCGTCAGCGGGCCGGAGTCCTGCGTGTTGAGCGACGTGTAGATCGAAACGACCCCTTCCTGCTTCGCGCCGGCAAGAATCCGATCGGCGCGATCGGCGCCCTGCCCTAGGTACAGCTCGCGGTGGGGTGACGAGGGTCCCTCCGCCCGCGCGCACGACGCCGCGGGCGCTGCGAGCAGCGCCAGAAGCGCACGGTTGAAGTCGCGTCGATCACAATTCATTCGTTCCGGCGGCCCGTAAAGGGCCGCTCTACGCTTTGACGGGGATGCGTCCCCGCAGGTAGTTCTCGACGATGTCCGCGTTCAGCTCCACGCTCGCGTCGTACTCCGGCGCGGCCTCGAGCTGCTCGAGGTCGTTGAGCCCGCACGCCTTGAAGATGCGGTTGATCACGGAGATGAGCCGCACGGGCTTCTCGGGACTCGCGTTGAAGTGCTGGTGAATCGTGTTTGGCGGCACGTAGATCACGTCCCCCGCCTCCCACTCGAAGCGCTTCACCTCGTCCTGCGGCGTCCAATGATAGGTGTCGGTGATCTCGACGTCGCAGTCCTGGTGCAGGTCGTAGCCGCGCCCCTCGAGCACGTAGAGGCACTCCTCGGCCAGGTGGCGATGTTTTCCGGAGCGGCTGCCCGGCGGCACGATCTGCATGTAGGCGTCGACCGTCTCCATGCGCGTGTTCATCGCCTCGTTGATCAGATGCTTGAGGATGCCCTGCGGCGCCATCTCCCACGGCATCTCCTCGGGATGAAGCACCTTCTTCCGCTTCGCATTCCTCACCGGCGCCTCGGCGGCATCGTCCAGGAGCGCCTGATAGAACTTCTTGTTCGCGCTCCCCTGCCGCCACGCTGTCGATTCGCTCCAGGCCATGGTCAGTCCTCGTGATTGAAATTCTGCTCGTCTTCGCGCGCCCGGAACCCTTCGCCGCCGGGTGCGGGCTCGGCGGGCCGCGGCTCCACCGTCTTCTGGAAGAGCATGTTCATGAACATGAACATCGGCTTCGTCTTGAGCACGAGCGCACGCGCGGGCTTGCTGTCGCTCGCGTTGAAGTGCTGGTGCACGCAGTTGTTGTGCACGATCGCGATGTCGCCCGCCTTCCAGTCGTAGCG
>CAZGLC010000207.1:0-8832 GCA_964526235.1 uncultured Bifidobacteriaceae bacterium
CGGGATCCGGGATCCGGGGGTTCTACGAACCGCGGCGTAACAGTGCGCGACGGAGTCCGTGGAGCACCTGGCGGAGTCTCGCCGCGACCGCCAGTACGTCCGCCGCATCGTTAGGCGCCACGATTGCGAGTCGCGTCGCCACTTCGAGCTGCGTCTCCGCCTCCGCCAGGCTGCCAAGAGCCACCGTCACATAATGCACGTACGCCTTCGTGCCCTGCTGATGTCCCTCGCTGATATTCGACGGGACCCCTACGGCCGCTCGACGCAATTGCGCCTTCAGGCCGTAGGTTTCCTCGCGCGGAAACTGGCGGGTGAGCGCGTAGATACGCGTGACGAATTCCATCCCCAGCTGCCATGCTTCGAGATCGCGAAACGACTGAATCTGCATGCCGTCCGTAAAGCAAGGCGGATGCACACCAAAACCAGCTGTAAGTCATTGATCGTGCTTTCAGACGTTGACGTTTCTGCCCACCCATCGCTCGATCGAGTACGCACTTTCTGCGTACACGCGCCGGCCCGAGAACCAGAACCCCCGGACCCCGGATCCCGAACCCCGGATCCCGGATCCCGGATCCCGGATCCCGGATCCCGGATCCCGGATCCCGGAATTATCGCGGCCGGGTCTCCTCGCAGGAGGAGCGAAGATCGATCTCGTCGTCCACCGTGCCGGGCGGCGGCGCACCGGCCGCGGGCGGAAGGTGGTAGACGATCGTCCCGCCGAATTCCTCGCGCGCCTCCCGTCCCCAGCGCGCCAGGAACGTCTCGTCGATGCGGCGCGCCTCGTCGGTGCCGACCCAGATCACCACGTCGAGCGCACGCCCGCGCCGCAGCGCCTCCAATGACTCATAGCACCCGACGTCGAGGTCGTAGACGAGATAGCCCCAGTGCGGCGGCACGTAGCCGCTGTAGCCGTTGACCACGCGACGTCCGTGCGCCATGCCGCGGTACATCGCCGCCACGTCGTCGAAATGATCGCGGCGCGGCAGCTCGACGACGAGGTCGCTCGTGAGCGGCACGCGAATCGGTGGCGGGAGGTCGACCGCGGGCACGACCGCCCATCCGTCGGCCACCACGCCGATGCCGATCGCGACCAGCAGCGCGCGCGAGGCGGGCGTCTGGCGTCGTATCAGGGTGGCGACGGCCCACGCGGCCAGGACGGCCAGACACAGCGCGGCGATCGCGCCAAAGAGCGCCGGCACGCGCGTCGCGTCGAAGCCGGGCAGCGCCATCAGCCACGCGAAGGGAGCCGGGCGCCAGAAGGGCTCGCCGCCGGCGCGTGCCGTCGGCCCGAGCGCAAGCACCGTGGCCAGCGCGGCGCCCGCGGCGTAGAGGCCGGGAATCGAGGACTCGCGCCGCCGCCGAAGCGCGACGACCGCGCCCGCGATCACCAGCAGCGTGATGACGATGCCCGGATACTGCGGGTACGCGTGTCCAGGAAGCTGCCAGTCGGCGCCGCTGATCGGCCACCACGACAGGCGCTCGTGTCCGGCCGCAAGCAGGAACAGATCGGCGCTGAACCCGTCGATTTCGTAGAACGGGCGCTCGAGGCTCCAGGCATTCCTGACGCGACGAAAGACGAGGATGACGGGCAGGAGCGCCAGCGCGGCGGCGGCCAGCGCCGCGGCGACCCCGCCCAGCTTCCGGATGCTGCGTGACGCCACCGTCAGCCAGACGATCGCCAACCCGAGGAGCACGGCGAAGTACAGCAGAAAGTAGCCGCACGTCAGGCCGTTCAGCGCCGTTGCCGCGGCCAGGCAGACGAGCCAGCGGCGGCCGCCCGTGTTCCAGTACCGGTGCAGACCGACCAGCGCCACCGGCATCCAGAACATCGCCTGCGTCTGGACGTGCGCCAGCTGGCTCGCGTGGTACGGCGCGAAGGCGCAGGCCAGGCCGCCGACGACGGCCGCGTCGCGGCGAGTGGTGAGCGTCAGACACAGCCAGTACATGCTCAGCCCGTTGAGGACCGGGGTCGCGAGCACGAGCACGTTGTAGGCCAGCACCGGCGTCGCGCCGAGCCACTGGAGGGGCGTGGTGAGCCAGGTGAGGCCGAGGAGCGTCTCCGAGAGCGCCAGGGCGTAAGGAGCCGGAGCAAAGGCGGGCGCGTTCCAGTACTCGGCGGTGAACGGGATCGTCCACGCGTTCCACCAGAGGATCCACATGTTGAGCAGCGGATCGCCCAGGTCGCTGGGAATCGCGGACATGAGACGAGGAAGCAGATCGCGGTGCAGGGCGAGCGAGAGCACGCCCAGCACGAGCGAGAAACCCCATGGGGACGACACGAAGGAGGGAATGCGCCTCAGGGCAGGTGCAGCCACAGGCGCAACGCCTCGTCGATGGCCGCGACCTCGTCGGAGCTGCAGCGCCCGACCTCGCGCACAATCGCCCCGCGCGGGACGCTCACGATCTTGTCGATCATCACCTGCGACGTGGTCTTGAGACCCGTCCGGTCACCGGACGGCAGCGTGACCCGAAACAAAGGCGCGTCCACGCAGTCGGATGTCACGGGACACACGGTGACGCTGGCGTGCGTCGGGGTGAACAGGTCGGCCTGGACCACGACTGCCGGCCGCGGCTTACTGGTGTAGGCGCCCTTTGCGGCGACGACGACCAGCGCCCCGCGCGTCATTGGCCGCCGCTGTCGGCCACGTCGAGGATGAAGCGGAGGGCCTCGCGCTCGGAGCGACGCCGCCGAACGAGGAGCGACTGGCGTCGCGCCTCCGCGGGCAGATCGGTGTCCGCGCCGCCCAGCTCGGCCTCCAGGATCGCGCGCGCCACCTCGCTGCGCGTCTGGCGCCGGCGCCGCGCCTCGCGCGCGAGGCGGCGATCGAGCGCCGCGGGCACGCGGATCGTCAGCACGGCGGAATCGGTCTTCGGTCGCGGCATGTATACAGTATACGCCGTGCATCGGTGTCGCTGCATATGGCACAATCGGCGCGCCACACGAACTGAGTGATGGCATGGCTCGCATGCACGCGCCAGGAGGATGTTCATGGTCCGCACAACTCTCGTCACGACGGGTCTGGTCATCATGCTCGGCGCCGCCACACCGGGACAGGCACCTCAGACACCCGCGCCGCAGCGCGCGCCCGAGCCGTGGCGCTTTGCCGGCGAGCGCCCGTGCGTCCGGCCCGACGGCGGCGCGATCCAGTGCCCGCCGGCGCCGCGCACTTTCGCGATCCGCGCCGGCCGCCTGTTCGACAGCATCGCCGGCCGGATGCTCAGCAAGCACGTCGTGGTCGTCGCAGGCGACCGCATCACGGACGTTGGACCCGAGGGTCAGGTGCGGATCCCCGCGGGCGCCACGGTGATCGATCTGAGTCGCGCGACCGTGCTCCCCGGCCTCGTCGACATGCACTCCCACATGTACGACACGCGCCGGTCCGGCATGACGGCCGAACGCAGCGCGCTCATTGCGATCAGCAACGCGCAGGCGACGCTCCGCGCCGGCTTCACCGCGGCGCGCGACATGAGCTCGCACGCCAACGGCTACGGCGACGTCGACATCCGCAATGCGATCAACCTGGGCGAGATCGACGGCCCCCGCTTCCAGGTGGCCGGCCGCGGCATCCGGTGGCGCGAGAAGCCCGGCGCGCCGGGAAACCCGCTCGACGCCATCCTCGTCGGCAGCGTGGACGAGGCGCGCGCGGCCGTGCGTGAGCACGCCGAGCGCGGCGTCGACTGGATCAAGCTCTATCCGACGGGCGGCTACTCCTTCACCGCCGCCGGCGAGGCGCAGTACGCCCTGAACTATCCACTCCCGGTGTTGCAGGCGCTCGTGGACGAAGCGCACCGCCACGGCAAGAAGACGGCCTGCCACAGCTTCGGCGGGGCCGGGCTCGAGTACACGATCACCGCCGGCTGCGATGTCGTCGAGCACGGGTACGGCCTGACGCAGGCGCAGCTCGACATGATGGCGCAGAAGGGGCTCGCCTACGATCCGACGTTCGTCCGCTACACCGAGCCGTACATGGACGACAACGACGCGAAGGCGACCGGCGGCAGGTTCCGGATGATTCCGATCTTCGAACGAGCGGTGCGGACCGCGGCCCAGACGAAAGGGATCCAGATCGTGACGGGGAGCGGCGCCGACGGCAGCACCCTGGCGCACGGCATTCAGGCACTCGAGTTCGAGTGGCTTGCCAAACGCGCCGGCATGGGATCTGTCCGCGCCATTCAGGCGGGTACTGTCGTCAGCGCCGACGTCATGGGGTGGCAGAACGACGTCGGGTCGATCACGAAGGGCAAGTTCGCCGACCTGGTTGCCGTCAATGGCGACCCGGTGGCCGATATCACCGAGCTGCAGCGTGTGAGATTTGTGATGAAGGGCGGAAAGGTCGTCCGGAACGACGTGCCGTAGCAGCCGTACCCGCCGGGTCCGCCGCTGCATCGGTCCGCGGACCCGGCCTACGTCCCTATTTAGGTACGTCGTACGTAGGGCGGGTCCGCTCGGCGAAGGGTGCAGCGGACCCGCCGGAGCGTCAGATCAGTAGAAATCGTGCGCCTCGACGGAGGCGGCGCCCTGGATCCCCTGCAGGCGCTCGGCGCGGATCGACAGCACGCCGTCCTGGTGCTGCAGCACCCCTTCCACGAGCAGAAACGGCTGGCGGAGCACGACCATCCGCGCGCGGTCGAAGAGATCGGGGCGGATGATGACGTTCGAGATCCCGGTCTCGTCCTCGAGCGTCAGGAACACGAATCCCTTGGCGGTGCCTGGGCGCTGGCGGGTGATGACCATGCCGGCGACGCGCACGCGGCGGCCGTCGCGCGCCTGCGGCAGGTCGCACGCGCGGAGCACGCCGCGCAGCGCCATCTCGTCGCGCCGGAGCGCCATCGGGTGCGGCCCGATCGTCAGGCTCGTGCCGGCGTAGTCGGCCTGTAAACGCTCGCCGGGGGACATGACGGGAAGCGGACATGCTGTTTGGGATCCGGGATGCGGGATCCGGGATCCGGAGGTTCCTGGTTCGTCGGTTCCCGGATCGAGATCTTCCGGATCCCCGATCCCGGATCCCGGTTCCCGGAGCAGTGCGCCTGCAGGGCGCACTGCCCGTTCCGCCTGCCACAGCGCGCTGCGGCGCTCGTTCGTGAACGCATTCAAGGCGCCGATGTCGGCCAGCGTCATCAGCTCGTCGCGCCGCAGACCGGTGCGTCGCACGACGTCCTCGATCGACGTAAAGCGACCGGCGGCGCGCAGCTCCACCCTCCATTCGTTCGCGCACGTATTGCAGAAGTACGTTCGCGTCGGGATCCGGGATCCGGGATCCGGGATCCGATCCCTCACGATTTCGATCATCGAGTCGTCATCCGACCCGCACTTCGCGCACAGCACCGGCGGCGCGTCGACTCTGCTCCGGTCGAATGCCGCCATCGCCTGCCCGATCTCCTTCCGCAGCCCGTTCACGTACATGAGGCCGAGCCGGATCGCGCCGTCCTCCTCGATCCAGCAGAGCCAGTCCGACTGCTGCACGTCGATCGGATGAAACCGGACGCCGCGGCGCTGCGCGTCCTTGACGAGCGTCGCCGGGTGGTAGAACCCCATCGGCTGGTTGTTGAGGAGCGCCGTGTAGAACGCCGCCGGGTAGTGGACCTTCAGATACGCGCTGGCGTAGGCGAGCAGCGCGAAGCTCGCCGCGTGCGACTCGGGAAATCCGTAGAGCGCAAACGCCGTGATCGACGTGATGATGCGCTCGGCGGTCTCGCCCGTGATGCCCTTTTTCGCCATTCCCTCGCGCAACTGCACCTCGATCTGCTGCATCCGCTGCTCCGACCGCTTGAACCCCATCGCGCGGCGCAGCTCCTCGGCCTGCCCGCCGGTGAAGCCGGCGGCCACCATCGCCATCCGCAGCAGTTGCTCCTGGAAGAGCGGGACGCCGAGCGTGCGCGCGAGCACCGGCTCGAGCGACGGATGAAGCGGCACCACCGGCTCGCGCCCGGCGCGGCGGTTCAGATACGGGTGCACCATGTCGCCGACAATCGGACCGGGACGGATGATCGCGACCTGCACGACGAGGTCGTAGAAGCACGCCGGCTTGAGCCGCGGGAGCGTCGCCATCTGCGCGCGCGATTCCACCTGGAAGACGCCGACCGTGTCGGCCTTCTGCAGCAGTGCGTAGACGTCCGGATCGTCCGGCGGAAGATGTGCCAGGTCGAACCCGGGATCCGGGACCCGGGATGCGGGATCCGGACGTTCACCGTTCGAGGTGCTTCGGATCCCCGATCCCGGATCCCGGATCCCGTCATTGACCAGCTCAATGGTGTCCTGGAGAACGGCCATCATCCCGAGCCCGAGCAGATCGACCTTGACGATCCCCATGTCGGCGCAGCCGTCCTTGTCCCACTGCACGACGACGCGGCCGGGCATGCTGGCGGGCTCGAGCGGCACGACCGCATCGAGCGCGCCCTGGCAGATCACCATGCCGCCGGAATGCTGGCCGAGGTGCCGCGGCAGATCCTGAATCCGGAACCAGAGCTCCGCGAACGTCCGCATGCGCGGCGCCTCGAGCGACAGGCCGACGGAGGCAAGATTCCGCCCGAACGTCTCGTTCGGGTCGGTGAACTCGAAGTGGTTCATCACCTTCGCCAGCCGGTCGATCGCCTCGTCATCGAGCGCGAGCGCCTTGCCCACCTCCCGCGCGGCGCTGCGGCTGCGATAGGTGATCACGTTGGCCGTCATGGCCGCGCCCAGCCGTCCGTACTTCTCGTACACGTGCTGGATCACCTTCTCGCGGCGGTCGCCGCTCGGCAGGTCCAGATCGATGTCGGGCCACTCGCCGCGCTCTTCCGAGAGAAACCGCTCGAACAGCAGGTCCATCGCAATCGGATCGACCGCCGTGATGCCGAGGCTGTAGCAGACGGCGCTGTTGGCGGCCGACCCGCGCCCCTGCACGAGAATGTGCTGCTGCCGGGCGTAGTTGACGATGTCCCAGACGATCAGGAAGTAGCCGGCGAGATCGAGCTTCTCGATGAGCGCGAGCTCGCGGGCAATCTGCGCGCGCGCCTTGTCGTGGTACGGCCGGTAGCGCTCGCGCGCGCCCACCTCGGTGAGGCGGCGCAGGAACGACATCTCGGTTTCGCCGGCCGGCACGGGGTAGGTCGGAAAGCGATAGCCGAGATCCGCCATCGTGTACTCGAGCCGCTCGGCCAGCGCCGCCGTCGCCGCGACGGCGTCAGGCCGGTCCGCGAAGAGCGCCGCCATCGCCTCGGGCGACTTGAGATACCGCTCGGCATTCCGCGCGAGCTGCCGCCCGGCGCGATCGAGCGTCGTCCCGTGCCGGACGCACGTCAGCACGTCGAAGAGCGGGCGGTCGGCCGGCTCGGCGAACCGCACGCCGTTGGTGGCGACGACTGGCACGCGGAATGCGCGCGCCAGCGCGTCGAGCGCGGCGTTGTCGGCCTCCTCGTCGCGGCAGAGATGCCGCTGGAGCTCGACATACACGTTCCCGCGTCCGAAGAGTCCCACCAGCCGATCGAGCAGGCCGCCGACGCCGTAGTGGCGCGCGTCGAGGAGCGCCCGGCCGCCGAGGGCGACGAGCCCCGCGGTCGAGCCGTCCAGTTCCTCGAGCGCCAGCGCGCCAGCGCCCTTGGGCGCCCGCATCTTCATGCGCGTGACGAGCCGGCAGAGATTGCGATAGCCCTCCTGCGATGCCGCGAACACCGGCAGCGACCACGTAGTCGGCAGTAGGCGGTAGGCAGTAGGCAGTGACGCGTTCGGGTCTTGCTGCCTACTGTCTACTGCCCTCTGCCTACTATCGATCGTCAGCTCGGCGCCGATGATCGCCTTCAGGCCGGCTTTCTGCGCCGCCTTGTGAAACCGCGGCGCCCCGTAGACGCCGTCGGCGTCGACGAGCGCCAGCGCCGGATAGCCGAGCGCCGCCGCCCGCTCGACGAGCGCTTCGGGGAGCGACGCCCCCCGGAGAAAGCTGAACGCCGAGGCGCAATGGAGCTCGACGTACATCAGTCGTACACGCCGTCGAGGAACCACGCGCCGGTCGCGCGATCGCGGAAGATCCGATACGTCGCGCGATCGCCGAGCGTCACATCCCATTCGTCGCGATCCCAGTCGGATCGGGATCCGGGATCCGGGATGCGGGATCCGGAGGTTCTGAGTTCACGATTCGTTTCGGATCCCGGATCCCCGATCCCGGATCCCGAATTGATCCACCACTGTCCTGATGTCCGCCAGGGCCCCGCGCACGCCTGCACGGGTCCGCCGCTCAGGCCGGGGCGGTCCGCCAAAGCGGACCGCCCAGCCAGCGCTGGCTCATCGGGTCGCTTCGCGACCCGATCGGTCGTGACGCGTACGGGCCGGTCATCGTCGATCCGCACGCGCGCCGGAACAGGACATCGGAAACGGCGCAGCGCCACGGCCGGGATCCGGGATCCGGGATCCGGGGTCCGACCGTCGAACCACGGACCTCCGGATCCCGGATCCCCGATCCCGGGTCCCGGCTCAAACGGCTTCATCTCACACGCGCCCGGCCTCCACGAATCGGCCGCGGCCGCCGATCCGCAGCGCCCCTCGCCCATGAGCGCCGTCAGCCGCGCCGTCAGCGTCGACAGCTGCTCGGGCGACGGGAGCGGCCGCTCGAGCAGCGAGAACTGCAGCACGCGCGCGGGCGTCGGGTCGACAGCCACCACCACGCGATCGATGGCCGCCGGCGCGGGGTGCGATTCGAGATCGAGCAGGAGCAGCGTGCGCAGCGTCCGCGCGTCGCGCATCGGCGCCGGCAGCTCGATCGACCGCTCGTGCACGGCCCGCGTGACCAGGTGCAACCGGACACGCAGCACGGCCGCGCCGCGCCCGCGACGCTCGAGATGGGCCGACAGCGGCTCCAG
>CAZGLC010000208.1:0-8827 GCA_964526235.1 uncultured Bifidobacteriaceae bacterium
AGGAGTCGGCCCGGGTGATCCGCGGGATGTTCGGCGCGGAGTATTACGACGGTCCGCGTCGCTATCAGACGCGAGTGAAAAACGCACAGGAAGCGCACGAGGCGATTCGACCAAGCGACTTCCGGCTGGCGCCGAGCCAGCTCGAAGGCGTACTCGATGCCGACGACCTCAAGGTCTACGAGTTGATCTGGAAGCGCACGATGGCGTCACAGATGGTGGACGCGCGAGTGCTCCGCACCACGATCGAGATATCCGCCGACGGTGCCAATGGCGAGGTTGCCGTGATGACCGCCACCGGCAAGGCGATCGAGTTTGCCGGCTTCCGTCGAGCGTACGTCGAGGGGAGCGACGACCCGGCCGCCGAGCTCGAGGAGCAGGAGACGATCCTGCCGCAGTGCGCGTCCGGCGACCGCATCCACGTCGATGGTTCCACGGCGCTCGCGCTGCTCGCGGCGGAGCCGAAGCGCCACGAGACGACCCCGCCTGCGCGCTTCACCGAGGCGTCGCTCATCAAGGAACTGGAGCGGCTGGGCATCGGCCGGCCGTCGACCTACGCGCCGACGATTGCCACGATCGTGCGCCGCGGCTACGTGTTCCGCCAGGGCAAGGCGCTCGTCCCGAGCTTCACGGCGTTCGCCGTCACGAAGCTGTTGCGCGATCACTTCGGCGACTTTGTGGAGAGCGACTTTACGGCCGAGATGGAGGACGACCTCGACGAGATTTCGCGCGGCGAGCGCGAATCGATTGCGTTCCTCAAACAATTCTATTTCGGCGACAAGAAGCATCGCGGCCTGCTGCCGGCCGTCACGCGCGGCGAGGCGCACGCCGACTACCCGGTGCTCGAGCTTGGCACCGATCCGGACGGCGGCGAGATGGTACGCATCCGCATCGGACGGTTCGGGCCGTTCGTGCAGGTCGCCGAGGGCGGCCCCGGACGCACGGCGTCGCTCCCGGAAGACATCGCGCCGGCGGACCTGACGGTCGAAAAGGCGCTCGAGCTGGTGCGCGTCAAGGCCGAGGGGCCGCGGACGCTCGGCGTCGATCCGGCGACGGGGCAGAATGTCTACGCCATGAACGGCCGGTACGGCCCGTACGTCCAGTTGGGAGAAACGCCGAACGGCGCGCCAGGGCAAAAGTCCAAGGGCAAAAGTCACAAAGTGAAGGCGGACAAGCCGAAGCGCGCGTCGCTGCAGGCGGGGATGACCGACTCGGAGGTGACGCTGGAGCAGGCGCTCAAGCTGCTGTCGCTCCCGCGCGTCGTCGGCCTCCACCCCGACGACAACGAGCCGATCGTCACGAACTTCGGGCGATTCGGCCCGTACGTCAAACACGGCGACGAGTTCCGCTCGCTCGAATCGGACGACCACGTGTTCAATATCTCGTTCGATGCGGCGCTGGCGCTGATACGCGCGCCGAAGCAGTCGCGTCGTCGGCAGGCGACGCAGAAGCGCGTGCTGCGCGAGCTCACCAAAGGCGAAACGACGCTCCGCCTCCTCGACGGCCGCTTCGGCCCGTACGTCACGGACGGCCGCATCAATGCCTCGATTCCCCGCGGGTCGAACCCGGAGGCGGTGACTTTCGAGCAGGCGATCGAGCTGCTCGAGGCGCGCCGCAACGCGGTGCCGATGCCTCGGCGCGCGGGCGGACGTCGCGGTGCGTCACGCGGTGCGACGCGAGCCGCGCGCGCGAAAGCGGCGCGCGCGTAACGTCGCCGTCAGGGCAGGAGCTGCAGCGACAGGGCGGCGGCAAGCGGACCGAAGTGCCGGCGGTCGGTCGTCGCCACGCGCGACAGGCCGAGCGTCTCGGCCAGGGCCACGATAGCCGCATCGACGAAGCCAAGATCGAGGTCCTCGAAACGCCGGTTCAGGTCGGCCACGCGTGCGTAGGCATCCCTGGGCAGGTCGGCGATCAGGTAGTAGCCCTCGACGATGCCGGCATAGAACGTCAGATGACTCTTTGGCCCGAGGCGCTGGCGGAGGAGATGGTCGACTTCGGGGATGACTGGCGCCGGCAGGATGAGGCCGCGCTGTTCCCCTTGCACGAGCGTGCGAGCCCGTTCATGCCAGGCGTCGCTTCGATCGTAGTAGGCGTAAACAATTCCGGTGTCGAGCAGGACGCTCACCGCTTCTTCTTTCGCGCGCCGGGGGTTGCTGGCTTCGCGCCGAAGTCGGTTTCAGTCAGGATCGCGTCGACCCGATCGGCAGTGTCGGACCGGCCGCTTCTGAACGCTCCGGCACCGGGCGGCGCCTGTCGGGGCTCGCGTGTGACGTAGGCTTGCACGGCCTCGCGGACGAGCTCGGCCATCGGCCGCTTCTGCCGCAACATCTCCAGCTTCAGCAACACCTCGAGTTCCAGGTCAAGGTAAATTGTCGTACGCTTCATATTCTGATGTTAGCATATACACTAGATTCACCAATTCATCCGGGGTCCGGGCGGCGGTCTGTGCTGCGGTACGCCGTAAACTAAGGACGTGCTCCACATCATCGGCGGGGGGCTTGCCGGATCCGAAGCCGCCTGGCAGGCGGCCTCACTCGGCGTGCCGGTGGTCGTTCACGAGATGCGGCCGGTGCGCGCCACCGCCGTGCACAAGACCGATCGCCTCGCCGAGCTCGTCTGCTCGAATTCGTTCCGCGGCGACAAGCTGGACAACGCCGTCGGTCTGCTCAAGGAGGAGATGCGGCGGCTCGGATCCCTCGTGATGCGTGCGGCCGATGCGCACCGCGTGCCCGCGGGCGCGGCGCTGGCCGTGGATCGCGAGCGGTTCGCCCAGGCGGTGACCGACGCGGTGGCGGCGCATCCACTCATCACCGTCACGCGCGAGGAGATCGGGCGGCTGCCGCACGATCCGGCGATGTACCCGCTCATCGTCGCCACGGGGCCGCTCACCTCGGAATCCCTGTCGGCCGACGTCGCGGCATTCGTCGGCGGCGATCACCTGTATTTCTACGACGCCATCAGCCCGATCGTGCTCGCCGAGACGATCGACACGGAGAAAGTGTTCCGGGCGTCGCGGTGGGATCGAAGCCTTGGCACAGGTGGTGAGCCGGAGGGCGACTATCTGAACTGCCCGCTGACGGAAGCGGAGTACCAGCGCTTTTATGACGCCGTCGTCACAGCCGAGTCGGCAACCGTGCACGACTTCGACCGCGAGAAGTTCTTCGAGGGGTGCCTGCCGGTCGAGGTCATGGCGCACCGCGGACGCGAGACGCTGCGGTTCGGCCCGATGAAGCCGGTCGGCCTCGTCGATCCGCGCACCGGCCGGACGCCGTACGCCGTCGTTCAGCTCCGGCAGGACAATCTCGCGGGCGATCACTACAGCCTCGTCGGGTTTCAGACGCAGCTGAAATGGGGCGAGCAGGCGCGTGTGCTGCGCCTGATTCCGGGCCTCGAGCAGGCGGAGTTCGTGCGCTTCGGCATGGTGCACCGCAACACGTACATCAACGGCCCGCGGGTGCTGCGCGAGACGTGGCAGACGCGCGCGCGGCCCGATCTCTTCTTCGCGGGACAGATCTCGGGCGTCGAGGGCTACGTGGAGTCGGCTGCGTCGGGGCTCCTCGCCGGACGCAACGCCGCGGCACTCGTCCGGGGCGAGGAACCGCGCGTGCCGCCGCGGACCACGGCCATCGGCGCGCTGGCGTATTACGTCTCCCACGCGGATCCGCGCAATTACCAGCCGACGAACATCACGTTTGGCATCATCGCCTCGCCGGACCCCGGCCCGCGCCGTGCACGCGATCGCAAGCTCGCCGTGGCCGAACGCGCCCTCGGGGCGCTGGACGACTGGATGGCCGAGGGCAACGCCGCGCAGGCTAAAGCCTGCGCGCTACATGACCACGCGTAGCGCGGCGGCTTCAGCCGCCGCGTTCCTCGATCATCTGCGTCTCAATCGCAACGTTTCGTCTCACACCGTCAGTGCGTATCGGAGCGACCTCTCGCAGTTCCTCGCATTCGCCGCAGACCATCTCGGGACGCCGGCCGCGCGCCTGCGTCCCACACACCTCGACCTCGCAGTGATTCGCGCCTTTCTGGCCGAGCTGTACCGGCGCGGCCAGTCGCGCGCCTCGGCGGCGCGGAAGCTCTCGGCGCTCCGCAGCTTTACGCGGTACCTGCGGCGCGAGGGGCTTCTCGAGAGCGACCCGGCCGCGCTCGCCGTTACGCCGCGCCGCGAGCAGAAGGTGCCGGCGCATCTCTCCGTCGACGAGATGACGCGCCTGCTCGAGGCCCCCGATGCCACACATAACCTCGGCCGCCGCGATCGCGCCATTCTGGAGTTGTTCTACGCGTCCGGCCTGCGGCTGAGCGAGCTCGTCGCGCTCGACGTCGACGACGTGAATCTGTCGGCGCGCATCGTGCGGGTGGCGGGGAAGGGGGGCAAGGAGCGGCTGGTGCCGTTCAACACCAGCGCGCAGAAAGCGTTGCGCGCCTGGTACCCGGATCGCGTCAGGTTGCGCTCGAGCGTCCCCAAAGCCCAAAGCCCGAAGCCCAAAGCCCCGGGCGACCCGGTCTTCGTCAATGCCCGCGGCACGCGCCTGACCGGCCGGAGCGTGCAACGGCTGGTGGCGCGCTATGTCGCCGGCTGCAGCACGCGCTTTGGCATCAGCCCGCACGCGCTGCGGCATTCCTTCGCCACCCACCTGCTCGAGCGCGGCGCCGATCTGCGCGCCATTCAGGAGCTGCTCGGCCACGTGCAGCTCTCGACCACCCAGCGCTACACGCACGTCAACGCGGCGCAGCTGCTGGAGGTGTACCGCAAGGCGCACCCACGGGCGAAGCGCGGCGCATAATAGGACCCGCCATGCAGCGCATCCTGATCGTCGTCGCGTCGCTGGCGGCTCTTGTCGCACCGGTCGCCTCGCAGGACCTCGGCCCGAACATCCGGAAGATCAAGGACGGCATCTATGTGCAATCGGCGCGCGAGGTCAACTCGACCGTCGGCGTCGTTCTTACGAGCGAGGGCGTCGTCCTCATCGACACCGGCCAGACGCTCGTCGATACGCGGCAGGTGCAGGAGGCAATCAGGAAACTGACGCCGCTCCCTGTGCGGTACGTCATCAACACCGAGGTCCATCCGGATCACATCAGCGGGAACTTCGTCTTCTCGCCGCCGGCCATGGTGATCAACCACGCGGGCGCCGGCGACGCGATGCGCAAGGCCGACAACCCGAAGCGGTTCGCCTCGGCGTCGCCCGAGATCCAGGCGGCGGCGCAGGGGTACCGGCTCGTCACGCCGCACATCGAGTACCACGAACGGATGACGCTGCGAGTCGGCGAGCGGACGTTCGAGCTGCTGCGCCTGAAGAACGCCCACAGCGAAGCGGACACCGCCGTCTGGCTGCCGCAGGAGCGCGTGCTGTTTGCGGCGTCGGTGGCGATCCCGAACAGCCTGAACAACATCCGCCCGTTCGTCACGCTTGCCGACATGCTCGCCGCCATCACGACGATGCGCGCGCTCAATCCCGAGGTGGTCGTTCCGGGACACGGCTCGTTCGGGACGACGACGATGTTCGACGACACCGAGCGCTATTTCGGGCTGCTCGTCGAGCGCGTCGGCGCGCTCGTGCGCCAGGGCCGATCGCTCGAGCAGGTCCAGAAGGAGCTGCGGATGCCGGAGTACGCCGACTGGGCGTACCAGGAGCGGATGCCGACCAATATCGATGCCGCCTACCGGGCGGTCACCCAGAAGTAGCGGGCGTGGTGGACGCGCGATAGCCTAGACGAGGACGGCGCTTTCCGCGTGCTCTGCCTCGCGCTGCGCGGCGGCGCGGCGGCCGCGCGGGAACTCGATCCCGAGCACCTTGATCTTGTAGTTCATCACGCGCGGGCTGATCGAGAGCAGCTCGGCCGCGTCCTTCTGCACCCAGTTCGACATCTTCAGCGCTTCGATGAGCGCGAGCCGCTCGATGTTCTCGAGCGGAATCCCCGTCGGCGGAATCTTCAGGATCGACGAGGAGTCGCGCGGCGCGCCGAAGGCGCCGGTGTCACCGAGCCGCAGATCGTCGACCACAATGTGCGTCCCCTCGGCCAGCAGCATCGCCCGCTCGACCGCGTTCTCGAGCTCGCGGATGTTGCCCGGCCAGTGGTAGCGCATCAGGAGCTTCAGCGCCTCGGGCTCGAGCCCCTCCATCTTCTTCTTCAGCTCGCCCGAGAAGCGCCGGATGAAGAAGGTCGCGAGTGCCGCGACGTCCTCCTTACGCTCGCGGAGCGGCGGCATCTCGATCGTGACGACGTTGAGCCGGTAGAACAGGTCCTCGCGGAAGTGGCCCGACTCGACCATCGTGATCAGGTCGCGGTTGGTCGCGGCGATGAGCCGCACGTCGACCTTGATCGTTCGCGTGCCGCCCAGGCGCTCGAACTCGTGCTCCTGGAGCACGCGCAGGATCTTGGCCTGCGTGTTGGCGCTCATGTCGCCGATCTCGTCCAGGAAGAGCGTGCCGCCGTCCGCCTGCTCGAAGCGGCCGATCCGCTGCTTGTCGGCGCCGGTGAACGCGCCCTTCTCGTGGCCGAAGAGCTCCGACTCGAGCAGGTTGTCCTGCAGGGCAGCGCAGTTGACCTTCACGAAGTTGCGCGCGGCGCGGTGCGAGTTGTGATGGACGGCGCCGGCGATGAGCTCCTTGCCGGTGCCGGTCTCGCCGCGCACGAGCACCGTGGTGTTGCTCCGGGCCACTTTGCGGACCACGCCGAGCACCTTTTCGAGCGCGCCGCTCGATCCGATGATGCGGTCGAAGTCGTAGATGTCGCCCTGGGCGTGGCGGAGGTAGTCGATCTGATGCTGCATCCGGCGCATCTCGATCGCCTTCTCGATCTTGACCTCCATCTCCTCGATCTCGAACGGCTTCTGCACGTAGTCGAAGGCGCCCGCCTTCATCGCCTCGACGGCCGTGGAGACCGAGCCGAACGCGGTCATGAGGATGACGGCGCACGAGGGGTGCAGCGTCTTCGCCGTCTTGAGGACGTCGAGGCCGCTGCTGCCGCCCATCTTGAGGTCGCTCACCACGACGTCGAAGAAGCCCTCGTGGAGCTTTTCGATCGCGGCGTTGCCGTTCGGCGCCTCCTCGATGTCGTGCGGTGCGCCGGCCAGCGCCTGCGCCAGGCCGCGTCGGAGGGAATCGTGGTCGTCTGCGATGAGAATCCGGGCCATGGCTGTTATTCCTCTATGCCTCGTGAAGTGCCGTTACCGGCAGCGTGACGCGAATGGTCGTGCCCGCCCCCGGGGCGGTCTGCAGGTCGATGCTGCCGTCGTGCGCATCGACGATCTTTCGCACGATCGCGAGCCCGAGGCCCGACCCCTGCGGCTTGGTGGTGAAGAACGGCTTGAACACGCGCTCGGCGAGCTCCGCCGACATGCCCGGTCCGTCATCGGCCACTTCGACGAGCACCGCCGCCTGTCCCTCCAGCCCGTCGTCGATCACGACGTCGGCGGCGCTGATCGTGATGCGGCCGCGCCCCTCCATCGCTTCGTACGCGTTGGTCAGCAGGTTCGTGAAGAGCTGGGTCAGCTGATAGCGGTCGCCCTGAATCAGCGGCAGCGCCACGGGCAGCCGGACGTCCACCGCGATGTCGCCGCGCCGCGCCTTCGTCTCGGCCAGCTGCACCGCCGCCTGCACTGCCTCGGGCACCGCGGTGCCCTCGACCTGCAGCCGGATGGGCCGCACGAACTCGAGCACCTCCTGCACGATGGCGTTGGCCATCTTGGCCTCGCCGATGATGTCGGTCAGCAGCGCCTGCGCGTCGGGCAGGTCGGCGATCTTCCGGCGCAGGAGCCCCGCCATCACTTCGATGCCGGCGAGCGGGTTCTTCACCTCGTGCGCGATGGCGGCCGCCATTTCGCCGACCGCGGCCAGGCGGTCGCGGAGCCGCTCGCGCTCCTCGAGCTGCTCGACGCGCGTCAGATCCTTGAAGTACATCGACGCCCCGATGACGCGGCCCAGGTCGTCCCGCACCAGCCCCAGCGTGTAGCCGATCACCTTGCCCGAGGGCCGCAGCCGCAGCTCGGCGCGGTTCGGCAGCAGGTGCAGATCGAAGACGCTGTTCAGCACACGCACGACTTCGGGATGCTCCTGCAGCAGCTCCGCGACCGGGTGCCCGAGGTCGTCGCGCCGCGGCGTGATGTCGAAGATCCGGTACGCCTCCTCGTTGATGAGGGCCAGCCGGCCGTCGCGGGTGAAGGCGAGCACGCCGTTGCGCAGGCCCGCCACGAGATACCGGAAAAACGCCTCGTCGGGTCCGCGCTGGACCGGACTGCGCCGGCGCGAGCGCCCGGCCATCGGGCGCCTGGCCGCAGGCCGGGCGGCGTGGCGGCGCGGGTTCGTCATATGAGGGGGCTCCACGGCGAGTACGGTCGAGTTGGCAAACGGCGTGCCCGACAAATATCGACCGAAAGTGCTCGTAAATGGCGCATTCAAAGACCTTAGGGGACCGTTTCGAGACTCAGAGATTACAATATCGTAATCGTAACGCAATTTTGAGCGGAGATCGAGGGACGGCTTACGATTCGGATGCGTGCTCGGCGGCGTGTGCCTGAAGCGCTTCCCACTGCGCCATCAGGTCGCCCACCTCCCACATCAGCGTCTGGTGCCGGTCGATGAGGGTGGTGGCGGCGGTGCGATCGTCGTAAAAGCCCTCGGCGGCCATGGCGGCTTCGATCTGCTTCACCTCGGCCTCGCGGGCCGCGATGCGCGACTCGAGGTCGGCAATCCGCTGCTGGAGCGACTCGACCGCGCGCTGCTTCTGGCGACGCGCGGCATCCTCACGCTTGCGCGCGTCGCGGGGTCCGGGGTCCGGGGTCCGGGGTCCGGGATCCGGGGTCCGGGATCCGGAGTTCTTGGTT
>CAZGLC010000209.1:0-8803 GCA_964526235.1 uncultured Bifidobacteriaceae bacterium
TGCCCAACGAGCGGCTGCTCCATCAGGCCGACGCATTCACGGCACCGCCGCCGGGTGCGCCGCTGCCGCCGGCCGTCAACATGGTGAACGCCCGCAACCTGACCCTCGCGGCCAACATCGATCGGCTCCGCCTGCAGGTCGACCGGATCACCGCCGCCCACGGCCGCGTGATGCCGATAGGCGACCTGTGGAAAGCCGTGGCCCGGACCAACTGATCGGAGGACCGTCCATGCGTGTGAGCCCCCTCATTCCGGCGGCACTGATACTTGCCCTCTCGGCGCCGGCGGCGGCCCAGGACTGGATCGAGTACACCAGCAAGGAAGACCTTTTCATCGTGAATTTTCCGGGCGAGCCGACGATCAAGGCGATCCCGTACCCGACGGAGTACGGCGTCACGCTCTCCGCGCGCGTCTACACCGTCGAGGATCGCGGCAGCCGCTACGCCGTGACCGTCGTCGACTACACGAACGCGGAGCAGCTGCACACCGAGCGGGCCAGGACCTGCACGGGCTATCCCAATACGTGCACGAACCGGACAGTGAACGATCTGCGCGGCGCGCTCGACTACGCGATCTTCCAGTTCCTGCAGCGGAAGGCCCAGGTGACCTATTACGGGCTCGGCGATACGGACCGGATTGAAGGCCGCCGCGTCCAACTGGTCAACCCGGATCAGTCGCGGACCTTCGGCGCCGTGTACATGCACGACAATCGTCTTTACATCCTGGAGGGCACCGTCCCTGCGAATGCCCCTCCGCCGGCGCTCTTCCAGCAGAACGTCGGCTTCTTCGACACGAACATGGACCGCGTGCGGTACCAGACGCTCTACCGCCACGGGCTGCCGGCGCCGCCGCGCGAGCCGAGCCCGCCCGGCGGCCGGCTACGCGGCTGCTAGACCATACGTACGCAGGTACGTAGTGTCCGGCTTCAGCCGGACCCGTCGTAACTGCTTCGAGGAGGCTCTCATGAAGCGCGCACTCGTTCTGGTGTTTCTGCTCGCGGCCCCGCTGACCGCGCACCCTTCGGCTGACGCTCAGGGTGCCCTGAGCAACGTCGAAGGGCAGAGTCCCGTCCCTGAAATTCCGTTCGAGTCAGTCGCTGACTTCTTCAAGCTGCCGAGCGGGATGAACTTCGGCGAGGTCTCGGGCGTCGCCGTGAACTCGAAGGGCAACGTCTTCGTCTTCACGCGGTCCAACAGCGCCAACGGCCCCGCGTACGCGCCGGCGGCCGCGCAGCTCCTCGAGTTCAATGCGAAGGGCGAGTTCGTGCGGGAGATCGGCCGCGGCCTCTACGGCTGGTCGTTCGCGCACACCGTTCGCGTCGACAGGGCCGACAACATCTGGGCCGTCGACAAGGGCTCGGACATGATCATCAAGTTCAATCCGGCC
Source organism: uncultured Bifidobacteriaceae bacterium (assembly GCA_964526235.1). Classification (GTDB taxonomy): domain Bacteria; phylum Acidobacteriota; class Vicinamibacteria; order Vicinamibacterales; family UBA2999; genus MELF01. Next base: position 1,386 of record CAZGLC010000209.1, read on the forward strand.
GGCCGCGTCGTCTGGGTGTTCGGGCGCCGCAAGGAGTCGGCTGACGACGAGGCGCATGCGTGGGAGCCCGTGAATCCGCCGCGCCCGCCCGTGGACGGCCTCTTCCGCCAGCCGACCGACGTCGCGTGGGACGCCCGGGGGAACACCTATATCTCCGACGGCTACATCAACTCGCGCGTCGCCAAGATCGACGCCAACGGCGAGTGGGTGAAGTCGTGGGGTGAGCCGGGCACCGGGCCAGGCCAGTTCCGGCTGCCGCACGCGATCGCGGTGGACGCACAGGATCGCGTCTACGTGGGCGACCGGTCCAACCGGCGCATCCAGGTGTTCGACACCGAGGGGAATTTCATCCGGATGTTCACGATCGACGTACCGGTGCCGCCCGGCACGAAGCCGGTGAACGGCAACACGCCGGCCGGCGCGGCCGCGGGCGCGGGAATCGGCGCGCCCAATTCCATCTGCATCACGCCGGGGCCGAATCAGGTGATGTTCGTCGGCGAGAGCACGTATCCGGGGCGGCTGTTCAAGGTGTCGCTCGACGGCAAGGTGCTGGGCGTGATCGGCCGCTCAGGACGGAACCTGGGACAGTTCTCAGGCGTCCATCAGCTCGCGTGCCCGTCGGAGACCGAGGTCTATGCGGCCGAGACATCGAACTGGCGCGTGCAGAAGCTGATTCTGCGCGCGCCCGGATCCACCGTTACTCGCCGCTGATGCGGTACTGCGGCCGCGGATAGACGCCGAGGCCGTGGTAGGAGTTCGAGTAGACGGTTTCCGTGTACCGGATCCGCTTGCCGTGCTCGTCGAGCCAGCCGAGCGACTGCTGGAAGAGCCCCGGCTCGGGGAAGTGCGCCGGCGATGAGGACTCGAGGATGTACAGCTTGCGCTGGTGCATGGCGACGTACACGAGCGTCCGCCGGTCGCCGGGGCCGTCGAGCTGCAGGTGGTACCCCTCGACCATGTCCTGCCAGTCCCACGCGTAGTCGGTGATTCGGTACTTCTCGTCTTTCATGTACTTCGCCGCCGCAAAGGTCGGCGCGCCGCGCTCGTCCTGCTTCCAGTAGCCGGGCCCGATCGTCTCGCCGCCGTTGCGGCACTGTGAGTTGCCGGGCGGGCACGCCTTCCACCGCGCGATCCCCTGCTCCTCGAGCGGCCGGTAGTCGACGACGGTGATCGAGAAGCGCTCCGGCCCCTTCTCGACGCTGTAGACGCGCGCCGGGAGCGTGTAGCGCAGCTGCGACTGCCACGTCGTCTCGGTAACTTTGGGCTGACCGGGGAAGTTGATGCTGAAGCCGTCCTGCTGGAAGACGAATTCCTGCCACTCCTGGGCACCGGCCAGGCCGGGAACCGATAGCAGTAAGGCAAACAGAATCGCAATGACGCGCATGACGGATCCTCCTCGACTATCTTACTTCGTTCGCTCCTGCTGCCCTTTCTGCGTCAGGCTGTAAGTCGTCGTATCCAGGCACATCGCTTCGCGGATCTTGACGTCCGGCGCTCGCTTCACGGGAATGACTGGAGTCGTCCACGGACCGGTCAGGATCTTCGGATCTTCCACCCTCGCCTGGTACTCGAGCGTCTCCCTGTCGACGAACCGCCACCGTTCGACCACGTGGAGCGCGTCGGTGGTGAACCAGCCGCTGGTGCTCGTCGGGGTCGGCCTGGCGTTGCCGCCCGCGAGCCAGATCTGCCCGTTGAACCCCGTGACGTCGACGACCAGCGTGTCTCCCTCCCAGCGGCCGACCGAGTCGCCGAGGTAGGTGGGGAACATGTCGTCGGGATGGCTGCGTCCGTCCGTCGGGATGACCCGGAAGCTATGGAAGTACTCGTTCAGGACCACCATCAGGCCTGGCGTGTGCACGATCTGGAACTGCTGATTCGCGGGGAGCGTCATCGAGCGCGGGTAGCCGAACGGAATGCACCGCAGCGTCGGGTCGTCGTCTTCCGTCAGCTTGTCCTTGATGGCGCGCGCCTCCGGCTTGTAGAGGCGCTCGAGCTGCTCGAGTGTGTTCTGCTTGACGCCAATGCCGCCCGACCACCAGACACCGGAGAAGTCGGGCCTCCCGTCGGAGGTGCGCGGCACCGCGCCCGGCGTCTGCGCAACGAGCGAGACGGCAGTCAACGCGACCGCCGCGAAGGCGGCCACCGCAACGCGGGCGGCGACCATTACTGACCTTCCTTCGGCGGAGGCGTGCCGCCGGCGCTGATCCGGTGCGTCTCGCCGGTGGGGAGGACAATCAGGCTCGCCGCGCCCGCCGTCGCCGATCGGTCCAGCGCGCCGTAGCCCTTGATCGTGACCCTGAGCCCGGGCTTCAGGACTGCGGCCGTGACACCGTTGCGGCGGAGCGTATTGGGCGGCTGCGTTTCGAACCGCCACTCCTCGGTGCTGCCATCGGGGCGCTTCGACTCCATATAGATCCACGTGTGGGGGTTCTCCCACTTCACCTCGGTGATGACGCCCTCGACCGACACCGGCCGGTTGACGTCGAACGCCACAGAAAAAGCGTGATGCGAGGACGCAGGGGCGGCCCACAGCCACCCGAGGACCGCGAGCCCGACAGATACCCAGGTACGCGTCATTGGAAACCTCCTCTCGTTTCCGCCGTCGTGATACCCTCCGGCGCATGCTCCGGTGGAGCGCCATTGTGCCACGACTCGCATTCCGTTGGGCGCTCACGCCCCTCGCCCTCGTCTGTGCGCTGACGGCCTGGTCGGGCCACGCGGCTACCAACGCCGCGCAAGCCGATCGCCGCGTGCCGACCTATCGGGTGGATCCGGCATGGCCGAAGCCGCTGCCCAATCGCTGGCTGGTCGGCGCCATTGCAGGGGTCACGGTGGACGCGCGCGACCACGTCTGGATCGTCCATCGGCCGGGGACGCTTCAGCCGAACGAGACGCGATCGATCTGGCGCGCCGCACCGCCGGTGCTCGAATTCGACCCGGCCGGGAACATCGTGTCGGCGTGGGGCGGACCGGGCGAAGGATACGAGTGGCCGGATCTCGAGCACGGCATCTACGTCGACCACCAGGACAACGTGTGGCTCGGCGGCGGCGGCGAGAAGGACGCGCAGATCCTCAAGTTCACCCGCCAGGGAAAATTCCTGCTGCAGATCGGGCGCAAGGGCCGGAACACCGGGAGCAACGACACGCAGAATCTCGGCGCCGCCGCCAACATGACGATCGACCGCGCGGCCAACGAGCTGTACGTCGCCGACGGCTACGTCAACCACCGCGTGATCGTCTTCGACGCGACGACGGGCGCCTACAAACGGCACTGGGGCGCGTACGGCAAGCGGCCCGACGACAGCTACTTCACGCAGGCCGGCGAGAAGCTGCCGACCCCGTTCAGCGGCGCGGTGCAGCACGAGAATCGCCCCAGCCAGTACGATCCAGACGGCCCGCCGCCGCCGCAGTTCCGCATCGTCCACATCGTGCGCATCGCCAACGACGGCCTCGTCTACGTGTGCGACCGGACGAACAACCGCATCCAGGTGTTCCGCAAGGACGGCACGTTCGTGAAGGAGCAGTTCATCGCGAAGCGGACGTTCGGCAGCGGCTCGGTCTGGGACATCGGCTTCTCGCTCGATCCCGCGCAGCGCTTCCTCGTCGTCCTCGACGGCACCAACCAGCAGGTCTACATCGTCGAGCGCGAGACGCTGGACGTCGTCGGCGGCTTCGGCCACGCCGGGCGATGGGCCGGACAGTTCTACGGCGCGCACAACCTGGGCGTCGACTCGAAGGGCCACCTCTATATCGGCGAGACGTACGAGGGAAAGCGCGTGCAGAAGTTCGTCTACACAGGGCTCGGCCCCGCGCAGGAACCGCTCGTGCGGTAGCCGTGAGCAGCGTCCGGTTCAGCCGGACTTCGTGAACGCGGCACATGCGTCGATCGCGCGATCGATCCCCGCCGCGTCGACGTCGAGATGCGTGACGAGCCGCATCCGCGGCTCCGCGAGCACCAGAACCCTGTGAGCCTGGAGATGATCGGCAAGCCGCTGCGCCTCGGCGCCGACCCGCACGAACACCATGTTGGTGTCGTGCTCGACCGGCAGGCCGAGCTGCGCGAGCCCCTGCGCGAGCCGCGCGGCATGCTCGTGATCGACGGACAGGCGGCTCACGTTGTGTTCCAGCGCGTAGAGTCCCGCGGCAGCGAGCACGCCCACCTGCCGCATCCCGCCGCCCAGGATCTTCCGCAGGCGCGTCGCTCGCGAGACGAGGCCGGCGCTGCCGAAGAGCAGCGTCCCGGCCGGCGCCCCCAGCCCCTTCGACAGACACACCGAGACCGAGTCGAAACCGGCGCAGAGATCCTTCGCGGTCGTGCCGAGCGCGACGGCTGCGTTGAAGATCCGCGCCCCGTCGAGATGCGTGGCCAGGCCGCGGCGCCGCGCCAGCGCGACCGCGCGCTCGAGATAACGGCGCGGCACGGCGCGCCCGCCAATCGTGTTCTCGAGCGCCAGCAGCCGCGTGCGCGGATAGTGCGGATCGTCGGGTTTGATCGCCGCCTCGATGTCGCCCAAGTCGAGCGTGCCGTCGGGCCGGTTCGGGACGACCTGCGGATGGATCGCGCCGAGCACGGACGCGCCGCCCGCCTCGTGAACGTAGGTATGCGCTTCCTGCCCGACGATCACCTCGTCGCCGCGCTGGCAGTGCGTCATGAGCGCGGCCAGATTCGACTGCGTGCCCGATGGGAAGAAGAGCGCCGCCTCGAACCCGAGCATCGCCGCCGCGTGCGCCTGCAGCCGGTTCACCGTCGGGTCGTCGCCGAACACGTCGTCGCCGACGTCGGCCTCGGCCATGGCGCGGCGCATGGCCGCCGACGGGCGCGTCACGGTGTCGGAGCGAAGATCGACGAGGTCGGGGTGCGTCACCTGATCACTGTGCCATAATCCGCCCCACAGAAAAGGGGGACACCTATGTTGTTTCGACTGGCCGCGGCCACGGCAGCCGCAATTCTCTCCGTTCCGGTTCTCACCCACGCCCAGGTGCTGATGCAGCGCGACGTATCCCTGAAAATGGCGTTGACGATCGCGCAGACGGCGCTCGAGGAATGCGGTGGCACCGCCTCGGTCGCCGTCGTCGACCGCGCCGGCCGAATCCGTGTGCTGCTCCAGGGCGACACGGCGAGCCCGCACAACCCGGAGCTGGCGCGGCGGAAGGCTTATACGGCGCGCACGTTTCGCGCGACGTCCGCGGAATGGGCGAAGCGCACCGAATCGGCGAACAGCGGGCAGCGGATGCTCGCCGACGTCATTCCGCTCGGCGGCGGCGTGCCGATCGACGTCGGCGAGGAGACAATTGGCGCCATCGGCCTGAGCGGCGCGCAGGGCGGACAGGTGCGCGAAGAAGCGTGCGCCAAGGCGGGGATCGCGAAAGTCGCGGCGCAGCTCAAATAGGGTCGAAGAACCCGGACTCGATGAAGCGCAGCCACAGGCTGCCGACGACGGTGATGCTGTCCTGTGTGAACAGGTAGTGGTGGAAGCCCTCGACCCGGCCGACGCGATATTTCCTGGCGTACGGCTCCATCACCGTCCGATTCGCGTCGACCACGGCCGGCGGCAGCGTCTCGTCGTTGGTGCCGTTCAGGTCGAGGATCGGCGTCTGCTGCAGCGCCGCCGGCGGATAGCTCGGCTCGAACATCGCGCGGAGGAACGCCGCGAAGCCGCCCGCGCGGTCCGCGGCCGGAAGAAACGCCGACTGCCAGAGGCGCACACCGTGCTCGGTGAGCGCCGCCGCGCCATACTGCATCACCGCATCCTCCGTGCTCTTGAAGCGCGGTGACCGGAGCGCGCCCTTCCACCAGCGCGCCCGCGTCTCGACATCGACATGGCGCGAGTAGAACTCGAAGTCGTCCAGGCCGCGCTCGCGGACGCGCAGCGCGTTGATCCCGTAGACGTCGGCGAAGTTGCCGCTGAGCGCGCGGTTGTTCACGTAGGCGAGCCCCGTGGAGCTCGTTCCCCAGCCGAGGAACCCGTCGGGGCGGTAGTCCTTCGCGAGCGGATACAGGAAGGCGCCGCCGGTCGACATGCCCCAGAAGAGGATTAGAGCGCGGTTGCGGTCGGGAATCGCCTTCTCGAGGGCGCGCCGATACCCGTCGACGAAGACACGCGGCGTCGCGGCAAGCATCTGTTGCTCGAGCGCGTTCCCCTTTCGCGGATAGCGCGCCACCGCGCTCACACTCGCGGTGGTGACGGCTGTCGCGCCCGTGCGGCGGACTTCGTAGTCGCTCTCTTTCCAGTGCGTCTGCTGCGCGCGGCTGAAGATCGGCATCCGCTCGCCAAGCGGCACGGTTTCCCAGGAGCCATCGCCAGACGAGGCCAGGAAATTCCAGCGGCCGATGCGCGTCAGCGCGACGAACGTGAAGCCGCGCTTCGCCAGCCAGACGCCGGGGCCGTCGCGACCCTCGACGGTCCAGATGAAGTCCATTCCGTACTCGCTGCCGGGCTCGGCGCCGACCACCACCAGCCGGCGGCCGTTCCGCACGCGAGGCCGGTCGGGGGTCAGAATCACCGCGACCTGCGTGAAGCGCTGGCCGTGCGCGGTGAAGTCGATGAGCTCGACGCGCTGCGTGTACGCACTGGTTTCCGGGTAGTCGCGCGCGGCGAGAATGTCCTGGACGGCTTCGCGGCTGAGGGTCCCGTTGTCCCGCGGGAACTCCCACGAGACAACGGGTGCCGCGAACAGAAGCAGAACGACGAGCGTTGCGCCCGCCGATTTCATGGCGGTGCGTCCGGGGCTAGCGTGTCGACACCGACTCGGCGACGACAGGATTGGTCAGCGCACCGATCCCGTCGATGGTGCAGGTCGCCGTGTCGCCCGGCCGCATCCAGCGGGGCTCGGCGCGCTCGATGTTGGTGCCCGCGGGGCTGCCGCCCGCGATCGTGTCGCCCGGGTTGAGCGTCAGGATGTTCGACGCGTAGTGCACCAGCTCGAAGATGTTGTGGCTCATCCGGTTCGTGTTCGAGTCCTGCATCACCTCGCCGTTGAGCGTCATCACGTGGCGCGTGTTCATCGGGTCCTTGAAGAACTCCTTCGGCACGATGTACGGCCCGAGCGGCGCGAACGTGTCGTGGTTCTTGCCGATCAGCCAGTCGGAGCCGCCCATCTTCCGGTCGCCGCGGCCGCCGCGATCGGAGACGTCATGGTGCGCGGTGTAGCCGAAGATGTAGTCGCCGGCGCTGGCGACCGAGACGTACTTCGCCGGTTTGCCGATGACGGCGGTGAACTCGCATTCGAAGTCGATGTTCGTGCGTCCGCGCGGCACCACAATCCGGTCGCCGGTGCCGATCATGATGGTCGGCGACTTCTGGAACAGGTACGGGTTCTCCGGACGCGGGTCGTTGGCGGCGCGCTCCCAGATGCCGGGCGCCGAGACGGCCGCGGCCGCCGGGGCGCCGCGCCCTCCGCGCGCGGGCGCCGCCGCC
>CAZGLC010000210.1:0-8803 GCA_964526235.1 uncultured Bifidobacteriaceae bacterium
GGGCGATCGAGCGGCGGTTTGGCGAGAAGAACGCGGCCAAAGTCGTGGCGGAGATCGATCGCAGCCGGCGCCACGAGCTGTGGCGACTGATCTACGGCCTGGGAATCCGCCATGTCGGCGAGCGCGCCGCGCAGGTGCTGGAGGAGGCGTTCGGATCGATCGACGCCCTCGGCGCCGCGTCGGTCGACCAGCTGCAGGAGACGCACGAGATCGGCCCTGTGCTGGCAGAATCGGTGCGGAGCTGGCTCGACGAGCCGCGCAATCAGCAGCTCCTCGCCCGGTTGCGGGCAGCCGGCGTGCGCATGGAGGTGCCCCCCGAGGAGCGCGCGGCGCGGCGCGTGGAGGGGCCGCTGGCGGGCAAGACGTACGTCCTGACGGGCACGCTCGCGTCGATGACTCGCGAGGGCGCGACCGCGGCCATCGAACGGCTCGGCGGCAAGGTGGTGGGGTCCGTGGGCCGCAAGACGACAGGGGTGGTGGTAGGAAGCGAGGCCGGCAGCAAGGCCGACAAGGCACGCGAGCTCGAGGTGCCCCTGCTCGATGAGGCCGCGTTTCTCGCGTTGATCGATAATAAGGAGCAGCCATGACCCGGCGGTTCCTCGCTGTCACGATCGCCCTCACCGCCACCGTTGCCTTCTTCGTCGGGCTCGTCGTCGCCGGCACGATGATGCCCGCCCCGGCGATCTCGGCCGTCACCTCGGTGCCGCCTGCCCCGCGCCCGGTCACGCGCGCCGAAGCGACCATGCCGGCGGGTACGGTGTCGTTTGCCGACGTCGCCGAACGCCTCAATCCCGCCGTCGTGAATATCGACGCCGCGTCGCGGGCAAGCGCCCGGCCGCGCCGCCGGATGCTGCTCCCCGACGGCCTCGATCCGTTCGATCGCCCGCAGCCGCGCGAGCCCGACACGCCGCGCCGCGGGGCGGGCACGGGCTTCATCATCGACGCCGACGGCTACATTCTGACGAATCACCACGTGATCGACGGCGCCGAGCGCATCATGGTGCGGCTCGGCGACGGCCGGCAGCTGCGCGCGGAGGCGATTGGCGCCGACCCGGATACCGACATCGCGCTCGTCAAGGTCGAGGGCGGCCGTCCGTTCGCCTTCGCGCCGCTCGGCGACTCCGACACTTTGCGGGTGGGCGAATGGGTGCTGGCGATCGGCAATCCGCTGGCGTACGAGCACACCGTCACGGTGGGGGTGGTGAGCTTTATCGGCCGGAAGCTGTTCGACAGCTCGCTCGACCGCTACATCCAGACCGATGCCGCCATCAATTTCGGGAACAGCGGCGGCCCGCTCATCAACGACCGCGGCGAAGTGATCGGCATCAACGCCGCCATCAGCTCGCGCGCGTCGAACATCGGCTTCGCGGTGCCCATCAATCAGGCGCGCGCCATCCTGCCGCAGCTCCGGTCGAAGGGACGGGTCTCGCGCGGCTATATCGGCGTGACGCTGCGCGACGTCGATCCCGACCTGCAGCGGTCGCTCCGGCTGTCGAGCGCCGTGGGCGCGCTCGTCCAGGACGTGACGCCCGACTCGCCGGCGGCCCGCGGCGGACTTCGCACCTACGATCTCATCGTCGGCGTGGATGGACGGCCGACCCCCGGGAACGAAGTGCTGATTCAAGCCATCGCGGCGCGCGAGCCCGGCTCGGTGGCGACGCTGCAGGTGCTGCGCGACGGCCGGGCGATGAGCGTGACCGTGAAGCTCGTGGAGCGGCCCGCCCGCGAGCGGCGCGTGGCCGCCGCCGATACGCGCCCGGCGCCGTCCGCGAACGATGGATCGCCGCTCGGCCTGGGCGTCCGCGATCTCGACGCCGAAGCCGCGGCGCGGTACCGGCTGCCGGAGGGCCTCCGCGGCGCGCTCGTCGCGCGCGTGGAGCCGATGAGCCCGGCCTTCGACGCCGCGATCGAGCGCGGCCACGTCGTCCTCGAGATCAACCGCCAGCGCGTGCAGAACGCCGAGGACTACCGGCGTCTGACCGCCGGCGCCCGTCCCGGCGACGTGCTCACGATGTACGTCTACAAGCCGGAGCTCGACCAGCGCACGCTGGAGACCGTGAAGATCGACAGCCGATAGTCCGGTGAAGCCGCGCATTCTGATCATCGATGACGAAGCGGCCATCCGCGATTCGCTGCGGATGATTCTCGAGTACGAGCATTACGAGTTCGTCGGCGCCGCCTCCGGCCCGGACGGCGTCGCCGTCATCAGGCGCGATCCGCCCGACATGGTGCTCCTCGACATCAAGATGCCCGGGATGAACGGGCTCGAAACGCTCGCCGAGATCCGCAAGGTCGAGGAGGCGCTGCCCGTGGCGATGATCTCCGGCCACGGCACCATCACCGACGCCATGCAGGCGACCCGCCTCGGCGCCTTCGATTTCATCGAGAAGCCCTTTACGAGCGAGCGCGTGCTCGTGACAGTAGCCAAGGGGCTCGAGGTGCGCGAGCTCCGGCAGGAAAACCGCGAGCTGAAGCTCGCGATGGAGTCGAAGTACGAGATCGTCGGTCAGAGCGCGGCCCTCAAGGGCGTGCTCGAGTCGGTGCGCCGAGCGTCGCCGACCAACGCGACGGTGCTGCTGCTCGGCGAGAGCGGCGCGGGCAAGGAGCTCGTGGCGCGCACCGTTCACCGCAACAGCCCGCGCGCCGGACAGCGCTTCATCCAGGTGAACTGCGCGGCCATCCCGGAGGAACTGATCGAGTCGGAGCTGTTCGGCCACGAGAAAGGGTCGTTCACCGGCGCCACCGAGAAGCAGATCGGGAAGTTCGAGCAGGCCGACCGCGGGACGATCTTTCTCGACGAGGTCGCCGATATGAGCGCGAAAACGCAGGCCAAGGTCCTGCGCGTCCTGCAGGAGCAGGAGGTGGAGCGGCTCGGGTCCGCCCGGACGATCAAGGTCGACGTCCGGGTTATTGCGGCGACGAACAAGAATCTCGAGGAGGCGATCGAGCGCGGAGAGTTCCGCGAGGACCTGTACTTCCGGCTCAACGTCATTCCGATTGTCGTCCCGCCGCTGCGGGAGCGCCGTGAGGACATCCCGCTGCTCGTGCAGCACTTCGGGCGCCGCATGAGCGACGAGCACAACCTGCGGCCCAAGCGCTTCGACCCGCGCGCGATGGAGGCGATGCAGCGTTACCGCTGGCGCGGCAACATCCGCGAGCTGCGGAACGCGGTGGAGCGCGTGCTGATCATGACGACGGGCGACGTCGTCCGGGTGGAGGATCTGCCGCCGGACATCCGGGGTGAGGGTGGCGCGCGGCCGGGACCCGGCGATCAGCCCGCGGCCGCGGCGCCGGCCGGCGGCCCCGTGCCCGCGGCGCCGCTCGCGGCCGGCACGCTGCGCGAGTTCAAGGATTCGGCCGAGCGCGCCTACCTCGTCCAGAAGCTCCGCGAGAACAACTGGAACATCTCGAAGACCGCGGAGGTCATCGATACGCCGCGCAGCAACCTCTACAAGAAGCTCGAGCAGTACGGCATCCGCCAGGAGACCGACGGTTAGTGGTATGGGATAATGAGCGGTCGCAGTCAGACAGACGACCGCCGGCTTTCGCACGGGCTTCGGCCAACGGCGGAAGCGGGAGGAAAGTCCGAACTCCGAAGGGCAGTGCGCCGGCTAACGCCCGGGCAGGGCAACCTGACGGATGAGTGGCACAGAAAAGATACCGCCCACCGTAGCCCGCAGGGCGAAGGTGGGTAAGGGTGAAAAGGTGCGGTAAGAGCGCACCGCGTCCGTGGTAACACGGATGGCAGGCAAAACCCCGCACGGAGCAAGACCAAATAGGGTGGCGTTTGAGGACGGCCCGTCCGAAGCCACCGGGTAGGTCGCTGGAGCCTGCGAGCAATCGCGGGACTAGAGGAATGGTCGTCACCCTGAGCGAGCCCGCAAGGGCGAGTCGAAGGGGACAGAACTCGGCTTACGTGTTTGACTGCGACACTTTTTCATCGGCAGCACCTGTGCTGAGGTCTCCGGCCTGATGGCCTTCTATCTGGTGACCGGCGGCGCGGGGTTTATCGGCTCCCATCTGGCGGAAGAGCTGGTCCGGCGCGGCCACCGCGTCCGGGTGGCCGACAACTTCGTCACCGGGAAGCGCCGAAACCTGGCGCATGTCCCAGCCGCGGACCTTGTCGAAGGCGACCTGGCGGACGCTGGCGTCGCACGCCGCGCCGTCGAGGGCGTCGACTTCGTCCTGCATCAGGCGGCCATCCCGTCGGTGCCGCGCTCGGTCGACGATCCGCTCACGTCCCACCGCGCCAACATCGACGCCACCTTGAACGTGCTGCTTGCCGCGCGCGACGCGGGCGTGCGGCGCGTCGTGTACGCGGGTTCGTCGTCGGCGTACGGCGACACGCCCACGCTGCCGAAGGACGAGTCGATGCCCTCGTCACCGCTCTCGCCTTATGCGTTGCAGAAGCTCGTAGGGGAGCAGTATGGCCAGCTGTTCACGCAGCTCTACGGCCTCGAGACGGTCACGACCCGCTACTTCAACGTCTTCGGCCCGCGGCAGGACCCCTCCTCGCCCTACTCCGGCGTCATCTCGCTGTTCATCAGCGCGCTCTCGGAGGGGCGGACGCCGACTATCTACGGCGACGGGGAGCAGACGCGCGACTTCACCTACGTGGCCAATGTGGTCGACGGAGTCCTGCGGGCCTGCGACGCGCCGAATGTCGCCGGAGAAGTGATGAACGTGGCCACCGGCAGCCGCATCAGCATCAACGCGCTGTTCCGCGCGCTGCGGGACCTGCTCGGCGCCCGGGTCGAACCGGTATACGCGCCCGCCCGCCGCGGCGACGTGCGCGATTCGCAGGCGGACATCTCGAAGGCGCGGCGGCTGCTCGGCTACCAGCCGACCGTCGGATTCGAAGAGGGTCTGAAGAAGACCGTCGACTGGTATCGCACGTCGCAGGTGACCCTCGCGTAAGGCCCCCCCGCGCAAGACACCCCGCGTAACCGGCGGTTGTCGATCGCGACAGCCCCTCCACTTTCGCTCTCCTTCCCCTTTCCGTGAAGTCCTCGCCGGTCACCGACTTGCGGTGACGGACGCCGGCGGCGAGGCGCGGCGCCGCGCTTGCGATCTCGGCGGCCGTTCCGGTGGACGCTCCGCGAAGGCGCCCGACCTCGCGCCACGAGGGCACGCCGGGGTGAGCCCATGGCATGCACGAACAGACAACAGAGGAGGAGACGCAATGCGAATGATGATGGCGGCGCTGCTTGTACTCGGCCTGAGCCTCACGGCCCAGGCAGCGCAGGAGAGCGGCCGTGCGCCGGCGGCCAGATCGACGATCGAGGCATCGACTCCGGTGAACCTGAATACGGCGACGATGGCGCAGCTCGAGACGATCCCCGGCGTCGGCCCGGCGCTGGCGCAGCGGATCGTCGAGTACCGCCAGCAGAGCGGCGGGTTCAAGAAGATCGAGGAGCTGATGAACGTGCGCGGCATCGGCGAAGCGAGCTTCCTGAAGCTGAAGGCGCTCGTCACGGTGACGCCGCCGAAGACCGACCGGGCTGCAACTCAGTAGGCTGGTGCCGCGATCGTCGGGTCGATCACAGGGTAGCCGGAGGGCATCCGCCTTCCGGTTACCCGAGGCACCCCTCCGGTTCCTCCCTCGGTTACACCCTCGTCGAGCTGCTCTTCGTCAGCGGACTCGTTGCCGTCATGGCCGCCATCGCCATTCCGCAGTTTCTCACCGGCCTCGATCGATCGCGCGCGTGGGCGGCCGCGCGCTACCTGTCGGCGCGGATGAACTCGGCCCGCTCCCATGCCGTGCTGCGCTCGGCGCACGTGGCGCTCCGCTTTGTCGGCGACCGGAAGGGCGTCAGCTTCCAGACGTTTGTCGATGCGAACCAGAACGGCGTCCGGACGGCGGATATCGCCGCCGCCGTCGATCGCCCGCTCGATGCGCCCGCGCGGCTGCCGGAGTTGTTCCCGGGCGTCGACATCGCCCTCGCGCCGGAGCTCGGCAACGATGCCGTACGGGTCGGGGCGAGCGACCTGCTCTCGTTCACGCCGCTCGGCACGGCGACGCCGGGGACGATCTACATCCGCGGGCGCGACGGCACTCAGCTTGCCGTCCGCGTGCTCGGCGCGACGGCGCGGGCGCGCGTCCTGCGCTATGTGCCGCACACCGGGGAGTGGGTGGGGTCGTTCTGACACGGGTAGCGCGTGCCCGACGCTGACCACGACACGGACCTGGTCACCGGGCAGCGTCTACCCGCCGGCCGACCTCAGCGAACGGACGCGAACTGACAGGTCCAGTCAGAAGGCGGCGCGATCGGCCGCTGAGCCGGCTGGCATTGCTGTTGTTACCAGCACGCGCATGACTGCCGATTCCAAGACGATGGACCTGCGGCAGATCGTCGCCGCGGTCAGCGCCGCACTGACGCACCCCTCGGCCGAAGAGCTGCCAGGCATCTTCGAGCGCCAGGTGCAACAGCTGTTGTCGATGCGCACGGTCCGGCTACGGGAGATCCCGGCGCGCTATCAGGCGCGGCTCGTCACGCCGACGCGCACGCCCGAATCGATTGTGCTGGGCGTGCCGACCGCGGATCCGGGCGTCCAGGCGGTGCTCGAGGCGTCGTTCGATCGCGGCCGCACGCTCGACGAGCGTGATTTCGAGCTGCTGACGACGGCCGCGCAGCTCGGAGGACTGGTGCTCGAAGCCACCCGCCGCTGGGGTCCTCCGCGCCTGGCGGTGCCCGCGGAGATGAGTCCGCTCGTCGGCTCGAGCCCCGCGATGGTGGCGCTGCGCGAACAGGTGGCCCGCGTGGCCCACACCGACTTCACCGTGCTCATCGAGGGCGAGAGCGGGACCGGCAAGGAGCTCGTGGCGCGCCAGATCCACGAATTGAGCCGACGCTCGAAGGGCCCCTTCGTGGCGGTCAACTGCGCGGCCGTCGTCGAAACACTGCTCGAGGCGGAGCTGTTCGGGATCGAGGAGCGCACCGCCACCGGCGTCCGCGGCCGGCGCGGCAAGTTCGAGTACGCCGACGGCGGCACCTTCTTTCTCGACGAGGTGTCGGACCTCGCCCTGTCGGCGCAGGCGAAGCTGCTGCGCGCCATCCAGGATCTCGCAGTGGAGCGGGTCGGCACGACCGGCACGCGCCGGGTCAACACGCGCATCGTCGCAGCGACGAACCGGCCGCTCGCCGGACTCGTCGCCAACCGGCTCTTCAGGCCGGACCTCTTCTACCGGCTGAGCGGCGTCGACATCCTCGTGCCGCCGCTCCGCGAACGGCGCGAGGACATCCCGGATCTGGCGGCGCACTTCCTGGAACGCCACCGCGCCACGCGGCGATTGAGGCTCTCCGACGGCGCCCTCGACGCGCTGCGGCTGTATGACTGGCCCGGCAACGTGCGTGAACTCGAGCGGCTCGTGGAACGCGCCGTGGCGCTCGCGGCCGGCTATCAGGTCGAGCTCGACGACCTGCCGCCGCAGGTGCGCGGCGACTATCGCGAAGTGCTGGCGCCGTCGATGGCCGCCGGCGACTCGATGCGCGCCTGGGCGAGCCGCTACACGCGCCTCGTCTTCGAGCGCTGCGCGCGGAACAAGCGGGTTGCCGCCAAGCAGCTCGACATCAGCTATCACACGCTCGACGCGTACCTGCGGTTTACGGGCGGCCCGCGGCCGCGCAACCGGCGTCTGCCGGGATGGGCGAAAGCCGAACCCTCGCCTGGGAAGTCGGACACATGAGCGACTGTGCCTATCCGACGATGGAGCTGGAGAGAGTTCAGCGACTGTGTAATGGAGGGCGCGATCGTCGGTGTTGTCACAGAACTTGCCACCGGCGGCACGTCCGCATTGATGGTGGTCGCATGTGCCGCCGCAGGAGCGGTGGCGTATACTTATCGTTGGATTCGCGGAAAGCCTGAATGAGTCGCTTGGCGATTCTCTTTCTTGCCGGTCTCGTGCTTGGCGCGGCGATCCGCGTGCTTCGAGAGACGAGTATTGCTGCTGACGGTGAAGCGTACTCGACTGCCGTCGCGATTGCCGTTGGTTTCGTCGGGACGCTCGCCGCGATATTCGTTGCGGACCATGTAGAACGCCGCCCCAGGACTCTGCACCCGCGTCATTAGCGGACGGCTGCATTCTTGACCCTCATTCCCGCAGATAGTACCGTTACGTCTTTGTGACCGTCGCGAACGCTCCAAACGATCCGAACGTCCCGAACACCCCGAACGCTCTGCGTAAGACCCCCCTCAATGCCCGTCATCACGCATCCGGCGCCCGCATGGTGCCGTTTGCCGGCTGGGAGATGCCGCTCGAGTACGCGGGCATTGCCGCCGAGCACCTCGCCGTGCGGACGCGGGCCGGCCTCTTCGACGTCAGCCACATGGGGGAGATCGAGGTTGCCGGGAAGGACGCGCTGGCGGCGGTGCAGCGGATCGCGTGCAGTGATGCCGCGCGGCTCAGCGTCGGGCAGGCGCAGTACGCGGGCCTGCTCACCCCCGATGGCACCTTTCTCGACGATCTGATCGTCTACCGGATGGCGCCGAGCCACTTCCTCCTCGTCGTGAACGCGAGCAATGTGGCCAAGGACTACGCCTGGATCAGCGAGCAGGTGAAGGCGGCCGGCGATGCGGTCGCGGTGGACTCGAGCAGCCGGTACGCGCTGCTGGCGCTCCAGGGACCGGCCTCGCAGGACGTGCTCCAGCCGCTCACGGGCGTCGACATCGGTTCTATCGCCGCATTTGGGTTCGCGTTCGGCGAGGTGGCCGGCGCGCGCGTCACGATCGCGCGCACGGGGTATACCGGCGAGGACGGCTTCGAGATCTTCGTGCCGCCGAACGTGGCCGACCGCGTATGGCA
>CAZGLC010000211.1:0-6043 GCA_964526235.1 uncultured Bifidobacteriaceae bacterium
ACCCGCGCTAGGGCGGCGCGCCCAGCCTCATCCCGATCGTCCCGTTGAGCGTCCATCCGTGCAGATCGAGGTCGGCATCGCGAACCCTGGCAAAGGCGGGGCCGAATCTGCCGCGCGCACGCTGGTCGCGGCCTTCGATGCCAAGCACCAGCCTTTCACCCACAAGGCGAAGACCGAGGAGGATAACCGGCCCGAAGGCCGTGCCGCTCGTCGCGTACTGCTCGCCCCGAAACAAGTTCCCGCGCGCCGCGAAATCGCCCGACTCGCTGAAGTGCCACCGCACGAGTGCGAGGCCGCCGCCGGCGTACGGCTGGACACGATAGGCCTGCCCGAGCGGAAGCACCCGGAACGTGACCGCAATCGGCGCCTGCCGAAGACCGAGCGTCCGCGGGATGGGACTGCCGTCGGCGTTGGCGACGCGGGAATGCACCGTCGACACCGTGCGCCGCGAGAACGACACACCCGCGCCAGCCTCGTACTTCTCGCCCACGGGCACGAGGAACTCTCCGCCGACCCTCATGCCGTTGAAATCGCGGAACTCGAACGCCAGGTCGTGATGCTCGACGAGCAGAATGTCCGCCTCGGAGCGGTCCTGCCGGACCATGACGTATCCGACGGAGAGATTGAGTGTCTGCTGTCCGAACGCCGGATGGGCGAACGCGGCGGCTGCGGCACAGACGAGCACGAGAACACGCCGACGATGTCTCCGACTCACAACCCTAATGGTAGATGCAGGACGGACCGAAACGAGTACAGTAACTCTTCCACAGCTGAGCCGTTCCCGTCATCCCGGGGCCGCCAGGAGGAAACCCAGGTGTTCAGACATTCGAAGATCCTGCAGGTCACGTGTGTCGCCACATGCGTCTCGCTCGCGCCGTGGGCGCACGCCTTTGGCGGCGACCACCAGACGCTTGCCGCGCCACAGCCGACAAGAATCCGGGACGCCGTCCGGCAGGTCTCCTTCGAGGCGGCCGCGCCGCAGGACGGTGGAGGCCAGAGCGTCGCCACGACCACCGAGTCGAAGCTGCTGCTCGGTCTGGCGACCGGTGCCTTGATGGTGGGAGGCCTGTCGATGATGGCGTACGGCTCGACGGCGACCTGCAAGGGCAAGGACGGCGCGTCGACCAGCGGCTGCGACCGGACGGTGCTCGTGGGGACACTGGCGTTCTCGAGCGGCGCCGCCATGGCGCTCCTCTGGGCGCTCAGCCGATAGTGACCACCCTCTTTTCATCGGCCGGCCGCGTCCAGCGGCTGCCGCGCCAGTGGGCAACGATGGCGGGCAGCGCCGTGGTGCATGCGGCGGCGATTGGCGCGCTCGTCGGCCTCGCCGGCGCGACGGCGGCCGTGGTGACACGGGAGCCGGACGCGCCGCTGCGGTTCATTCAGGTGCTTCCGCCGCCGCCGCTGAAGCCGCCGGTGCGGCTCCCGCCGCTCGTCAAAGAGCAGCTGACCCTCGTCGAAACGCCGCCGGTCCCGATCGAACCACCGCCGGTTCCGGAGCCGATCGTCGCGCGCAGCGAGCCAGCGCCGTCCGCACCGGAGCCCATCGTGGAACGTGCCGTCGAGCGTCTGCAGCCGAAGGCGGTCCCCACGGTCAGCATCGGCGCGTTCGAGACGGCGGCAGCCGCGCGCACGGCCGCCGCGCCACGCGAACTGCAGTCAGCGCTGTTCGACGGCCCGCCCGCCCACGCGCCGGGAACGGCGTCCGTCGCGATGCGCGTGGGAGCATTCGACCAGGGGTCTGGGCCGTCGGCATCCGGCACGCCGCGGGGCAAGGTCGTAGCCAATGCCGGATTCGGCGGCGGCACGGTCGGCGGGTCCGGACGCGGCGGCTCCGGCGCCGTCACGAGCGGCGGATTCGACTTCGATGCGGCGCAGGCGAAGCGCGCGCCCGAACAGGCGCACCAGGGACCCGCGCAGCTGCCGCCCGAGATTCTGTCGAAGCCGACGCCGGCGTACACCGACGAGGCTCGGGCGCAGCGCATCGAAGGAGAGGTGGTGCTCGAGGTGGAGCTCACCGCGGCCGGCGAAGTCCGTGTGCTGCGCGTCATGCGCGGCCTCGGCCACGGCCTCGACGAATCGGCGATTCGTGCCGCGACGGCCATCCGCTTCAAGCCTGCCCAGCGCAGCGGACAGCCTGTCGACTTCCGAACGACTCTGAACATCGTGTTTCGTCTCGCATGAAGGTCGCCATGGGAAATCTCTTTCGAAACGTCGCGGTCGTGGCGGGCGTCCTCGCGGTCACGGCGGCGCCCCACGCGCAGCAGCCTCCGGCCGCCTCGGGCGCGGTGTCGATGGACGACTTCGTCGAGCGCCTGATGAAGGCGGAGTCGGCGCTGATGGGACGGCTCGGCAGCTACCACCCGGTCGTGGAGATTTACCTCCAGAGCCTGCTACCCGATCCGCAGGTCGGCGCCGTGCCGACGCGCGACGACTATTTCCTCGGCCAGTTCGACGGCGCCAACGGCCCGGCGGCCACGCCGCTCAGCGCCGGCCGCGGCTGGTTCCGTCCCGCCGGGCTGATGAATCGGCCGTTCGGCTTCGATTACGTGCCTTCGGGATTTGCGGCCACCACGGTCCCCGACTTGCGCGTATTCGATCGGGAGCGGTACGAGTTCCGGTTCGTCCGCCGGGAGTTCCTCGACGAGGTCCGGTGCGTGGTGCTCGAAGTGTGGCCGAAGAACCGCGACGATCTCGGATTCAAGGGCCGCATCTGGGTCGACGATCGCAGCTTCACGATCGTGCGCTTCAACGGCATCAGCCGTGAGGCCGACGGGGCGCTCTCGCGCTTTTTCCGCCGGAAGCTCTCATTTCACCTCGACAGCTGGCGTGTCAACGTGCAGCCGGACGTGTGGCTGCCCGGGTACGTGTACTTCGAGGAGACCGACTTCGAGGATCGCCGGCCGAAGCCGCGCCAGGTCCCGAAGCTCCGGGGCCAGATGCGGCTCTGGGGGTACGCGCTGACCGACTCCGCCACCCCCTCGGCGTTCTCGACGATCGAGATCGGCGCCGGCGTGAGCGACACGAGCGACTCCGGGCGGCCGATCTCGCCCGTTCTGAGCCAGCGAAACTGGGAGCGGCAGGCGGAAGACAACGTGCTCGAGCGGCTCACGAAGGCCGGTCTGCTCGCGCCGCCCGGGCCGGTCGACGACGTCCTCGGGACGGTGCTCAACAATTTGCAGATCACCAACGACGTGTCGTTCGACCCGCCGCTCCGCGCCCGGGTCCTGCTCACGACGCCGCTCGAAGCGTTCCTGGTGGGCCGGACCGTCGTCATGAGCAAGGGGCTCATCGACGTGCTCCCGGACGAGGCGAGCCTCGCCATGGTCCTCGCACACGAGCTCTCGCACGTCGTGCTCGGACACCTGCTCATCGACACGAAGTTTGCCTTCGCCGACCGGCTGATGATTCCCGACGGCGCGGTGCTGCCGCTGCTGCGGCTCCACCGCACGCCGCAGGAGGAAATCGAAGCCGATGAGAAGACGATCGAGCTGCTGGGCCGGTCGCCGTATCAGGACAAGCTGGCCGGCGCCGGGCTCTTCCTCCAAGCCGTCGTCGCGCACGCGAAGCCGCTCCGCAACCTCATTCAGCCGCACATGGGCGACTACGTCGTCGACGGCGAGCACGCGCTCTCCGCGCTCATCGCGAAGGCGCCCGCGCTGGCGCCCGGACAGCTCGATCAGATTGCCGTGCTCCCGCTCGGCGCCCGGCTCGTCGTCGATCCGTGGAGCAACCGCGTCGACCTGATCCGCACGCCGGCCGTGCCGCTGTCGTGGGCGCGCGAGAAGCTGCCGCTGGCGATCACGCCGATGGCGCCGGTCCTGCGCTACGCCGACGGCGCCGCGCCCGCGGCGACACGGTAGGTACGGCGACGATAGGTACGTAGTGTCCGGCTTTTCCCGGCCCTCGGAAGCGTCAGGGTCCGAGCGGAACGCCTAGTCCTCCTCGCAGCACGAGGCCGCCTGCGAGCGGCTCACCCGGCACGAATCCGGCGCTCTTGACGCCGACCTCGACGACGATCGTCGCCGGGTCGGGACTGAACCATACAGGCAGGAGCGGCCGCTCGACGCGGCCGCGCACCTGCACGCCGGCCCGTGGGCGTGCGGCCGGCGGCTCGTCGGCCATGAGGGCAAGCCGCGGCTGACGCCACGCGTCGACCGACGCCTCGAGACTCCACTCACGCCATGACATGAGCTCGCGCTGCCGCACACGGATGCCCCACGGCGTCGCGTGAGGGGCGCGGCCGACGCGCAGCTCGATCTGCGTCGGCCGGATCCGCCCGCCCAGCTCGTTCACAACCGACCACTCGGTGCCGTACGGCGCCAGCCGGTACCGCAGCAGCGGCAGGTACCACACTCCCGCGATCGAGAGCGCCGGCACCGCGACGTCGGTGGCGCCGCTCCAGAGATACCGGCCGATGCCGAAGGCGGCGTACGCGACCATGGGGTTCGCCAGCGCGACGAGCGCCTCACGCCGCAACGTACGGATGGTCCGCACCGGCGATCCGGCGGCGGCGGCCAGCGTGTTGTAGTTTTCGAGAAAGCTCGCGACGTCATGCCCGGGCTCCTCGCCCCGGTCATCGGTGCTCAGCACATACGAAAGCGTGTCGAGCTCGAACGCGAGATAGCGCAGCGCGTCGCGCGGGCGCATCCGCCGCCGCAGGAATGCCTGTTCCGCCACGAGCGCTGCCGCCACCGCATCGGCTTCCATCCCGCCGGCACGCACGGCGAGCACCTCATGGGGGGTCGGCGTGCGGTCGAAGACGAACGAGGTCGAGGCGCCTCCGCGTCCGTACGGCGGCGGCGCGTGGATGCGGTAGCCGATCGGGCCGTCGAAGCGCTCGCGGAGACGGCCGCCATGGCCGAACACCTCGTGCGTGAGGACGAGGATCAGCCGTTCCTGCGGCGCGTCGAGGAAGGCGACCTTGAACAGCCGGAACCCGAGGTTGGTGGTGCGCCGGAGCGGGCCGCGCTCCTCGAACAGGCGATGAGGGACGAGCGCGTCGGCGGCACGGCCGAGGGCTTCACCGGCTGTCGCACCGATTGTGGCGCCGGCGCCGGACGTGACGTTCCGGTCGACGAGCGCCGTGGAAGTGACCTGTCGTGCGGCGGCGGGCGGTGCCAGTGCGGCACAGATCGCCGCGAGCACGACAGGTCGCGCGTTCACGTCGTCAGGAGGCTACCACCGTAATGCGACGCCGACGTTGCCGCGCCAGAACGACAGGCCGGAGAGCAACCCGACGTCGAGCCCCTGTTCCCGATCGTCCACCACGGCGCCATGCCGCGGCACGCTCGGGTCGACGCCCTGGAACTCGTCGCCCCCCACCGCGAAGTAGCGGAGGTCCGCCCGCACGCCGAGCTGGCCGAGGAACCCCATGACGCCGAAGCCGGCGTTCCACCCCGTCTCGGTGTCGTCCAGGTCGAGGTTGCCGTCGCCCGGCGTCGGATCGGCGTTCATCGTGAACCAGCCGGCTCCGCCGGAGAAGTACGGCTGGAACTGCCCGCCGGCCATGAGCGGCAGCGCGCCGATCACGTTCAGCATGTAGCTGTTGATCGCCGGCTCCTCCGCGAGAAACGACGGCGTGAGCGCCGCATCGAGCTGGAAGTCGGGCGAGAAGTTCGCCTGGAACTCGCCGCCGATCACGCCGTGCCAGAGCCAGCCGATCGTGCCGGCGAAATTGACGCCCGGATCCTCGGCATCCGCCTCGAAGCCGGAGCCGAGCGATCCCGACGCCAGCCAGTGGCTCTCGATCGGGAACGGATCGGTCGCGGTGGTCTGTGCGGCCGCCATCGCCGGGAGCGCCATCAGGCATGCCGCCACGATCAGCGATCCCGGGATACGGCGGCGACGGATCCGGCTGCGGAGCTTGCGCGACCGGCTCTGGCGTAGGCTCGGGCCCGGGTATCACCTCGGGCGCAGGCGCAGCGACCGCCACTTCGGGCGCGGGCGCCGGCTCTGGCACCGGTGCGGGCGCGGCCGCAACCGGGGCCGGTGCGGGCGCGGGCGCCGGGGCTTCCGCGAGCACCGCGGCCACATCGCGGAA
>CAZGLC010000211.1:6143-8802 GCA_964526235.1 uncultured Bifidobacteriaceae bacterium
CCGGTGCGGGCGCGGGCGCCGGGGCTTCCGCGAGCACCGCGGCCACATCGCGGAACGTGTCGAGCTCAACCTCGAAGAGGTGCATCTCGTGTCCCAGCGGATCGAAGCCACCAGTTGGTCGGAGAGTTCCACTTGTACCCACCGGCCGGACCTTCGCTTCCTTCTGGATACCGGTGAGTACGACACGACGGCCGACGTACTCGGCGATCTCCTCCTCACGGGAGCCCGTCAGTTCGTACGCGGTCGGGAACGTGCTGCCCGCTCCTGGACAGGCCGTCGCCGGACCCGTGATCGACTCGCCGCGCGCGATCTCACGCGCGTCGACGAGCATGTATTCGTTCCGTATCCCGATCCCCGGCCCTCGAGGGCCGCTGAGACCTGGACCATACGTATCCCGGTATTCGGATTCGTGCATCACGCAGCCGACGAGCGTGATTTCACGCTCGGGGCTGTCCTGCGCGCTCACAGTGGCAAACGGAATCGCGATCCCCAGAGCCGCAATGCCAGCAAGGTATCGAACGTTCATAGGCCTGCTCCCCCTTCACTTCGCGACGTACCGGGCTGCAAGGTAAGGACCAGCCCGCCCTCCGCATACACTTGAGCCATCACAGGTCCGCGGTCCGGACCGCGTGGAAGGAGCGATGCCGATGCGCAGTGCCGTCGTGGTTGTCAGCAGCCCTCGTGTGGGCGGCGGGCGTCGTGACACCGACACCTCAACCGTTAACGTCGCCTATGACGTTACGACCCGCAGACGCGCAACGTCGTCAGGTCCGAGGGGCTGTGGCTTCGTGGAGAGGCCGACGGGACGCTGACGGCGAGCCGCCTCGGCCTCAGCATCCGCGACGAGTACGGGATCAACGCGCGAACGTTCGTGTTCGGCCAGAACCAGTACCTGCGCGACGAGAATCGACGTGTCAACGACGCCTCTACGCCGTCGCTTTGGCGGCTTCGGCGACAACCGTCAACCCCGGTTTGATGCGCTCTTTCCGATAGGCTCTGACCGTCTGGAGTATCTGTTCTTCGGAAACGTCATCGAGGTCACGAGCAGCTTCTACCAATGCCGCTCGAAACTCTCGTTTCCAGCCTGGCCGCTTCCGCCCCCTGGGGAGATCCTTTGCAGCGGTAGCGAACGGCAACCGCTCCTTGATCTCGTTCGCCAGATCTCCGAGTGGGATCAGAATCTTCACAGGTGGCTCGTTTTTCCAAACGCCAGATTTGAGGCAGACGACGTCGGGTGTCCCAGTCTCAAACCCAGGCAGCTCGCAGATGGCTTCGGCGAACTTCGTGAGATAGCGAGTCGAAGCGCCAAGGGACACCTTCAGGTAGAGCACGACTCTGGCCTGCAGGAGTGTGTTTCTGTCGAAGTAGTAGACGCTACCCCGGCGGCGCGGCTTGAGAACGCGTGCCTGCACCAAGTTCTGTAACGCCTTCGGAGAGACTCCGAGCACCGCGCTTGCCTGCTTGAGCTTCAGTTCGGGCTGCACTCTTGCCTCCAGATTACAATCTAAATATTAGGCCATAAATCCAAACGAGGTAACGCATGGTTGGCACAGCCTCCCACGCCCCTAAGTAGTAGAGGGCTGGGGATAGCTGCCGCTTGTGCCGGACTGTACGTTCGCTATCCTGAATTTGTTCCTTCGACAATTCATCCGCGAACGGCGTAACCGGGGCCTCAGTCGGCGGCGCCGTACGCGCGATTGAGCTGCGCGCTGTCGCTCCACTCCCTGAAGCGCACGATGCGGCCGTTGCGGATCGTAAAGACCATCGCCCACGTGCACGAGAACATCCCGCCGGTCTGCTTGACGCGCGCCTTGTAATAGCCGAGACAAACCACCTGATCGCCTTCGGCAATGAACTCGCGCGGCTCGAATTGCTCGAAGACCGCCGTGTCGCCCAGGCTCTTGACACACCCGGCGACGGCGTCGACTCCTCCGATGGGTCACTGACCGAGCCGCGGCTCAGGGAAACGGTTCACATAAAACGGGCGATAGCGGACGGGCGTGCCGTCCGCATCGAGAAACCCGAACGACTGCTGGAAGATAATCGGCGGCGCGGCGTCCTGCGGCGCCGTGGCGTCCAGCACGTAGAGCCGGTTCTCGTGCAGGTACATGCCGGTGTAGGAGCGCGATCCATCGCGGTTGGTGAGCTGCAGCTCGAGGCCGGTGACGAACTCGATGAAGTGGAACGCGTCGTACGTCACCCTGACGCCGGGCTGCTGGCGATACTTCGTCGCGGCATAGGCGACCGAGCCCGCGATGTCGACCAGCCAGTACACGCCGCCGGGGCCGGGACCGCCCCGGTAGACGGTGTGGTCCAGTTTCGAATGAATCACTTCCGAATCGGAGTAGTCGACGACCGTGACCGAGTACCGGTTCCGGCCCTGCTGCCACCGGTACACACGGCCCGGAAAGCTCGCGCCGTACTCGGACGCCCATGTGATCGTCTCGACCTTGGGCTGACCCGGTGCCGGCACGGCGAACCGATCGACGCGGCTGGTGTACTCGGCCCAGTCCTGCGCGAGCGCCGGCTGGGCAAGAAGGAGCACGCACCCACCGATGATTCCCGGGCGGGCGAGACGTCTATACCCCAACGGAGGAGCCATGCAGCGCATTACACCTCATCTCTGGGTCGACAGGGAAGCGAAGGCGGCGGCCGAGTT
>CAZGLC010000212.1:0-1712 GCA_964526235.1 uncultured Bifidobacteriaceae bacterium
CGAAGGTACGCTCATCGACCTGAGCCCAGGCGGAGCCCTGGTTCACCTGCGGTCGGGGGCGCCGCCCGCATTGGCGCAGGTGACGCTGGCCATCGAATGGACGGAGCAAACGCTGCACCTTCCCGCCCGGGTCGTGCGCTCGATTGCGCGAGACGCGCCCAGCGAATCGGCGGCGCCGCGCCAGACGGAATACGAGGTCGCGTTGGAATTTCTGAAGCTCGGCACCGATGAGGCCTCCACGCTCGCGCGACTCATCGCGGCCCAAGCCGGCCGCACGCACGCTGTCAACGATGTCGAGACAATAAGGATGAAGAGATCCGAATAGCGGTTCAGGGCCGCACGGTGATCACCGTCCAGTGCGGCTCCTTCGAAAGCCGACGTCCACCAAGCCTCTCCACATCCGCAATCGTGCTCACGGCGAGCGCGTCGACGCTCGTCGGCAGCAGCACCAGCTCGTACCATAGAGCCTCCTCGTGCACGCGCTGTGCATCCGGCGGTGACGAGGAACGGTCCCTGCCAGCCAACTCCTCGAGCAGCACACGCATGGGGCCGCTGACGGCCTCTTCGATCACGAAATCCCTCGGTTGTATCACCGTGGCGTCGCTGACGGTGATAGCCCGGTCGGTCAGCCGATCCCGGTCGCCGCGGCCGACGCCGCATACCATCACCACGTTGTACATCGGGACGTCATCCGCTAGGCTGGCCCCGTTCACGGTGACCGTGCACGTCTGCGACTGGCCTCCCTTCCATGACGTGATTGCGGGTCGCGCCGGTGCCGGGGTCGTCCTCTCCGTACCGCGCCACACCGCCCACCCGCGGGCACCTGCGACGGCGGCCGCCTGAAGCACGTTGCGAAGCACGTCGTGTGGGTACCGACTTTCGACATGCAGCTCTGTGAAGACGTGCACCTCATGTGTTCGGACACATGGTCATGAAAACGCTGTGTGGCTCGCCAATCGAGGAATGATCGACCGCACAACCTCCCAGCCGGCGTGGCGGGAGGAACCAGGCGAACAACGATCGAAACGCGCGCTGGGTCTGCTAAGGGGCCAGAGTTACCTGTGTTTACACATGGCTGCGCGAATCGAGAAACGGGGTCAAGAAGTCCTACAAGATGCGGTAAACGCGCAGGCAGTCGTATACAATACGTACGTAGGGCTCGCAGGGCCGCAAGTTGTTGACAGAAGTCGAGAGATCTTGCAGATGAACGATCACGCGTCGCGGACAGCGGGTTTCACCTTGATCGAGATCATCGTCGTGCTGGCCGTAACTGGCGCGCTAATGGCGGCGCTCGCGCCGCTCGGTGCCGCCTATATCCGGGACGCGCAGCGGACGCAGGCGCAGAACGACGCGAACCGCATCGCGGAGGCGATTGGCAAGTTCCTCCAGGATGTGGGTATCCCGCCGTACAAGAACAACACCAGCAGCCCGAAGAGCCAGGTCAAGCAGGCGGGCGATTTCGATTGCCTGATCGGTAACGACGGGTTCGACCACACGACGGCGACGGACGAGACAACGCCCGATTCGTGGACGAGCAGCGGGGGCGTGCAGTGCCAGTCAACGAGCACGACGCGAGATAGACTGGAGAATCATCTGATCACCAACACCCCTGGCGGCTCGGCGACCAAAGCCTATGGGACAACCGGGAAGACAGCATGGAAGGGGCCGTACCTGCCTTCGATCCCCCCGGACCCGTGGGGAAACAAGTACCT
>CAZGLC010000212.1:1722-7713 GCA_964526235.1 uncultured Bifidobacteriaceae bacterium
TCAACATCGGGAAGATCGATCCCAGCGTCAACAAGGCCGTGTGGGTGATCTCCGCCGGGCCCAACGGCAACCTCGAGACCGCCGCCGACGCGAGCAACACGTCGTCGATCACCGCGGGCGGGGATGACATCATTTCCCGCGTGAGGTAGACGAGTG
The DNA here is from genome assembly GCA_964526235.1 of uncultured Bifidobacteriaceae bacterium. Lineage (GTDB taxonomy): Bacteria > Acidobacteriota > Vicinamibacteria > Vicinamibacterales > UBA2999 > MELF01. The sequence continues at coordinate 1,879 of CAZGLC010000212.1, forward strand.
GCAAGACCTCATTCGGCCTGCCGGCGGAAGGTACATCGAGGATCACACGAGGGATTCGCGCTGATCGCGCTTCTCGTCGTGCTTGCCGGTCTCCTGACGGCCGTGCTGGTAGCAAGTCCACAAATTCTTCTCAGCATCACCGTCTCGGCGGAGGAGGAAACGCGGCGGCAGCTCGACCTCCTCGTGAAAGCCATTGGAGGGTTTGCGGATAATCCGGATGGCTTCCTGAGCGACGTGGGTCGCCTGCCGAAGAGTCTTCAGGAATTGAACACGACCGGTGGCTCGCACACGCTGTGCGACGCCGCGTTCAACCCGAGCACAGTCAACTCTCACCTCGTCGACGGCTCGACGGACCACCGCGGTCACATGTACATGGGATGGAACGGGCCGTACGTCAAGAACATCTTCGCCGCAAGCGACTACCTGGTCGACGCATGGGGACAGAGTCTTCAGTACACCTGCCCGCAAACGACGAGGCCTGCGACCGACCCGACCACGAACGGGCTTGCGCTCACGCTCCGGACCGGTCAGATCACGAGCGCTGGTGCCGACGGGACGTTCGGCACCCAGGACGACATCAAGTCCGATCAGTTCTACGACAACGGACACATCTTCCTGACGATCACGACGGGCGGGGCGGGGACGCCGTCGAGCATCACCGTGAAACTCTACTATCCCTCTAACGGTGAACAGACGTTCCAGGCAACCGAGCCAACCACGCTGAACACGGCCGAGGGGAGCCAGAAGCTCCTGGTCTTTCAGTCCGTTCCCGCCGGAATCCGCTTCATCGACATCGAGATGCTGCCCAAGAGCGAGTCCATTCACTTTCTGTACCACGCGGCCGTCTCGAACGCGGCGGGATACATCTTGCCGGTCAAGTAAGTCATGCACTGCGGGTTGATGCGTAATGATCGTGGGGGGACGCGATCGCGAAGTGCTCGCGGTTTCAGCCTTCTGGAAATCGCGGTCATGGTCGCCATCGTGGTCACGGCGATAGCCGTTATCGCGCCGGCGCTTGCCGGGATGACGCGGCGGAGCAACGAGGGATCGGTCCAGCAGCAGGAGAAAACGCTCAACGCTGCTATTTTCGGCGATCCTGCCAACGGACGATTCGGCTTCGTCGGCGACGTGGGCCGCCTGCCGACGAGCCTCAGCGAGCTCGTGAGCCGCGGCAGCCTCCCCGCGTTCCACACGACCGACGGGGGAACGCCTCACGTCGGAAACATCGGCTATGGGTGGAACGGCCCATACCTCGGCGGTTTTTTTTCGGACGCTGACATCGTCACCGACCCGTGGGGACAGGCGTTCTCGTACTCAGGCAGCGGAGGCACTGCCGGGCAGGTGACGAGCGGAGGTGCTGACGGGACCGTGGGGACTTCGGACGACATCACGTTTCCCATCCATGCGCCTGCCACGACCGGGACGGTCTTTATTACCGTGATTGCCAACGGCATCGCGAACCCGTTCGGCGCCGCGGCCAAATTGTATTACCCCGCCAATGGCGAGCAGGCGGTCACCGCGACTCAGAAGTTTGACCCGGACGCGCCTCAAGGCAGTTTCGATGGCTTTGCATTCAACAGCGTTGCACCAGGTGTGCGGATCGCCATCGCCATGCATACGGACAACGGCGGCAGTTGCGGAGGTGGCAACTGCTGCACCGTTTCGCGGACGGTGCCTCTCAACGTCGTCGCCGGCCGGACCAATGTTGTCGAGATAAGAATGCTCACGGGGTCGATAGTCAAAGTGACCGGAAACTACAACTGCACGATCCCTAATTAGGCATGCCTGCGATGAGATTGCGCCAGGGGGCACCGGACTCTTCGGGTTTTTCGCTCCTCGAGGTGGTCGTGGCGCTCGCCGTCGCTGCCGCGCTTGTCACGATGCTTGGGGTCGTCGCCTCGCGCGCGATGCAGTCGTCACGCGAGAGCCAGACCCAGGAACAGAATCGCCGGATCTTCAACGCGATCGTCGGCGATCCGACCCGCGGTAGCTTCGGATTTCTCGGCGACATGGGACGTCTGCCCGCGACGCTGTCCGAGCTTGTGACGCAGGGCAGCCAGACCGCGTTCCATACCCAGGATGGTTCAACGCCTCACCAGGGGAATGTCGGCGCCGGATGGCGTGGACCGTATCTGACGTCGCCGTTCACGACGACCGATCTTTTCAACGACCCGTGGGGGCAGGCGCTTTCCTACACGAACACGAGCAGCACGGCCGGCCAGATCATCAGTAGTGGACCCGACGGCACTCTTTCAAATGCGGACGACATCAGCTTTCCCGTGCAGCTTCCAGTCAACACGACCGGAAAGCTCCTCGTTACCGTGGTCGTGAACAGTATCCCGCAACCCTCGGGGCTGACAGTCAGCATCTATTCCACCAGCAACGGCGAGCAGGGGACCCCGGTTACGCAGACGACGGCGGCGGCGGGGGCCGTTCCGTTCTCCTTTACCGTGCCGCATGGTCCCAGCGTCGTCAAAGCCACCCACACACAAGGCACCATCACCGTGACGCGCACGGTCACGGTGCAGGTGGCGGCGGGCACCCAGGTCGCCAGCAGAATTACGATGACGACCAGCGCGACCGTGCAGATGTAGTCTGGGAACGACAACAGTGACATGGATGGCGACCGATGCGGCGTCCAACGCGTCGCAGGCGACGACGACCGTGACAGTGTTCCGCAAATCGTGATGGTTCTCATCGTAGGGAGGTTTCGCCGGTGTCAGCCCGGACGTCACAAGTTTCAGCCCGGCCGTGCCTTCGTCGTCGAACAGTCTCACCGTTGTCGACTTCCTGCTCCGTCCTCCGCCCCGGTCGACTACCCGAACTTGACCTGTGCGCTGGTGACACAAGAGGGAACGGGAAGATGATCAAGAACGAGCGCCAATACCGCATCACGCAAGCGCGGGCCGGAGAGTTTCGACAGGCCATCGCGCAGTCGGAAAAAGAGCGTGGCACCAGCAAGCTACATCCGACACTGCAGCGAGCCCACACGGATGCGCTTCGCAGCTGGCGCCCGCGCGGTCGGAGCGAGCGGACTTCCGCGCGCCGGACGCGATCGATGGCGTCACTCATGTGCTTCGCGATGTGAAAGCGGTCCAGGATGTGGAGCGCGTGGTCGCCTTTCTTGGCCACGACCTGGAGATAGAGCTTCCACCTGTCGCTGCAAATGAAGGTGAGCGCCGCGGTGCGCTCCTTGCCGAACCACCGGAAGAACCGCAGCAGCGTCTTGGCGCGCCGGTGCTGGCCGATCCACAGCAAGCGCTTGCGCATCGGGGCGATCTGGTAGACGAGGGTGAGAAAGTTCCCGCCGTGTTGCCAATGGATTTCGTCGATGCCAATCGCGCGAATGCCCGTGAGATCCACGTGATCGCGGCCCCACGCCACGGCCATCGCCACCGACCGGAATACCTGGTCCCAACTCGTGCGGAAGACGCGGGCGACCTCTTGCCAACTGAGGCGTTTCGCCCAGCGGGCCAGACACGACATGCAGGTGGTCGTCGCTCCTCGAGCCGGACCGTGCCATACACAAATCCTCGGTGCTTCTGAATTCGGTTGAGAATAGTCTTGATCTACATCCCGCTGTTGGTCTTCGAGAGTGGTCGGCGTCACACACCGCCATTCTCGCGGAGTCGACGCGGGATGCTTCACTCGCCGCCGGGCGTGGGCAAGCTGCCAGCGCCCACACGCCTTATCGTCGTATCCTTTTCAGAAGAACGAAGAAGATTAGAACCCGTCGGAATCATTGGTCACCGACCCACAGATTCTGCGGAGGAGGCGAATACCCTGTGGACACCGTGACGATCGCCCAGTTCGGCAGCAACCTCGGCAACCTGGCACCCAACGAGGTGAAGACCTTCGCGCCCAAGGGGTGCTCGACCATCAATGTGAAGATCGGCGGCGCGATTGTCGAAACGTTCACGATGCCGCACGCCAACTTCTCGAAGCTCGTCGGAGCCACGGCCGCAGCCCTCACGGTCAACAACAACATGCGCGTGACCGTGCAGGTGTACAGCGATGGCCTGTTCATTGGCGATATCAAGAACGGCAAGTCCACGACGTTCAGCGATGGTCTTGTCGCGGGGAACGTGATCACGGTGAAGCGGGCCGATACCGGCGCGCAGGTCGCCGGTCCGCTTACCCTGAACGCTGGACAGCAGACGTTGAACGTTCCGTAGGGTCTGACGTACGCCGAGATTCGCACGCGCGCAGGTGGGCCTCTGTCGCGCCGCTCCTCGTGGCGGCGTCAGATCGCGATTCCGGTGCGCCCACTCATTGCGCGTGCTGAAGGGCCTGTGTGATGCCCCGCTCGGTGATGAACTCGCCGTCGCTGATGATGGAGGCGTGCTCGATGACGTTTCGAAGCTCACGGACGTTGCCGGGCCAATCCCGGCGCCGCAGCAGCGCCTCGGCCGGCGCCGTGAGACCTGCCAGCGGCTTCCCGACCCGCGCGGCCTGTTCGCGTCCGAACGCCGCGGCGAGGTAGGGAATATCGTCCTTCCTGTCGCGCAGCGGTGGTACGCGGATCTCGACGCTGCTCAGGCGGTAGAACAGCTCGCGCCGGAAGCGCCCCGCCAGCATCTCGGTTCGAAGGTCGCGTTTCGTGCCGGCGATCACCGCCACGTCGACTGCGTGCGATTCGAGTGAGCCCACGCGCGTGATCACTCCGTCTTCCAGGACTCTGAGCAGCCGCCCCTGCAGCGCCAGGGGCAGCTCGCCGACTTCGTCCAGGAACAGCACGTGTCCATTGGCGGACTCGAACGCGCCTGCCCGGTCCACGGTCGCACCCGGGAACGCACCGGCCACGTGGCCGAACAGGTCGCTCTCGCCCAGCGCCTCGGCCAGACCGGAGCAATTGACGATCAAGAACTGACGCTCGCTGCGCGGTCCGAGCCGGTGCAGCGCACGCGCCACGAGCTCCTTGCCCGTTCCGCTCTCGCCCGTGATGAGCGCGGTCTTGACGTGCGGCGCCAGCCGGCGGATCAGGTTGAAGAGCTCGTGCATCACGGGACTGTGGCCGGTCATGCCGCAGAACTCGGTCTCCCGCCCGAGCTGCTCGCGCAGCGCCAGCACGGTCTTGCGCTTGTCGACGTCGCCGCGAATCTGGTCGAGCAGCGTCGCGAGCACCGCCATGTCGAACGGTTTCTGGAGGTAGTCGCGCGCGCCGAGCTTGATGGCCTCGACGGCGTCGTGGATCGTCCCGGCCCCGCTCATCAACACAACCTGGCAATGTGGATCCTTCTCGCGTATGACGCGCAGCACCTCGAGACCTCCGACGAGCGGCATGCGTAAGTCGATGAGCGCGACGTCCACCGAGTGCTGTTCCAGATAGTCCAGCGCCTCCTGCCCGTCGCTGCAGCACACCACTCCGAAACCACGGGCTTCCGCACATCGTGTCAGGAAGTGACAGATGGACGGCTCGTCGTCGACGACGAGCAGAAGAGGATGTTCGGCCGGCGCCGAGGAGCGATCGACCGAGGAACTGGGCGGTGCATTCGTGCTCATCGTCAACTCTCTGAAGAGCATTCTCGGTCGATCGCCATCATGGATGTAGAAGGCGGACCGGCACCCGCTGCTGATGCAGAGGACAACAATTCCTGTTGACCGACACACGGGAACTGGAACTGACAGCGTGGCACACCGACGCTCGAGCCCGGGGCCGGGTGATTGCGACCCTTACCGTGCGCGACGCAGCTTCCGCGTCCATTCGGCGGCTGTATCCGGCTTGCCCCACTCCTGGTAGAGCTGGACGAGGCGCGCCTCCGCCTCTTCGACGGCCGCCCGCCACGCCTCTTCCGGAGTCGCGGCAACGCGTCGGCGCATGCCTTCGTGGCTGGA
>CAZGLC010000212.1:7723-8772 GCA_964526235.1 uncultured Bifidobacteriaceae bacterium
GGAGCAGCGGCTCGGCCTGCCCGTACTTGCCCTGACCGAGATAGTTCAGCGCGAGATTGCTCATGGCGATCAACGTGTCGGGGTGCTCGTCACCGAGGACGCGGCGCTGCGTCTCGAGCACCTTCGTGTACAGCTGTTCCGCCTGCGACAGCTTCCCCTGACTCTGGAACACCGTGGCGAGGTTGCTCATGCCGCGCAGCGTGTCCGGATGCTCTTCGCTCAACACCCGGCGCATCCCCTCGATCGCGGTGGTGAGGAGCCCCTCGGCCTGCACCGGCTTCCCCTGGACCGAGTAGAGGGCGGCCAGATTGTTCATCGTGCTGAGCGTGTCGGGGTGTTCGGCGCCGAGCACGCGGCGCCTCGTCTCGAGCACCGTCGTGTAGAGCGACTCGGCCTGCGGGAGCTTCTGCTGCGTCCGATAGAGCAGCGCCAGGTTGTTCATCGTGCCGAGCGTGTCGGGATGCTCCGCCCCCAACACCCGGCGCATCGCGTCCAGCGCCGTGGTGAAGAGCGACTCCGCCTCCGCGTACTGACCCTGGCTCCACGAGAGGACGGCGAGGTTGTTCTCCGTGGTCAGCGTGTCCCGGTGCGCGTCTCCCAGCACGCGGCGTCTGCCCGCGAGGGCGGCGGTGAAGAGCGGCCCCGCCTTGTCGTACTGGGCCTGGTTCCAGTAGACCTCGGCCAGGTTGTTCATCGTGCGCAGACGGTCCGGATGCTGACTGGGCAGCGCGCGATCCTGGAGGGCGAGCGCCCGTTCCATCTGGCGTTGCGCTTCCGGGTAGAGCCCCAGCGCCTTGTACGTGTCACCGATCGTGTGACGGATCGACGCCTCGACGAGCGGCTGCGCCTGGAACCGGTTCTCAATCCGCACCGCGGCGCGGTCGAGCGCCGTCCGCACCTTGAGGTCGGGATCGGCCTTGGTGTCGGGGCGCGCCTGGGCCGTGACGCTGGCCTGCGCCAGCAGGTCGCCCTGCAGGAACTCGTTGATCGCCCGCGCGGTGGCCGCCTCGGTGTCGGCTGCGCATCGCGCCGGGTCGACCACGGCGCAT
>CAZGLC010000213.1:0-1834 GCA_964526235.1 uncultured Bifidobacteriaceae bacterium
GTTCGGATCCCGGATCCCGGATCCCGGATCCCGGATCCCGGATCCCGGATCCCGGCGGCAGCGCGGAAGGATCGCACCAAACCGTAGAACACAAATGGCATCCACTGCGACGACAGCACCTGCACGTGCGACGACTGCGCGAGGCGGTAGGGCGCGAACGCAAAGAGCAGCCCGGCGACGAGAGCGGCGGTCGCGTTCCCGGTGAGCTCCCGCACGAGCAGGTACATACCGAGGCCCGACAGGACAAACGTCGAGAGGAACAGCAGGTTGTACGCAAGGATCGGGTTGTCGGTCAGCAGCAGGATCGGCAGGACCTGGAGCGCCTGCGGCACGAGATGATCCGAGTAAGCCAGCGCGAGCGGCGCCGGGTAGAAGATCGTCGCGTCGAAGAAGTTCCAGAGCCGCGAAAGATCGCCGGCGAGCAGCCGCCGGATCTGCTCGACGTCCCACGACAGGATCCAGATGTTGAGGATCGAGTCGCCGAGGTCCCACGCCACGTCGCGCGCGAGGCCGCGGGCGAGCGGCCACGTGGCGACAAGGGAGACGATCAGATAGAGGAGGAGCGCATGGGTGGCCCGCGCGGCCCCTCGACTGGGCTCGGGGCAGGCCATCAGTCGCGCGAGGCCTCGGGCACCAGCTCCTCGAAGAGCACCTGCAGGATCGCGACCGTCGGCACCGCGAGGATGGCGCCGACGACCCCGAGCAGCGTCCCGCCGAGGAGAAGCGCCACGATCACCGCCACGGCGCTCACGCCGACCTGCCGTTCCATGACCTTCGGCACGAGCACGTGATTTTCGACCTGCTGCTGGAGCAGGAAGAACACGGCCACGCCGAGGGCGAGCGCCGGCGACACGCTGAAGGCGACAGCCACCGCCGGCACCGCGGCCAGCAGCGGACCGACGATCGGGATCAGCTCGCCGATGCCTGCAATGAGCGCCAGCACGTAGAAATACGGCACCCCCATGAGAAACAGGCCCACGGCGGCCGTGCTGCCGATGATGCCGCCCAGCAGCAGCTGGCCGCCGAGCCACGCGCTCACTTTGCCGGAGACGCGGCGGCACGCGTCTTCGACCCGCGACCGTTCGGCGGGCGGGAACAGCCGCACGAAGGTGCGGACCAGGTTGTCGGCATCCACCAGCAGGTAGAACGCGAGAATCAGGATCGCGATCAGCCCGAAGATGCCGCCAACGAACCCCCAGACGGCGGCGACGAGGGCGCCGACGGCGTCGGTGCCGCCGACCGGCGACTGCTGGATGGCCTCGCGGACCGACATCTCACCCGAGAGAAGGCCGCGCTCCATCAGCCACTGCTGCGCGCGCTGCATCATGGCCGGCAGCTCTGCCCACAGTTCGCGCGCCTGCATGACGAGCGGCGGAATGACCAGCACGCCGAGGCCGACGAGGAACGCGAGCAGGCAGAGATAGATGATCAGGATTGCCGCCCACCGCGGCAAGCGGCGGCGGCCGTAAAGCGGCTGCCGCTCGATCGCGGCGGCCAGCGGGGCGAGGCCGATCGCGACGAGCGCACTGATATAGACGAGGAGGAGCGCGTTGCGGGCGAGGTAGAGACCCCAGGCGAGCGCGATGGTCACGGCAAGGCCCGCGAGGGCGTACCGGATCAGCGCGCGCGGATCGTCTCTGGTCACGATGACAACTCCCAACGCCCAACTCCACAACTCCCAATTTGGGAATTGGCGTGTTGGGAGTGGGGAGTTGTCATCGCGAGAGGTAGTCGCGCGTGAACGCGGCGATGTCCGCGTAGATCGATCGCAGCTCGGCGGGATCGGCGAGGAAGACGATCCGGAACGTCCCCTCCTCCGGCCGCATGCCGAAGC
>CAZGLC010000213.1:1934-4537 GCA_964526235.1 uncultured Bifidobacteriaceae bacterium
GGATCGGCGAGGAAGACGATCCGGAACGTCCCCTCCTCCGGCCGCATGCCGAAGCCGGAGCCATACACGCAGAGGATGCCGGTCGCGCGCAGCAGCTCGAGCACGTAGTCCTCGTCGGTCCGCCCCGGCGGGAGCGCCACCGACGGCATCGCGTAGAACGCCGCGCGCGGCAGCACGCACCGCATGCCGGGAATGGCGCAGAGGGCGTCGGCCGTGATGCGCGCGCGCTCGGCCAGCGCGCGGCGGAACCGCGCCTGATGCGAGCGGTCGCCGGTCAGCGCCGCCACGACCGCATGCTGCATCGGCGCCGGGCTGCAGAGCCGGCCGTCGGCGAGCTTCTTCACCGCCGCCACCACGTTGTCGAGCCGCGGCGTCGCCGAGAGGACCATCCATCCCGTGCGCCACCCGGGCGCGAGATACGCCTTCGACAGGCTCGACAGCGAGAGGACCGGCGCGTCGGGATCGAGCGTGGAGAGCAGCGGGTGCGGGCCGTCGAACGCGGTGTCGGCGTACACCTCGTCGGCGAGAATCGTGAGGCCGTGGTGCTCGGCAAACTCGACGAGCGCGCGGCGCACGGAAGGGGGATAGACCGCGCCCGTCGGGTTGTTCGGGTCGATGACCACGAGCACGCGCGTGCGCGGCGTCACCAGCGTCCGCAGGTGGTCGAGGTCCGGCAGCCACTCGTGGTTCGGGTCGGTCCGGTAATACCGAGGATGCGCGTTGATCGTCGCGAGCACGGCCGTATACAGCGGGTAGGTCGGCGAGGGCACCAGCACCTCGTCGCCCTCGTCGGCGAGCGCGTTGAGCGCGAGGTCGATCCCTTCCGACGTGCCCGTCGTGATGAGCACGCGATCCGGCGAGACCGCGACGCCGCGGGCCGCATAGTCGGCCGCGACCGCCTCACGCGCTTCGCGAATGCCGGGCGACGGCAGGTAGCCGTTGTGTCCGTCGCGCATCGCCCGAGCGACCGCCTCGATGAGGTGCGGTGGCGTTGCGAAGCCGAAGGCCACCGGGTCGCCGATGTTCAGGTAGCGGACGCGCATCCCGCGCGCCTCGAGCGCCTGCGCCGCGGCGACGATATTGCGAATGGCGTAGGAGAACCGGTCAACGCGGGCGGCGACGGGGATGGGATGCGCGAGCTTCGAGGTCGGCATTCGTCCCACATTCTTACATGGCGCGTTCCCGCCCACCGGGCGGTGTCGGTTTTTACATGTCAGGCGTCGCTATCGTGTAACAATTACACAAGGCGACGCGGTTTGCAGGCCATCGCCGCCATCGCCATCGCCCTAAACCGTTCTATCTACGATGGTACGCTCGCTGGCAAGACGATTGAACCAACACCACGCCGTGCGGGGACCGATCACGGCCGTCATGGTCATGCTGGTGGCAGCGCCGGCGCCGGCCAGTCAGCAGCCGGTGGCGACGTTCCGCGGTGGCGTCGAGGCTGTCTCGATCGCCGCCGCCGTCCGCGATCGCCGCGGACGGGTCGTACGCGACCTCGGCAAGCGCGACTTTCAGGTCACCGACAGCGGCGCCCTCCGCGAGATCCGGGACTTCTACGCGGGCGAGGCGGCTATCAGCCTGGCCGTGCTGCTCGACATCAGCGGCAGCATGGCCGTGGGCGGCAACATGAACCGCGCGCGGCATGCCGTGCACGTCGTCACCAGCCTGCTGACCCGCGCCGGCGACGAGGCGGCGCTCTTTACCTTCGACGCGACACTGCACGAAGTGGTGGGATTCACCACCGATCTCGATCGGGTGCGCCGCATCAGCCTCGAAGGGCGGCCGTGGGGGCTCACGTCGCTCTACGACGCGGTGGCGCATGCCGCGAAGGCGGTGGCGGGCCGCACCAACCGCCATCGCGCGCTGCTCGTGATCACGGACGGCGTGGACACGGGGAGCCGCCTGACCGCGCCCGAGGTGTCGGGGATTGCGGCGTCGATCGACGTCCCCGTGTACCTCCTGGTCGTCGCCACGCCGCTCGATCATCCGGGCGAGCGGCTCTCGGTCGTCGCTGACGAGGCGTCGACCAAGACCGCCACGCTGGCGGATCTCGCGCGGTGGACGGGCGGCGACATGCGGATCGCGAGTGCGCCGGCGCACAGCGTGGAGGCCGCCCGCGATCTGGTCGGTGAGCTGCGCTATCAGTACCTGATCACATTCGAGCCGGATCCACGTCCGGGCTGGCATCCGCTCGAAGTCCGTACCCGCGACCGCGATCTGAGCGTGCACGCGCGCGGCGGGTACATGTCTGCCCCGGCCGGGACTGCGAATTAGTCAGAGAAGGAGAGAACGACCATGCGGAAGATGTTGCTGGCGGGAGTCATCATCACCCTGGCGGTGGCGGTTGCACCGGCCTGCGCGACCAAGGGGTTCGTGCGCGAGGAAGTGGGAACGGTCAACAACAAGGTCGACACGCTGAGCGGCACGGTCGAGCAGACGCAGCAGCGCGTCGGCACGGCCGAGCAGCGGATCGGCACGAACGAGCAGCGGATCGGCGCCGTCGATTCGAAAGCCGAAGCGGCGGGCAAGAGCGCGTCCGACGCCCGCAACGCGGCGACCACCGCGCAGGGCGCGGCCGACAAGGCGCAGGCGTCCGCGTC
>CAZGLC010000213.1:4637-8753 GCA_964526235.1 uncultured Bifidobacteriaceae bacterium
GCCGAGGCGGTGAAGCGGTATCTCTACGAGCAGCACCAGATCCCGCTGCACCGGATGAACGTCATCAGCTTCGGCGAGGAGAAGCCGGTCGCGCCGAACAACACGCGGCAGGGCCGCGCGCAGAACCGGCGCGTCGTCGTGAAGGTGCTTTCGTAACGAACGGCTACCTGAGGCTCGCGAGGTCCACCGTGGCCCTCGCGAGCTCGTTTCCTCTTTCCCCGACCACCACGTCGTAGGTGCCCCGCGGGTCGAGCCGCGCGGCGTCGAAGCTCGCGATGACGGTGCCGCCGAGCATCGTCTGGCGGTCCCATGGCCCGGGGTATGGGGACGGCGTGGGCCCTGCGTGCACCCGCGGGCCCGACCGGGGCACGCGCTCGATCCGAACGGGCGGAACCGGAATCTGCGGCGAGCCGCGGGCCAGCACCACCTCGTACGCGGGCACCCCGACGTAGGTGTTCTGCGGATGAAACGTCAGGGCGACGATCACGTCGAGCGTCGGGCCGTGCTGCGCGAGGACGGCCTGCGCGTCCTGCTGCCGGAACGAGCGGCGGCCCAGCAGCGCCTGCTCCTGCACGGCGATGACGAGGCGGCGGAAGGGCGTCACGAGGTCGATCGCGTCGACCGGCGCGCGGCCGATTCGAATCCGGTAGGGCTGGTGGAGCTGCAGGCGCACGCGCTCGATCCGCGATTCGCCGGTGCGAATCGCCTCGGCGATCGCTTCTAGGCCGAGCGTCCGTTCGAACGCGGCCGCGGCGCCGCCGCCGAGGATCAGGAACGCGGCGAGAGAATGGAGCACCGTGTGCGCCACTTACTGATCGTAGCAGTAGGCAGTAGGCAGCCGGCAGTAGGCAGGTTGTTTTGCCTACCGACCGCCTACCGCCTACTGTCTACTGCCTACTGCCTACTGCCTACTGCCTACTGCCTACTACCGCGCGGGATGACAGACGTTGATCAGGTAGAAGGCGTTCGCGAACCGGTTTTCCTCGCCCTGCGGGCACAGGTTGATCCGGACCTCGCCGCCCGGGTTTCCCGTGGTGTGGAAGTTCAGGTAACAGTTGCCACTCGCGCACGACTCGAACACGTCGGCCATCTTGAGGACACCCTGCGCGGGCCGCAGTCTGCCGAGCGTGCCGGTCAGGTCGCTCTCCTTCCACGTCCAGGAGAGGACGAAGTCATCGGAACCGCGTAGCGGGATGCCTGGGATGTCTATCACCGTTGGCCCCGCAACCCCGGGGCCGCCGACGTGAATGTGCGCCGCGGTCAGATCGACGATGTTGTGCACGCGCGCGGTGCACGAGATTTCTACGGTCGTGCGGTTCATCGTGCAGGTCGCCGTCGCAACACCGGCGCTGGCCACCGGTGGCGCCTCGAACGCCCCAGACCCGCTGCCGAACAAGGTGACTGTATTGCTCTGGGCATGCCCCAGCTGCGCGGTCGCCGCCCATATGACGGCCGTCATCAACACGCGGAAACAGGTCCTCATGGGCATCTCCTTCGGAAAGGGCCGGTGGAAACTCCATCGTTCAGCACGATCGAGGCCATCGGCGATGCTGCGTGAAATCAACGAGATACTGCCCTGCCCGCGCGCCGCCGCTTACGGCGTCCGAAAGCGCTTTCGGGGCGCGGCTCGGGCGGGCCGGATAGACTGGTGGCGCCTCGCGCATGGAGCTTCAGGACCGTGTGGCCCTTCTCACCGGCGGCAGGCGCATCGGCGCGGTGGTCGCCGCCGAACTGGCGCGCCGCGGCGCCGACGTCGCGCTCGTCTATCGGACATCCCGGGCGGAGGCGGACGACACGGCCTCGGGGGTGTGCGACGCCGGGCGCCGCGCGCTCGTGCTGCAGGCCGACCTGACCGCCGCGGAGGGGTGCGAGCGCGTCGTCGCCGACACCGTGAGCGCGCTGGGCCGGCTCGACGTGCTCGTCAACATGGCCTCGCGCTACCAGCAGAAGCCGTTCGACGAGCTGACGGCGGCCGACTGGGACGCGCAGCTCGCCGTTGACCTGCGCGCGGCGTGGCTTTGCTCGCGCGCGGCGGTGCCGCACATGCGGCGCGTGCGCGGCGGGCGCATCATCAATTTCGCCGACTGGATGGCGGCGAGCGGCCGGCCGAGGTACGTCGGCTTCCTGCCGTACTACGTCGCCAAGGCGGGCGTGGTGGCGCTCACGCAGGCGCTCGCGCTGGAGCTGGCCGCCGATCAGATTCTGGTCAACGCGATTGCGCCCGGGCCCATCGTCGCGCCCGACGGGACCTCCGACGAGGAATTCGCGAAGGTCGAGCGCGCCACCCCGCTCGGGCGCTGGGGCGGGGAGATCGAGGTGGCGAAGGCGGTCGTCGCGCTCATCGACAGCGATTTCATCACCGGCGAGACGATCCGCGTCGACGGCGGGCGGCACCTGAAGTAATCTGGCGCGGTCTGGGAGCACGCGTATGACATCACGCTTGGCGTTCGCCCTGGTACTGCCGCTCGTCGCAGCGCTTGCCGCGCAGATCCACCCGCCGGCCCTCGCGCAGGCCACCAACGGCGTCCTGCCGATGCACGTCCACCACGTGCACCTGAACTCGGTCGATCCGAAGGCGGCCGCCGAGTACTATCCGAAACCGTTTCCCGCGTCGGCGTCCACGACGACGTTCAATGGCCTGGATGCGGTCAGGAGCGGAGCCCTGTATCTGCTGTTCACGCGGGTCAGCGCGCCGCCCCCGACCGAGTTGACGGGACCGCAGAGCGTGATCTGGCACTTCGGGTGGAACACGCCCGATTCGCGGAAATACAACGAGCGGTTCCGCGCGATGGGGCTCGAGATCGCGCAGATGTGGGACGCGGCCGACGGGGCGCTCGTCGACCTGTCGAGCGACACCCTGCCGGGACTGCCGACGCAGGAGCAGATTCTGGAGCTGCGCGCCACAGGCGTGAAGCCGACGCGGCAGGGCGGCTTCGGTTACCTGCGCGGCCCCGACGGCGCGCTGGTCGAGAACGCGCAGGCGGGGAAGGTGGAGCGGTTCAATCACATTCACATGTACCACGAGCATCCGCTCTGCGCGATGCAGTGGTACGTGCGGCACCTGGGCGCGCGGCTTCCGCCGAATGCCGCGCCCGCGGCCGGCGACTGCAAGCAGCCGTACGCGCCGCCGACATGGCCGTCGTTCTTCAAGTTCCCGGGCTTCGTCCGCGAGCCGTCGGGCGCCGTCTTCTTCGACGACATCTCGATCTCGATCCGGCCGTGGCCCGGCGGCGGCCTCGCCAGCCCGCGCGGCCGCATCGTGGATCACTGGGCGCTCGGCGTCGCCGATCTCGCCGCCACCGTGGCGCGGCTGAAAGGCGAAGGCGTGACGTTTCTCGAGGACATCCATCCGTGGGGCAACATGCGCGCCGCGATGATCGAGGGGCCCGACCGGGCCGCCATCGAGCTCGTCGAGGTGCGGTGAGTCGTAGGCCGGGTCCGCGCATGAATGACGCGGCGAACCCGGCGGTCGCGTAGGCCGGGTCCGCGTATGAATGAAGCAGCGGCCCCGGCGGAATGAAGGAGGTCGTCATGCGAACGTATATCCTGCCGCTCGCCGCGCTCGCGATCGCCGCAGCGCCGGCGATCGGGCGCGCACAGGCGCCGGCGGACGCGATCGTGATTTCCGCGGCCGACATTCAGGCGGTGCTGAAGCACGCGGCCGACATGAAGCGCACGATTCCGGACAATCAGGTCCGTGTCATCGACATGGGCACGTACCAGCTCGCCGTCGGCGTCGTCCACCGCGGCGCGCTCGGCGGTCCGGCGCAGGCAGGCGCGGGCGGAGGCGTGCAGCCGGCGCCCTCGACGCAGCCGGCCTGCGGCGAGGCCCGTCCCGGCGCGAAGGGACCGAACGGCATCTTCCACGACGCGACGGCCGAAACCTACATTGTGATTTCCGGCAGCGGGACGCTCATCACCGGCGGCACCGTCGTCAACGGGCGGCGCTCGGCGCCCGAGAGCGAGGTGACGACGGTGCTGAACGGGCCGTCCTGCAGCGGGACGATGGTTGGCTACACGAGCCGCGAGATCGAGGAAGGCGACATCATCGTGATCCCCGAGCGCGTGGCGCACGGGTTCACGGCGATTCCGAATCACATCACGTACCTGAGCGTG
>CAZGLC010000214.1:0-8697 GCA_964526235.1 uncultured Bifidobacteriaceae bacterium
CAAGTGCGCCCACGAGGCGATCAAGTCGGCGGCGGCGCAGCTGAAGTAAGCAGTAAGCAGTAAGCAGTAGGCAGTAGGCAGTAGGCAGTAGGCAGTAAACGCAAACGCCTACCGCCTATGACGGCTTACTGCCTACTGCCTACTGCCTACTGCCTACTGCCTACTGCCTACTGCCTACTGCTTACACCGATCCGTCCCAAGGCCGCCGCCCTCGGCGGTGCCGACGTCGCGGTACGCCTTGTGGCAGTTCGCGCACGCGTCGTTGAGCTTCTCCGACGCCCCCGCCAGCGCCTCCGCATTTCGCGACTGCGAGATCTTGTACAGCTCCTTCGCGAGGGCGATCAGCTCCTGCGTGGTCTGCTGAAAGTCCGCCTTGTTGATCGGCACGGGCCGGCCGTTCTCGCAGCGGCGTCCCGGCAGCATGAAGAGCGGCGTCGTTTCGATGAGCGCCAGCGTCGCCTGATCGACGGCCTGCCATCCGGCGTACTGCGTCATCCCCCAGAGCACGTAGTCGAACGGCACCGGCGTCCCCGGCTTCGCGCCACCCGGATCCTTCACCTGTACGTTGAACAGGATGTTCGCGTTCGGGAACGTGATCGCGCGCATCAGCTGCGCCAGGTTGGCGGTCGGCGCGAGCGCCACGCTGCCGGCGGCGCCGGCGGCGGCCGGCTTCGCCGCCGGGAACATCACCTGCGTGAGCGCGGCATCGTTGAGCGCGGTCTGTCCCGCCTTGGAGCCGCCGGCCTGGAGCATGTACGCGGCAATGTCGACCGCCTGCTGGCGGTTCAGGCTGTTGGGCGCCTCCAGCGGCATGGTGAACTGAATCTTGTCGACGAGCTCGGCGAGCGAGCGGCCGCCCCACGCCGCCACGAATCCTTCGCCGGCGAGCATCGGGCCGACCTTGCCTTCGAGCTTCTCGCCGTGACACGTCACGCACTGTGCCTTGTAGAGAGCCTGACCGCGCTGCGCCTGCTCGGCGGTGAACACGCCGTCCGACACCGTGCGCGTCTGCCGCGCCTGCACGGTCATCGAGTATGCGCCCGCGACGAGCAGCGCGGCGATCGCCACCGCGAACACAGCGCGAACGCCGGCAGACTCCCGTGAGATACGCATCATGAATCCTCCAGGCCCACAAATATATCCGAATCGCAGGTCTTCGCGAGGGCCGGGGCCCGAATCCGTGGGCGCGAAATATTCCGCGGGGATTCCCAGACGCGGCCCGACTGGTGTTAAATGGGCCGGCGAGGTTACCGATGACAAGACGTCCTTATGTGCTTTCCGCGCTGATGCTGCTGGTCGCCTGCTCCGCCGCCTTCGCGCAGGCTGCCGGCGCGCCCGCCGCCGAGACGCTGAGCCAGAGCTATCGCGGCAGCAAGGCGCGCGACTGGGAGTTCCAGAAAACCGCGCCGATCAAGGTGTTCGACAACCTCTATTACGTCGGGCCCGGCAACGTGTCGGTCTGGCTGATGCCGACGACGGACGGTCTGATTTTGTTCGACACGACACAGGAGCCGCTCGTCGACCACGTCCTCGACAGCATCCGCAAGGCCGGCTTCGACCCGAAGAACATCCGCTACATCCTGCTGTCGCACGGGCATCTCGATCACTTCGGCGGCACCGGCAAGATCAAGCAGGCGGCGCCGGGCGCACGCATCGCGACGCTCGAGGAGGACTGGCAGCTGATCGAGACCTTCTACAAGAACGTGGCGTCCGGCACCTACGCGAAGAACCCGAACGCCCGCGACCCCGGAGTTCCGTTCACGCGCGACCTGGTGATCAAGGAGGGAGACGTCATCACCCTCGGCAAGACGCAGATCAGGGTCTACAAGCTGCCGGGCCACACGCCGGGCTCACCCTCGTTCACGTTCACCGTCTACGACAACGGGCGTGCCCACACCGCGCTCCTCTTCGGGGGCCCGGGACAGCGCAACGGCGTCGAGGGGGGCACCCAGTTCCTCGAGAGCATCCGCCGGCTGAAGGGCCAGGAGTTCGCCGACGTCGAGGTGCCGGTGCACGTCCACAGCTGGCTGACGACCTATCCGGATCCCCGCGGCGGGACGGTCTTCGAGCCTGCCATGCAGCTCGCAAAACGGCAGACGGGCCAGCCGCATCCGTTCGTGATTCCCGATCAGTGGAAGCAGTGGCTCGACCGGGCCGAGGCCGGCACGATCAAGTACGTCGAAGAGGCGAAGGCCGGAAAAGCCGCGCCGGTCAGCAACTGAGGGGGCAGGGGGCAGTAGCGCAGGGGCTTCAGCCCCTTTTTTTCTCACCGAGTTCGGTGCGCCGCGGGCGTCGCGGTATTCCTGCGAAATGTCTGTATCCGCTGACGGCCTGATTCACGACGTGGTCAGGTGGGCCTCCGGGCAGCCCGAGGTTCGAGCGCTGGTGCTGGTTGGCTCGCAGGCCCGCGGCGCTGCCCGTCCGGATTCCGACGTAGACCTGGTCATCGTGTCGGAGCAGCCGGCCAGACTGCTGAACGACCGCGCCTGGATCCACACGTTCGGAACAGTCGTCCAACAAGCCACCGAAGAGTGGGGACGATTGAAGTCCCTGCGGATTCGGTACGACGAAGGCCCTGAGGTTGAATCCGGCGTCACCGATGTTGCCTGGGCTGATCCGGGTGATGACAGCACCCTCGCCGTCCTGCTGGACGGTGCCCGAGTGCTGCTCGACCGCGACGGGCTCTTTGACTTCCTCGCGCCCAAGTGATTCGCGTCTAAGGCTGAAGTGACGCCACGCCGCGGGCCTGCCGGCCTGCGTCGGCCGGCTCCACACGCCGGGAACGCTTCTTCCCAATTGGACGGACGGCAACCAAGTCGTCATCCCCTACTTCTCGGATGTCGCCAGATTTCAGCGTGACCAACGCCTTCGTCCGGCCTGAGGCCGCGACGAATTCCACTTCAACCGCATCGGGGCCGTACACATCAACCACAGCGCCAAGGTCGCCGCGTTTGAGTCCGTGCGCGGGCACGTCGATGTTCAGGACGACGACGTCGAGAGGATGAACGCTCACTGGCCGCCTCCTGGATACGCGGTGACAAAGCGCGGCACGTCGCCACCGGCTGGAACGAACCAGACCGGCAACGCATCACCAGCGGCGCGTCACAGTCGGCGCGCGCCGCCTGGTGCATGCGGTGTTAGGCTGCCGTCCGACCAATCGCCGCCACACAATGATCCTTGAACCCATATAACAGGCGATCCATTTCCCACGGTTCGAGTTGCGCGTCCTGCGCGATTTGGCGGTAGAACGCCTCGTGCTCCTCGTAGGTCATCAACGGCGAGCGTTCACCAGCGGCCGGTGTTAGACCGCGCTTGTCCCGATCGACAGGATCAGCACCGAGGTCTCTTCCAGGGTTCCGAAACGCTCGATACGTTCGAGCCCACTCCGCAGTAGCATCGCAATCGCCACCGTGCCTGCGTTGCCAACATCGAGCCAGATGATCTTAGGCGGGAACCCCTCGACGTAGCTGCGCTCACGGAAATCCGTGTCCTTGGACACGATGGCAAAGTCATGCGCCCGGGCATGGTCCCACACTTGATGGTCTTCCGCTCCGTGCAGGCCGACATCCCTGACATGGGCGCTGCCGGGGTACTCGCTGGAGAGGGCACGCACCAACTTGTGGCTCACATTCGCGTCGAAGAGCAGTTTCACGCGACGGAATTTGCCAGACGCCGCTCACGTGTCGCTGCGAACGCCAATGAGGCTCGAATATCCTCGCGCGTGAGATCCGGAAAGTCGTTGAGGATCTCGTCCTCGCTCATCCCACCAGCGAGGTACTCCAGCACGTCGTACACCGTGATGCGAGTGCCCTTGACGCACGGCTTTCCACCGCGCACGACAGGGTTCACAGAGATCCGATCGTGCCAGTTCATACGCCGGATTCTACACCGGAGGCCGGTACAGCCATGCAGCGCCTACTGAACGGTCGACGTGCGCTTGCCGTCGTAGAACTCCTGCGTTTCCAGAGTGAACCAGAGGAACTTACGCGCACATCGATACCCGGAATAGCGGCGCCCACCCTCCACTCTGAGCGATGCGACGGCAGCAACTCGCACTTTCTCGCCGACGGACAGTCTGAGTACTTCTTGACAATGTGGAGGTGTCAGCGGGAAGCGGCGTCAACATTCGACGCCGCCGGCCCGAGACGGGCAATCATCCGGACATTCCTGGAGGCCTGACGAGCGCCTCCCCCGCCTCGAGACTCCCGGGCGGCACGTACGCCACCATGCCCACCCGCGGGTTGCGCAGCATGTTCGACTGATACGTATCCTCGGGCATCTCGACCAGACGCCGGCCGATCGGCTCGGTCTCGTTCCCGTCGGCTTCGAGGAACAGGCCGTTGACGGTCGCCGTGAAGCGCGGCACCGTGTCGGACTCGACGACGCGAATCCACGGCTTGAAGGGCAGGGACGCGAAGTACTCGGCCGCTGCGCGCCCCTCTTCCGGCGTCATGTTTCGCGCCATCGCCGCCATCTCGAACGCGTAGGTCGGGTCGCTATGCGACCCGACTAAACCAGTGCTGGCTGGACGGTCCGCTCCGCGGACCGTCCCTGTTGACGTCGGCGCTCCTGCGGCGGCCGCTCGCGAAGTCGGCGAGCTGGCGCAGAAAGTGGTCGACCGGCAGCCCGGCCACCGGCCCGTTCTGCATCAGCCCCTGCCCGTTCGGGTAATGGCAGATCGCGCACGCCCGGAAGCCCGACTCCGGCTTGCCGCGCGCGACGATCGGCGGCATCGGCGGGTGATCCTCAGGAAACCAGTCGGCGGGGTCGTACGGCGCGGTGATCTCGGCGACGGTGAACGACCGGCCGCTGCCGGGAATCGTCAGCTTGGCGCCCGTCGTGTCCGCGGGCATGCCGCCCGGGCGGTCGCAGTCGCGCGGGCGGCTGCCGGGGCACCGGCCGGACCAGTCCTCCGGCGCCGCCGGCGGCGTTTTGTACCCGTAGGCCCAGAGCGGAAACCCGGGCGTGAGCGCGAGGAAGCGGTTCGTCTGCGCAACAGCCGACGCCCCCGCGGCGCCGACCATCGCGACGAGCACGGACAGCGCGAACCGCTGCCCCATGGCGCCTACTTCGTGCCCTTGACGCCCCGCGGGAACTCGAACGTCACCATGTAGAGCTCCGGGGTGAACCCCGTCACCTGGTGCGGCACGCCCTCGGGAATGAGGAAGAAGTCGCCCTTCGAGACCTTCTGGACGGTCCCGCCCTCGATACGACGCACGACGTCGTTCCCGTTCTTCGTTTCGACGATGCGCCCGCCCGTCGTGATTTCGCCGCTGCCGTCCACGATTGCCCAGATTTCACCTTCATTGGCGTGCGCGGCGGGCCGCTGGGGCGGACGCCGGCGATCGACCGCCATGCGATAGGCCACGCCGCTCGCGGTCGTCGCATCGACGCGCTCGACGAGCGTGATGTTCGCGTAGGCGACCTCCTGGAGCTTCGCCCGATGCGCCGCCACCGCCGAGGCCGGCAGGTAGAACGCCGCGTTCGGGTTGGCATTGATGTTCTGCGGTTTTTCCTGGCTCGACGCCGTCGCGGCGAGCGCCAGGATCAGGGCCAGTGCGGCGGATGCGAATCTCATGCTGTCTTCTCCCGCGCACGCTGACGTGTGCGCTCTACAGGCGCCTCAGCGGGGAGGCGCGACCCCCCGGAACCACTTGAAGCCGAGCGAATGCATGTTGCGGACGTTGATGGCGATCCCTTCGTTGCAGGCGTTCTCCCACACCTCGCGGGCGTACGGATCCTTGTCGACCACGGGCGTCGACCGCCACGCGTAGGTGCCGGTGGCGTTGTCGATGCCGCCCGTGCCCGCGCGCCGGACCGGATAGTTGATCGTCCACGGACGCGAGTAGACCGTCGGATCCTCGACCGTCAGCGCGTAGTCGATCGTGTTGGCGTCGACCATCGTCAGCCGTTCGATCAGGCGGGTGTTCTCCGTATGGAAGTTCCCCACGCTGTCGAACCAGTGCTTGCCGTTGAGCCCACGCACGTCGATGACGAGGCTGTTGCCGTCCCACCGGCCGCGCGACGTGCCGCGCCAGAATTTGGCGCGATCGCCCATGTGCGGCCGGCCGTCGGTCGGGATGACGCGGTGCGTCCGCGCCGTCACCATCACGACCAGGCCGGGTTGCTGGATGATTTCGCCGATCCCGCCGCGGGGGCCGATTGAGACCATGCAGTACGTGTTCGGATCCGCATGCAGGCGCTCGCCGCTCTCGCCCGGCCAGCCGCGGGCCAATCCGGCGCGATGCGCGTTGCGCTGCGCGAGGCCCCACGGCGTGTACGGAATCGTGCCGTCGGGCGGATCGGCGATGAAGCTCTCCTGCGGCGGTGTGGTCACGTCAACGTAGCCGTGCTCTTCGAGGTCGTCACCCCCCGCGCCGCCCGGCCCGCCCCAGGTGCCCTGCAGATCCGGCACGCCGTCGAGGGTTCGCGGAGGCGCGTACGGCGGGAACTTGGCCTTGTACGTGGCCCACGTCCGGGCCATCGGCAGCTTCGGCGTCTTCGGGTCCCAGCGCGCCTGGGCCGAGAGCGGCTCCGACACCGCGATCGCCAGACCTAGTACCGCGGCCGCGACGCCCAGCCACAGGAAACGTGATGTGAACACTCGGCCTCCTACTTGAACGGAAATGCCTCGGGCCTGTCCCACGTGTCCTCGAGTAGATACGACAGGCATTCGTACTCCAGCAGCTCCACGTCGCGCTCCTGCCGGCGGTACAGCGGCATGCTGATCTTCCAGGGCCGTGCGAAGACCTTCGGGTCCTCGATCGTCGCCTCGTAGAGCAGATGATCGGGCCCGGTCGGCGTGTACCGCTCCACCACGTGGAGCGCTTCGCTGTGGAAGTTGCCCGCCCGGTCGAGCCACGTCTGGTCGGTGAAGTGCACCACGTCGACGACGAGCGTGTTGCCGTCCCAGCTGGCGCGCGAATCGCCCATGAACCACTCGATGGGACCTTTCGGGTGCGGATTGCCGTTCATGTAGGCGAAGCGGACCGCGCCCAGGTACTCGTACAGAAAGGTGACCTTGTCGCGCTGCTGCACGATCCTGAAGGGATACGGCATGTAGGTGATGCGCGGCACCCCCGGCAGCCCGCATCGGGATTGCGGGTCGAGCGTACCGCGGTTCCTGGCGTTCTCCTGCTTCTTCGCCAGCGCCGCCGGCTGATACGGGATCGTGCCGCCGTCGACGACACCGCGCCCCGCGGGCACGCCCAGGCTGGCGCCGTGGTCCTCGAGGTCCCACGCCGCCGTATTGAGCGCCTGCCAGACGCCCTGCAGATCGGGCTGCCCGTCCTTGGTGCGGGGCGGGTTGTAGGCCGATGTCTGCGCCGCGGCGGTAAGGACGCCGAAAGACGCGGCGGCAACGGCCGCGGCGAAGCAAGCCACGCGAGGGTGCATCACGGCTCGATCCTGATCAGGTCCAACTGATCGATGGTGTACACGCCGCTCTTGCTGGATCGCGTGGCGGGATCCTGTGCGTGCGCGGTCTGCCAGGCGAAGGCGGCGGCCCCGGCCAGGGCCGCCGCTATGACGGATCCGAACCGCATCGCGCTACCGGCGCGCGGTCTGGCTGACCGGCGGCGACGGCCACGGATTCCCCGGCGGCCCGTACTGATAGAACGCGCCCAGCGTGCTGATCTTGTCCATGTCCGGATAGAGCACGCTGATGGACGGCCGGTTGCGGCTGCCGCGCGGCGAAAACCAGATGGCGCCGTCGCGCGTCACCTGGATCTTCGGCGTGTCCGCCTCGAACTGCGGCTTCGGATAGAAGGCGAACGTCCGCGTGCGCGGATTGAACTTGCTGATGAGCGCCACGCGGTCGGGCGTCGGCGAGTCGGCGAACCAGATGTTCCCCTCGGGATCCGGATTCACGTCGTACGGCTGCGCCGTCCAGAGCGGCACGTCATACTCGGTAAACCGCCCCGTTGTCTGATCGAGCTTCGCCAGCTTGCCTGCCCGGCGCCCCTGGTTCCAGATCGCGGCCCAGATGTTGTTCTGCGCGTCGACGTTCAGCCGCCGGATGTGCGACGGGAACGTGAGCGGCGCGAACTCGGTCCACTGTTCGTTGACCGTGTCGAACTTGGCGAGCTTGCCAGAGTTCCACAGCGCGATCCAGATGTTGTCGTTCCGGTCGGCGATGACGCCGTACGGCACGGCCCCGCGCTCCGAAATCGGGTACACCTTCACCTTGCCCGTCGCGCGCTCGTACTTCGTGATCGCGCCGCCCATGATCCAGCCGACGTAGAGGTTGCTCTTCGAGTCGAGCGCCATCGACTGCATCCACTTCACGGAGTTCCGGACCACGTTCTCCGGATCGGCGGGCACCTCGAATTCCCACTTCTCGGTCTTCGTGTTGAAGCCGAGGATGCGCTTGGCGCCGTCCGGCCTGAGGCCCGCGTGCTCGGGCGCCCAGACGATGCCGAAACGGTCGATCGTGAGGTCGTGGTTGCCGTTGCTCGCGTCGGGATAGGCATAGTCCTTCTGCTGGCCGGTTCGCGGATTGAGCTTCACCAGCCGGTGCGGGTAGCCCCGATCGGTCAGCCAGACGTTGCCTTCGGCGTCGAAGCGGACGTCCTGGCCCCAGCGGATCCCGCGCCCGCGCTTGGCGAACTCCGGCGAGCTGCTGCCGGTGCCGGGCGCGTCGATCGGCAGGTAGTACTCCATGAACATCGCCTTGCTGAGCGTCGCCTCGTCGAACGG
>CAZGLC010000215.1:0-8692 GCA_964526235.1 uncultured Bifidobacteriaceae bacterium
GTAGTCGGTAGTCGGTAGTCGGTAGTTGGTAGTTGGTAGCTTGCCTACCGGCTACCGGCTACCGGCTAGGGAGTATTGACGCCGCCCCGCGAAATAGCCTAAGGTCCATTCGATTTTCCCGTCGCACCCCCGATTTTTCCCGCCTCGCCCGCTTTTTTCCGTCGGCGTTTCCAAGGCCCTCGTTCTCTCGGTCGTACTCGAAGCCTGAGGAGGGTGTATGACAGCCGATGTCCTGAAGGCGGGGTCCCCGACGCGCGGTTCGTGCGCGTTGGGGTGCAAGTGGGTGCTTCTCGTCTCCCTGGTCCTGCTGCTGCCGGCACGTGGGTACGCGCAGGAAGCCACGTTCACCGGTGCGGCCACCGACTCCACCGGCGGCGTCCTGCCGGGCGTCACCATCACGGCCGTGCACGAAGCCAGCGGGAATATCTTCACCGCCGTGACCGGCGATCGCGGGGAGTTCCGGCTGCCCGTGCGCGTCGGCGGCTATGCCATCAGGGCGGAGCTGTCCGGGTTCACCACGGTGAACCGGTCGCTGCAGGTCCTCATCGGTCAGACCGTCGAGGTGAACGTGCAGATGGCCCCGTCGGCGGTGCAGGAGACCGTAACGGTGACCGGCGAGGCACCGCTGGTCGATACCACGAGCTCGACCATCGGCGCCAATATCGATCCCCGGCAGATGCAGGAGCTGCCGCTCAACGGGCGCAACTGGATGGACCTGACGCTCCTGGCGCCCGGGGCCCGCCGGAACGAGGCGGGCGGGCTCGTGCAGCTCCGCCAGGGCTTCGCGCAGACCAACGTGGACGGCCAGCAGGTGACGAGCCTCTGGCACTCGGCGACCGACGTGCAGCAGCCGGGCTTCAACCGGGATGCGATCGCGGAGTTCGAGGTGATCGCGAACCGCTTCGACGCCACGCAGGGACGCTCGCAGGGGATGGTGGTGAACGCCATCACCAAGTCTGGGACGAACACCTTCGCGGGCACCGTGGCAGGCTATTTCCGCAGCGACAACCTCAACGCCAAAGACTTCATCGAGGACCGCGTCCTCCCGTACTCGAACCAGCAGACGAGCGGGACCTACGGTGGCCCGATCGTGAGAGACCGGATCCACTTCTTCGGCAGTTATGGCTACGAACGGGAGCCGCAGACCTACGCCTACAACAGTCCGTACCCGAGCTTCAACGTGGACCAGGAGTTCACGGGCCGGGTACACCAGGTCATGGGAAGGCTCGACTATCAGTTCACGCCGCAGGCCCGCCTCTCGGTGCGCGGCTCGCTGTACACGCGGGATTTCTACGAAGGTGGGGGCTCGATCCAGCATCCCGCGTTCGGCGGCTCGCGGCGATCGATCGCCCCGCAGTACTTCGGCACGTTCACGCAGGTGTTGAGCGATCGGGCGGTGAACGAAATCCGGGTGGGGGCCAGCAGCTTCGAACAGCAGAACCAGCCGGCCGTCCGGTGGAAGGGCGGGGCCTTCCCCTATCGCCCCTCGCTGGTCGGGACGGCGCCGACCATCCAGCTGCGCGGCTACCAGATTGGCAACAACACAATCCACGTGATCCAGAGCGTGCAATCGCTTCGTGACGACTTCACGACGTCGCGCCAGTGGGGGGGACGTCACGATCTGAGGCTGGGCGGCGAGTACATCCGGTTCCACATGGACACCCGGTCGTGCTTCCAGTGCATGGGCCTCATCGATGCTCGTGGCGGGCCGGTGCCCGCGAACATCGAGGCGCTCTTCCCGGTGTGGAACGACGCCTCGACGTGGAACCTGGCGCCGCTGGCCCCTATCACCCGGTGGGTCTTCCACGCCGTGTCGGATGTTGACCAGCGCTTCGACGTGCTGCGTCACGTCTTTTCGGGCTGGGCGCAGGATGATTGGAGGATCGGGAATAATCTGACGCTCAACCTGGGCGTGCGCTACGACGTGGATTCCAACGGGCACGGCGAGAAGATCGCGTTCCTGCCCTGGCTCCCGGGCAATCTGCCGCGCGACACCAACAACGTCGCGCCGCGCATGGGGATCAATTACCGCCTCGACGACCGCACGGTGCTGCGCGGGGGGTACGGGCTCTTCTTCACGTTTGCCCCCAACGACGGCGTGCACCAGACGCTCGGATACCAGGCCCGCTTCGAGTATCAGGCCTTCAACGACGGTCGCCCGGATTTCGCGTCGAACTGGTTCGGCCCCGGGCCGAGCAATGACGGCGAATGGGGCGGGCCCAGGCCGACGCAGGCCCAGGCGCTGCAGAACGCCTGCGACGTGAACACCGCCCTCTTCGAGTCGTGGCGGGCGCGTGGATTCCGCGGGACGCCCCCGTGCGTGCTTCGGGCGGCGACGCAGGAAATCAGCTATCCCGGACGGCAGACCCCCTATAGCCAGCAGGCCTCGGTGGGGATCCAGCGGCAGCTCGCCGCGAACATGTCGTTCGAAGCGAATTACGTGTTCACCGGAGGGCATGGCGACGAGCAGGCGATCAATGCGAACCTGAGCTACAACCCCGCGACGAGCGCCAATTATCCGTTCAGCGATGTCACGCGCCGCCCCTTCCCCCAGTGGGGGCAGGTGAACCTGGAGCTGCTGGACGGCTGGTCGAACTACCATGCCGGCGATTTCACGCTGACCAAGCGGTTCAGCAACCGCTGGCAGGCCATGGCGACCTACACGCTGGCGTACTTCCGGGATGCGAGGCCGGCGCGGGATCAGTGGTACCTGGGCGACAACGGCGTGGTCGCGCGGCGGCCGATCGGCTTCCCGCTGGCGCCGGATCTGGGCGGGGAATACTACTTCGCCGGCCGGGAACAATTTCCAGGGTTCGGCCAGGCGGGCGACCAGCGCCACCGGGCCGTCGTCAACGGCATCTGGACCCCCGGGGCCGGCTTCCAGGCAAGCGGGATCTACCTCTTCGGCTCAGGCGAGCGGTTCTTCGCGAATACGGGAGTGGACCGTCGCGATGAGGGGGGTACCCGAAGCGGGGACTTCCGCCTGCGCGCCGACGGCTCGATCATGCCGCGCAACCCGCTGGTCGGCGAACCGATTCACAAGGTGGACCTGCGGCTCCAGCAGCGGCTGCCGCTCGTCGGCCGCCTGGCCGTGGACGGCATCTTCGAGGTGTTCAATCTGTTCAACCACGCGAACTACGGCAACTACGTGACGAACGAGAGCAACGCGAACTACGGGCAGCCGGCGTTCAGCCCCAACGTGCAGTACTTCCCGCGGATGCTGCAGTTCGGCGTGCGCGCGACGTTCTGAATGAACCACGAAGACACGAAGATCACGAATACGACGATTGAAGAACAGCTTTCGTGATCTTCGTGACCTTCGTGGTTAGAAGTCATTTTCCCTTCGCGGCCGGATCGCGCATCCGGCGGTTGAAGTCGTCCACCTCGTTCATCGGCGCGCAGATCGCTTCGGTCACGCCCGAAAAGAGTCCCCGCCATCCGTAGAAACTGACGTCGTTCTCGGCCATGCGCCGGAAGGTGCTCGTCGGGTGGACCCACGGCGTCGTGAAGTTCTTCGGGTCGTTGACGGTGAGCTGCCCCTGGATCGCGTTCGGCCCGGTGCGCGTGTACCGCTCCTCGTAGATCGCGTCGAAGCTCTTCGGCCGGCCGTCGTCGTCGAGCCACGCGCGCTCGTCCACGCCGGTGGTCAGCACCACCAATGTGTTCCCCTCCCAGCGGGCCACCGAGTGGCCATACCAGGCGGGGCCGAGGTTCTCGAGCCGCTCCCCACGCGGCAGCTCCCGGCCGTCGAGCCACAGCTCGCGCAGCGTGCGCTCCCACTGGAAGAGCTGCAGCACGCGATCCGGCAGCATGATGATCTCGATCGGCTCGTTCTCCTCCCACACGAGCCGCGGGAACCCCTGCGGGTTGCAGGCGTACATCGGGTCGTTGGTGTCGCTGGGCACTTTCACCTGGGGATTGGGGACGCGGCCCTTCATCGCCTCTTTCCCGGCCGCCGTCAGCGGCGGCGCGTTCCGCGGCCGCGCCGTGTTCCGCAGCCAGTAGCCCGAGAGGTCCTTCGCATCAAACCGCGGCTGAGACGCGGGGGTTTGCGCGAACACTGTCAGCGACAGCAAGAACAGCACGAGAGTCGCGCCCACGGAACACCGAGGCACGGAGACACCGAGACGATTTAAAGGCACGTCTCGGTGCCTCGGTGGCTCGGTGGTACGTCGGGGAGGAGGTCCAGCGCACGATGTATGCAGCTCTGTCATGGGCTACCCCTTCAATCTCGGCACGAGGCGTTCGGCATTCTCGCGGTGAATCGCGCGGCGCTGGGCGTCGGTGAACGAGTACGCCGCCACCCCCTCGACCACCTCCGAGGCGGGACGCAGCGGGTAATCGCTCCCGAACAGCACGTTCGAGATCGGCGCGAGCCGCAGGAGCGCGTCGAGCGCGCCCGGATGATTCGCCTGCGCGATCTCGTAGTGGAACTTCCTGAGCAGCGGCGCGGCGCCGTCCTTCAGCCAGGGGTCTTGTTTCTCCGACGCCAGGCGTTCGAACCGGCCGAGGAGAAACGGCATGGTGCCGCCGCCGTGCGAAAAGATGAACCGGATGTTCGGAAACCGTGTCGTCATGCCGCTGTAGACGAGGCTGGCGATCGTCCGCGTCGTGTCGGTCGCGTACTCGATCGTCGACACCGTGACGCCGGGCACGAGCCCCATGCAGCACACCGGCTGCGTCGGATGCACGTAGACGAGCGCACGCCGCCGGTCCAGCTCTTCGTACACCGGGACGAACGCCGGGTCGCCGAGGTACTTCTTCTCGAAGCTCGTGAAGAGGTTGATGCCGTCGGCCTTCAGCGTGTCGAGCGCGTACCCGATCTCGCGGAGGCTGCCGTCGACATCAGGGAGCGGGATGACCGCGAAGAGCCCGAAGCGTCCCGGGTGATCCGCCACCATTCGCGCGCCGTACTCGTTGCACTCCCGCGCGAGCGTTCGCGAGGCCTCGACGCCGCCGCCGAGCCAGACGCCCGGCTGCACGAGCGAGCAGATCGCGGTGGCGATGCCGTTCTTTTCCATTTCGGCGAGCGAGAGATCCGGCGACCACGGGGGCGTCCGCCCGCTCTCGCGCTGGGCGAGGATCGCCTCGAGGTGTCGCGGAGGCACGAAATGATGGTGGAAGTCGACCGGGCCCCGTCCGCCGCGGCCGCTCTCGCGAGAGTCCGCCACGGCTAATCGACCGGGTTGTCGCCCCTTTCGCGCGACATGATCTCCTTACCGTCGCCGAGGATCACCTTGACGACGATTCCGCGCGGGGCGCCCTGCGAGCTCGGATTGACGACCGCCGTGATCTCCTGGCCGGACTTCAGCGTGTTCCGGTTGTAACCCTGGCGGGCCAGCGTGCCGACGCTGCTGTTCTCGAACGCCCAGTTCACCACGGTGCCGTCGGGTTCCTTCACGTCCAGGTAGACGACGACGTGGGGGTTGCGCCAGGCGACCTCCGAGACGACGCCCTTGAGCGTCACCTGCTTCTTCATGTCGTAGGTCGCGCCGCGGCCGTGATGCGCGGCGAGCGCGCCGCTTCCCAGGACGAGCATGACGAGGACGAGACCCGCGGGCATCTTCATGGCGACCACCTCCTCCTTACCCGCCCCGCTTGCTGACGGGGTTGGCGTTCATCGGGGCGCAGATCAACTCACCGAGTCCGGAGAACAGCCCGTACCAGCCTCCAAACGTCACCTTGTCGCGCGGCTGCTTCTTGAAGATCTTCGCATCCGACTCCCACGGCTTCGTGTAGTAGCGCGGATCGAAGAGGGTGAGCCGCGCCTCCATCGTGTCGGCGTCGACGCGCCGGTAGCGCTCCTCGACGCGCGCCTCGGCGCTTTTCGGGTGGCCATAGACGTCCACCCAGGCGCGGTCGTCGAGTCCGACCGTGACGACGACGAGCGTGTTGCCCTCCCAGCGGCCGACGGAGTGGCCGTACCAGGACGGCCCGAGGTTGTCGAGGTTATCGCCGGAGGGGACCGGGCGGCCGTCCATCCAGATCTCGCGCGGGCGGCGCTCCTCCTGCCAGAGTTGCAGCAGGCGGCCGCGCCGCGTATCGATCACCTCGTGGTAATCGTGGGCGGTGTCGAGGACGATGCGCGGAAATCCCTTGGGGTTGCAGGCGAACGCCGGATCGTTCGATTCGGCGGGCGTCCTGGCGGCGGGCGCGCGCGGATGCCGGCCCCGGGCCGGGAGGTTCTTCGCGATCCGCGCCTCGCCTTCCGCCGTCAGCGCCGGCGTGTTCGGGCTGATGCTCCGGTCGCCGTCGCTCCGGAGCCAGATGCCCGTGAGATCGCGCGGATCGAACTTCTGTTGTGCGTCAGCAAGTAGGCAGTAGGCAGTAGGCAGTAGGCAGAAAACGCCCGCGATCACCCACCGTTTATGACGGCCTCCTCGAGACATCGACCACTGCGCGCTGCCCACTGTTTACTGCCTACTGCCTACTGCCTACTGCCTACTGCCTACTAATCGACGCCCTGGTTCCGCTGGAAGATCTCGCGGCCGTCGGGGAAGACGATCTTCGCGCACAGCCCCTTCCGCGTGCCGTCGGCGCCGGGGAAGACCACCGCGGTGACGTCCTGTCCCGCGCGCAGCGTGTTCCGGCCGTATCCCTGCATGGCGAGCGTCGTGATGTTGCTGTGCTCGATCGCCCACCGCACGAGCGTGCCGCTCTCGTCCGGCGCGTCGACATAGATCACGATGTGCGGGTTGCGCCAGAGGATCTCGGCAACCGTGCCCTTCAGCGCGACCTGACGCTTCATGTCGTAGGTGCCGCCTCGGCCGTGATGGGCCAGCGCCGGGGTCGCGGGAGACGTCAGGGTCGCGATGAGGACGATGAGCGCGATCCGTGTGTTCACCAGAGACCTCCTCCCGCCGCGTCGCCGGAAAGTATACCCGTGATCGCGGGTTCGGCATATGATCCGGCGCACCAACTAATGGTGTTTCCTTCCCAACATCGGGACTGGCCGCTCCGCTCCACCCCACCGCGCACAAACCGCGCGGCGGGGGCCCCGAGTTGTCGCGGCCAGCAGAATCGCGGTCGAAGAGCTGTCGTAGGTGGTAGTGCATCAGTTGATACACGCCAGTAGAGAGGAGGCGGACGTGGCAGGCAGGCTACTAATCGTGTCGGCATTGCTGGCGCTGCTGGCGGGAGGCGTGGGCGCGCAGGATGCCCGGGCCGTTCTGCAGGCCGTCGCCAAGAACATCGGCGCTGACTCGCTCACGACGATGCAGATTTCCGGCACCGGGTGGAATGCGGCGGTCGGTCAGAGCTACAGCCCGGTGGAGGACTGGCCGAAGTTCGAGATCACCAGCTACACGAAGTCGATCGACTTCAACGCGCGCTTCGCGCGCGAACAAATCACGCGCCGGCAGGGGAACTATCCCCCGCGCGGCGGCGGCGGCACGCCGCTCCAGGGCGAGCAGCGGCTCGAGTTCCTGGTCAACGGGGGCGTCGCCTGGAACATGCAGGCGGCGATGCCGCAGCAGATCGTGCGCGGCTATCTCGACGGCCTGCCGGTCGCGGAGCAGCGGCAGCTCGACATCCTCATGACGCCGCACGGCTTCGTGAAGGCCGCGCTCGCCGCCGGCGGCAATCCCACGGCGGTGACCTCGATGCCGCGGGGTCGCCAGGTCACGAGCGTCTCGCTCACCGCGCTCGGCAAGTACCGCGTGACGGCGACGATCAACGACCGCAACGAGATCGAGTTCGTCCAGACGCGCGTCGCCAATCCGGCGTTCGGCGACATGCTGTACGAGACGCGCTACGGGCCGTACAAGCAGTTCGGCAGCGTGAAGTTCCCGTCGGTGATCCATCACCACCAGGGGGACGACCGCCTGAATCCCGGGCACAACACCATGGACATCCAGGTGAGCGCGGTGCAGGCGAACGCGCCGGTGCAGGTCGCCGCCGTGCCGGCCGCGGTGAAGATTCCCGCGCCGTCGCTCGCGAGCATCGACACGCAGAAGCTCGCGGAAGGGGTCTGGTACATCGGCGGCGGTTCGCACAACAGCATGGCGGTGGAATTCCGCGACTTCGTGGCCGTGGTCGAGGGGCCGCTCAACGAGGAGCGCGGCCTTGCGGTGATCGCCGAGGTCTACAAGCTCGCGCCGAAGAAGCCGATCCGGTATCTGGTGAATACGCACCATCACTTCGACCACTCGGGCGGGATGCGCCCGTTCGTGGCCGAGGGGGCCGCGATCGTCACGCATCAGATGAACCGCGAGTTCTACGAGAAGGTGCACTTCTCGCCGGCGCCGCGCACGCTGATGCCCGATCGGCTGTTCCTGGTGAACCCCGACGTCGTGCGGGATGCGGTGTTCGAGCTGGTCAACCAGAAATACGTCATCAGCGACGGGTCGCGCACGCTCGACGTCCACCCGGTGCAGGCGCTGAACCACGCCGGGACCATGGTCGTCGCGCATCTGCCGCGCGAGCGGATCCTGGTGAATGCCGACCTGTACTCGCCCCCGGCCCAGGGCGCTCCGCTCCCGATGCCCAATGCCAACATGCGGGCGCTGCAGCAGACCATCCAGCGGCTGCGGCTCGACGTGGCGCAGCACGTGCCGATCCACGGCCGCGTCGGCACGCATGACGAGTTCGCGAAGATCGTGGGGCAGACGGCGACGAACTACTGACGACGGGATCCCGGATCCCGGATCCCGGATCCCCGATCCCGGATCCCGGATCCCCGATCCCGGATCCC
>CAZGLC010000216.1:0-2538 GCA_964526235.1 uncultured Bifidobacteriaceae bacterium
CAATCGCCTGGAGACCGTGCGTACGTCCGATTTCCTGACCACCCGCAACCAGGGAGAGGAGACCGGCACCGACGACCCACCGCCCAAGCACCCTCAGTTCCTGCCGGGCTTTCCCGTCGTCATCGTAAACGCTGATGACGTGCGTGTTCAAGAAGGCGTCTGCGCGCAAGTAGCGGGACATTGCGAGCGACATCGCGAAGGCGAAACGCCAGGCGAAGGATTCTGAGCAAGAAAACGACTTGACGTGCGCAGACGGGCTCTCGAAAATGGCAGGACGCGTGCATGGAGACAACCGCTTTCGACTGGTTTTGGGCTGAAACCGCCGTTGCTGTTCGCCTCGGTGAAGTTAACGGTTGCTCGTGGTGATGTTGTGCTGCGCTGAAGTGGCCGCGGTTCTTGGAGTTGGCGGCCCCCAATAAACATCCCCGCGATCATCGCGTCTCTCGAGATTTGCGATGGATGGGGATTCGGGCGTGAAAGCGGCGAGGGCGTTCACGAGAGTAGGGGAATCACTGTGCGTCGCGTAACTCTGCCTTACGTTATCCTCCTGACGCACTGGACGAACGAATCGCGCCACCGCCCGTTCACCGGCAACGCCACCCTCAGGACGACACAGCCTACTTCGCCCCGGCCGCCTTCCTGAGGACGATGCCAGATTTCGCTGCCCTCGGAAAGGACACCGTGACGGCGGGCCGGAGCAGCGGCCACTGACGACTGCCAGGCCGGCGTGACGCACCGATGCTTGGAAGGCTTCCGACCTTTGTCCTCCTGTCGGCTGTCGGTGGCAGGTATCGCCGGTCCGCCACGCGTGTTCATTACCTCAACGCCTTCTGCCGCACTGGCGAACGCGGCCAGGAACTCCGCGACATCGGTCTCGCTCATGCCGGTCGCGAGCCGATTCTCGGGGCGCTGCACGACATCCTCATACTCCAGAAACAGCGGCGTGCTCACCCTCCGCCTCCAGAACCTTGCACACTTCGCGGCCAGACAGGACGCGAAGTTTACCCAACCGCTACCTCAACGCGCGTAACGAACACCTCGGTGTGCAGGCGCCGGGAAACTTCGGCCGGATCCGCTGACTCGAAGAATAGCTCGAGCGCTTCGACGAGGTTCGTCTTCGCAGATTCGACGGTGTCGCCCTGACTGGCGACGTCCAGTTCCGGACACAGGGCGACGTAGAGGTCGCCCTCACGCTCGATGACGGCCGTCAATTGTCTGGTGATCTTCATCTGGCTCATTGTACCGTCATCGAAGCTGGTCACGCGGGGCCGAACCCTCCTGAATAGCTTGTATCGCATCTCCAGGATCTGGGGGTCGGGTCGGAGTACCGGCCGCGAAGGCACATGGGACCGTCGGAGGCGCTTTCATAGTTCCTTGTATCTTGATTTCGGACGGTCTATGTCACGATCACGTCCATCCGCCGACGACAGTTCGATGTTTCCTACGGTCACCCAGACCGCACGATAGCGTGGGCGTCGCCGGCGTCTCGTCATGAGCCCGAACAGTTGCGTGGGGGCGCGACCCCGTATCTGTGGGGGAGCGAATCTCCGGAATAGAGTGCTAAGTCGTTGTTATTGACGGGTTTAGCGTTGCTTGATATGATGTAGGTCCATGATTCCAGAGGACTCACGGCTCCTGTTCTGGGATACGAACCTCGAAAACTTCGACCCTACGGCGTACCCCGTCTACACCATCGAGCGGGTGCTGGAGTACGGGGACGAAGAGGAGGTCGCTTGGATGCGCCGCACCTTCACCCCCGAGCAGATCGTGGACGTCCTCCGCACCGACCGCCACCTGACCCCGCTGTCTGCGAACTTCTGGTCGCTGGTGTTCAATCTTCCGGCTCCGGAAGTCGCCGCCCTCAGCGGTACGACCTAAGTTCTGTCAGCCGCGCTTTACCCTTACCATCCCCAACGAGGTCAATCTATGCCTGAAAACCACCTCCCGTGGCACCCTGAGGTTCTGCCCGCCGGCTGGCGGGACGCAGCGACAGACCTCGCCGCGCGTGGAGTTCTCGAGGGCGTCTATCTGGCAGGCGGAACGGGACTCGCGCTGCGGCTCGGGCACCGCCGGTCGGTGGATCTCGACCTCTTCAGCCAGACCGAGTTCGAACCGGCCGACCTGCGCGTACGGTTGGGCGAGGTCCCCGGGCTGCGGATCCGTCAGAGCATGCGTGGCACTCTCCATCTGGAGCTCCACCGCGTCCTGGTCAGTTTCCTGCACTACCCGTATCCGCTCCTCTTTCCGCCGAGTCAGTTCGAAGGCGTGACCGTCGCCGACCCCCGCGACATCGCCTGCATGAAGATCGACGCGATCGCAAGCCGCGGCACCCGCCGCGACTTCGTGGATCTCTACGTCGCCGCCCAGATGTACGGCCTGCGTGAGATCCTCGCCTGGTTCGACCGGAAGTACGCGGCGGCACACGTCAATCGGGTCCACCTCTTCAAAGCTTTGACCTACTTCGACGACGCCGAGCGCCAGCCGATGCCGGACGTGCTCACGCCCCTCACCTGGGACACGGTCAAGCGCTTCTTCCCC
>CAZGLC010000216.1:2638-8654 GCA_964526235.1 uncultured Bifidobacteriaceae bacterium
GATGCCGGACGTGCTCACGCCCCTCACCTGGGACACGGTCAAGCGCTTCTTCCCCGCCGAAGTTCCCCGCCTGCTGTAGCGAGTCGACCGCCGACACCTTGTGCAGGTCGGGCCGCTCGAAATACGGCCAGGCCGCCTGGAGATCTTTGACGGTGGGAATCAGAAGAGCGAGAAGGAAGCAAGGACACCGTCACGGCGGGCCGGAGCAGCGGCCACTCCGACGTGTATACTCGTTCCAGGAGGATCTCAAATCGCGAGCATCCGGAGCGAGGTGCAGCTCGTGAAATGGATGGTTGGCGTCAATGTCGGTCTGACGCTCATAGTCCTCGGGCGATTGTTCCTGCCGCTCGGCCAGTAGCCCTGCCCTCGCGAGACGTGCGGCAGAAGGGCACACCACCCCGAGGCTCGGCTTCGACCGCACGGGCTACCGGGCTACCAGCTACCGGCTACCAGCTACCAGCTATGGATGGCGTGCTCGTCGTCGACAAACCGCAGGGCCCGACCTCGCACGACGTCGTCGCCGTGGCGCGGCGTCTGCTCGGCGAGCGGCGGATCGGCCACACCGGCACGCTCGATCCGCTCGCCACCGGCGTTCTCCCGCTGGCGGTCGGGCGCGCGACGCGCCTCGTGCGGTTCCTGACGGCGTCCGACAAGGAGTACGACGCGACGATCCGGTTCGGCATCACGACCGATTCGTACGATGCGACGGGCGCGGAGACCAGCCGGACCGGCGCGGTGCCCTCGCGCGACGAGGTGCTGCGGGCGCTCGCGGCACTCACCGGCGAGTACCGGCAGACGCCGCCCGTCTATTCGGCGAAGAAAGTGGGCGGGCGCCGCGCGTACGCGCTCGCGCGGAACGACCGCGACGTGGCGCTGGCCGACGTGCAGGTGCGCGTCGACCGCGCCGAGCTCCGCGAGCTCGCCGGCGGCTGCGCGCGGGTGGCGCTGATCTGCACTGCCGGGTTTTACGTGCGTTCGTTCGCGCACGATCTCGGCGAGCGCGTCGGGACGGGCGCGTGTCTCGAGGCGCTGCGGCGCACCCGGGCCGGCGAGTTCACGCTGGAGGCGGCGATCGGGCTGGAGGAGCTCGATGACAGCGGCCGGGTGGCGGAACGACTGGTTCCGCTGCACCGGCTGCTCGATACGTGGCCGGCCGTCACGCTGACGGATCGGGGCCGGGAGCGCACCGCGCACGGGCGGCACCTGGAGGCGGGCGACTACTGTCCCCTGTCCCCCGACCCCTGTCCCCTGACCCCTGACTCCTCTCCCCTGTCCCCTGACCCCTTCTGGATCCGCCTGCTGGACGGACGCGGGGCGCTGGTGGCGATGGCGACGCGCGGCCCGGAGGCCGGTGCATTGCATCCGGCCGTTGTGCTGATATAAAATGGTAAGTCTTTTAGGGACTCGGATTTAGCAGGAGTACGGCGGTCTGGTGGGCTGAGGCCTTTCTGGGCCGTTCGTGGAGGAAGCCGTTGTGGCGTTTACCAAGGACCGCAAGACCGGGATCATCGGGACGTACCGGACGCACGATACCGATACCGGATCCCCGGAAGTACAAGTCGCGCTGCTCAGCGAGCGCATCAACTATCTCACCGAGCATTTCAAGGTTCACGCAAAGGACCATCACTCGCGCCGCGGTCTGCTGAAGCTCGTCGGACAGCGGCGGAGACTGCTCGACTATCTCAAAAGCAAGGACTCGGAGCGGTACGCGGAGATCATCCGCCGTCTCGGCATCCGGAAATGATTCCGGAGTGGCCCGCACGTCCGGGTCCCGGATCCCCGATCCCGGACCCCGTCTGAGATTTACCTAATATGCACAACGTCACATTACAGCGGCGCGACGTCCAGATCGGCTCGCGCACCATCTCCCTCGAAACCGGCAAGCTGGCCAAGCAGGCCGACGGCGCCGTGGTCGTCCAATCGGGCGACACGGTCGTCCTCGTCACCGCCTGCCGCGCGCCCAGCGCGCGCGAGGGGATTGATTTCCTCCCCTTGACCGTCGACTACCGCGAGTACACCTACGCCTCCGGGCGCATCCCCGGCGGATTCTTCAAGCGCGAAGGCAAGCCGTCGGAAAAGGAAGTGCTGACGAGCCGCTTGATCGATCGTCCGATCCGTCCGCTGTTCGCGGCCGGCTGGAATTATGAGACACAGATCATCGCGCTGCTGATGTCGGCCGACACCGAGAACGACTCGGACGTGCTCGCGATCACGGGCGCGTCCGCCGCGCTGGCGCTCTCAGGCATCCCGGTCGAAAAAACGATCGCCGGGGTTCGCGTCGGCCTGGTTGACGGCCAGTACGTCGTCAACCCGACCTACGACCAGCGGAAGGTCGGCCTCCTCGATCTCATCGTCGCCGGCACGCGCGACGGGATCGTGATGGTGGAAGCCGGGGCGAAAGAAGTGAGCGAAGCGCAGGTCGTGGCCGCGCTCGAGGCCGCGCATGCTGCCATCAAGCAGATCGTCGACGGCATTGAAGCCCTGCGGGACGCGGTCGGGAAGAAAAAGGTCCAGGTGGCGCGGAAGGACACCGGCCGCGACTTCTATCGCGAGGTTGAGGAGAAGGTGTACGTCCCGCTCAGCGAGGCGATGCGGATCCGCGGCAAGCTCGAGAACTACGACCGCGTCGACCAGGTGCTCGCGGAGTTCGTCGCATCGCTGCCGGAGGGCGAAGTCCACCGGAAGGTCGAGGCGGCCCACATTTTCAGCGAGCTCAAGGAGAAGGTGTTGCGCGAGGAGGTACTCGAGCGCAATGTGAGGCTGGACGGCCGCAAGTTCGATGAAATCCGGCCGATCTGGACCGAGGCAGGCATCCTGCCGCGGACCCACGGCTCCGTCGTCTTTACGCGCGGCGAGACGCAGGCGCTGGTGACCTGCACCCTCGGCACCGCCGACGACGAGCAGAAGATCGAGCACGTCGGCGGTGAGTTCTACAAGCGCTTCATGTTGCACTACAACTTCCCGCCGTTCTCGGTCGGCGAAGTCAAGTTCATGCGCGGTCCCGGCCGGCGCGAGGTGGGCCACGGCGCGCTCGCCGAGCGCGCGCTCACGCCGGTCGTGCCCAATGAGGACGCGTTCGCCTACACGATTCGCCTCGTGTCTGACATTCTCGAATCCAACGGCTCGTCCTCGATGGCCACTGTGTGCGGCGGGTCGATGGCCATGATGGACGCCGGCGTGCCGCTCAAAGCGGCCGTCGCCGGCATTGCCATGGGGCTCATCATGGACGAGAAGACCGGCAAGTACGCCGTGCTCTCGGACATCGCGGGTGCCGAGGACCACTACGGCGACATGGACTTCAAGGTGGCGGGCACCTCCGCAGGGATCACCGCCCTGCAGATGGACATCAAGGTGTCGGGCGTCACCGCCGAGGTCATGCGCAAGGCGCTCGAGCAGGCGCGGCAGGGCCGGCTGCACATCCTGGCCGAGATGGCCAAGACGATCGCCGAGCCGCGGACGTCGATGTCGGCGTTCGCCCCGCGCATCGTGACGATCCGGATCCCGGTCGACAAGATCCGCGACGTCATCGGCCCGGGCGGCAAGATGATCCGCAGCATCATCGAGCGCACGGGCGTGAAGATCGACGTCGAGGACGACGGCCGCGTCAACGTGGCGTCCGCCGACGGCGAGTCGGCGCAGAAGGCGATCGGCATCATTCAGGAGCTGACCGCCACGCCCGAGCTGAACAAGACCTACATGGGCAAGGTCCAGCGGATCACCGACTTCGGCGCCTTCGTCGAGATCATGCCGGGCACCGACGGCCTGCTCCACGTCTCCGAGATCGCGAACCACCGCGTCAAGGACGTGCGCGACGAGCTGAAGGAAGGCCAGCAGATCCTGGTGAAGGTGATCAACATCGACCCGACGGGCAAGATCCGCCTGAGCCGCAAGGCGCTGCTGCAGGACGAGGCGTCTGCGGCCGCGACGGCCGCCAAAGAATAGATGCGGGTCACGCGCCGGCAGGCGGCGTTGCTGCTCGCCGGCGCCGGCGCACTGCTCATCGCGCGCCCGCGCCTCCGCAGCCTTCGTGCGCACCCCTCGACAGGCTCGGGGTGGCCTGAGCGTGTCGAAGGCCAGGAGCAGGCGCCCAGCCGCCCTCAGTTCTCGCTCGTCGCCAGGGAGTACCGCTACTCCCCCGACCGGATCGAAGTCGCGCAGGACGATCTCGTCCGCCTCACGATCCGCAGCGAGGACATGACCTACAGCTTCGCCATCGACGAATACCGCATCGTCCGCCGCGTGCCGGCCGGCGGCGAGACGACCTTCGAGTTCCGCGCCGATCGGGCGGGAACGTTCCGCTTCTACAGCAATCTGACGGGCAACACCGCGCACGCGGCGATGCAGGGGCAGCTCGTCGTCCGCCCACGCTGAAGTACGTGGGGTCCGGCTTCAGCCGGACCGTCGGACGGGTGTATAACTCTCGTCATGAAGATGCGCACTCTGCTGCTGGCCCTTCTCGTCGCAAGCGTCGCCCGCACCGCGGCGGCCCAGACGGCCGGAGCGTGCGCCGATCTCGCGGCGCTGGCGGTGCCGAGAGGCACGATCACGCTCGCCGAAGCGGTCGCCGCCGGGGGGTTCACGCCGCCCGGCGCCCCACCGGCCCAGGCAGCCAATCCGCTGCCGGCGTTCTGCCGCGTCGCCGCAACCCTGCGGCCGTCGGACGACTCCGACATCAGGATCGAGGTCTGGCTGCCCGCGGCCAACTGGAACGGCAAGCTCCAGGCGGTCGGCAACGGCGCCTTCAACGGCAACGTCCCGTACGGCGCCATGATGGCGGTGCTGCGCCGCGGCTACGCCGCGGCCGGG
The DNA here is from genome assembly GCA_964526235.1 of uncultured Bifidobacteriaceae bacterium. Classification (GTDB taxonomy): domain Bacteria; phylum Acidobacteriota; class Vicinamibacteria; order Vicinamibacterales; family UBA2999; genus MELF01. The sequence goes on from CAZGLC010000216.1 coordinate 7,445, forward strand.
ACCGACACCGGCCATGTCGGCGGCGGCGCGGCGTGGGCCCTCGGCCACCCGGAGAAGCTGGTCGATTGGGGCTGGCGCGCGGTCCACGAGATGACGGTGGCCGCCAAGGCGATCGTCGCCGCGCACTTTGCGACGGCCCCGCGGTATGCCTACTGGAACGGCTGCTCCGCCGGGGGCCGCCAGGCGATGAAGGCCGCGCAGCGCTTCCCCGACGACTTCGACGGCATCATTGCCGGCGCGCCCGGCCTCGACTGGACCGGCCGCGCGGCCCAGGCCAATCGCGTCGCCAAGGTGCTGTCCTCGTCCGAGCCGGCGCGGCTGCTCGAGCGCGAGCGCCGGATCCTCCACTCGGCGGCGGTCGGCGCGTGCGACGCGCTCGACGGCGTGAAAGACGGCCTGATCGAGAATCCCGAGCGCTGCAGCTTCGACCCGGGCGTGGTGGCGTGCCGCGCCTCGAACGGCGCGGACTGCCTGACGCCGGCGCAGGTCGACACGGCCCGCCTGATCTACTCCAGCGCGAAGAACCCCAAGACCGGCCGCGAGATTGCGGGACTGCTGCCGGGCAGCGAGCTCGGATGGACCGATCTCGGGTGGACCGAGTCGGCGCGCGCGACCGGGATCGACCAGTTCAAGTACCTCGTGTTCGGCGACCCGGCCTGGACGCTGCAGCGGTTCAATTTCGAGACCGACCTCGTCGGCGCCGACGAGGTGGACCGCGACACAATCAACGCGCTCGATGCGAACCTCGAGCCGTTCTTCGCGAGCGGCGGGAAGCTGATTCAGTACCACGGCTGGAGCGATCCGCAGATTTCTCCGGCCAGCAGTGTGCAGTACTACGCGCGCGCCGTCGAGGCGAGCGGCGGTGCAGAGAAGGTGAGTGGGTCCTACCGGCTCTTTCTTGCCCCAGGGATGGGGCACTGCGCCGGCGGCGAGGGTCCGAACACGTTCGACATGGTCTCCGCTCTCGAGCAGTGGGTCGAGGCCGGCACAGCCCCGGACCAGATCCAGGCATCGCATGCGACCGGCGGACGAGTTGATCGCACGCGCCCGCTTTGCCCGTACCCGCAAGTGGCGGTCTACAAGGGAAGCGGCAGCATCGACGACGCCGCCAGTTTCAGGTGTGAAGTGAAGTAGTGGTTAGCCACGAAAGCACGAAGGCACGAAGAAGACGTAATCAAATGCAACCACGAACGTACAAAGGCACGAAGAA
>CAZGLC010000217.1:0-8649 GCA_964526235.1 uncultured Bifidobacteriaceae bacterium
CTTGAGTCGCCCCATCACCGGGGTCTGACCCCTGATTATCGCAACCGCGATGCCACGCGTCATCCTGCTTCTGCTCGGCGCCACCCTGCTGGGGTTCCTGCTCTGGCGTCTCGGGCCGGCGGAGGTCCTCACGCTCGTCAGCCGCGCCGGCTGGTACTTCCTGCCCGCTCTGGCGCTGTACTCACTTCATCACGTCGTCCGGGCGTTCGCGCTGCGCGCGTGCGTGCTGCGGCAGGGGTTGCTCGGCTACGGCGACGCGCTCGCAATTCGCCTCTCGGGCGAGGCCATCCAGTCGCTGACCTTCAGCGGTCCGGTGCTCGCCGAGCCGGCGCGCGCCTGGCTGCTGACGCGCCGCGGGTTGACGCTGCAGGAAGGGTTCGCGGCCGCGCTCACCGAGTATCTGATCAGCGCGTTCGTCACAGCGGCCATGTCGGCCGCCGGGCTCCTGTATATCGTCCGCGTGTTCAATCCGCCACCGGCCATCGCCGGCGCCTCGGTCATCGTGGCCGGGCTGTTGTGCGCCTTTCTCGCCGCGGCGGTGATCGCGGTTGCCGCGCGTTTCTATCTGATCGGCACGACGGTCGACGTCCTGTCGCGGCTCGGCGTCCTGCGCGGGCGTCTGAAGCCGAACATGGAGTGGATCAACCGCATGGAGGACATGCTGCTCGCGATCCTGCGCGATCGGCCGGCCCTGCTCGGACGCGTGCTGCTCCTCGAAGCCGCCGCACAGATCCCGCTCGTCCTCGAGCTGGCCGTCCTGCTCCGCGCGATTGGCGTGGTGGGGCCGTCCCTCGCCCCCCTGCTCATCGAGGCGTCGGCCAAGGCCATCGGCATCGTCTTCATGTTCGTCCCCCAGCAGATGGGCGTCGCCGAGGGCGTCTACGCCTTGATCTTCGACGTGCTGGCGCTGCCCGCCGCGGCGGGGTTCGCGGTCGCGCTGCTGCGCCGCATCCGGGCGCTCGTCGTCACCGCCATCGGGCTCATGTTATTGGCCCGTCTCACGCGAACGCCCCGCTGAGATCGAGCCCGGCTCGCCAACGCCACCTGAGTCCGCGGCGATTGTAATCTGTGGTCCGGCCGAAGCCGGACGCTACGTGTGGCATCGGCGCACCCCGCGCGCTGGCGAACGACGCGTCAGGTGGCAGTTCCGTGTACACTGCCTACCTGCGCGCGTTTCATGCCTAACGCCGACGCGGTGGTCGTCGGTGCCGGACCCAACGGCCTCGCCGCCGCTATTGCCATCGCTCAGACCGGCCGTAAGGTCGTGGTGTTCGAGTCGGCGCCGACGGTCGGCGGCGGCTGCCGATCCGCCGAGCTCACACTCCCCGGCTTCGTCCACGACGTCTGCTCGGCGGTCCATCCATTCGCGGTCGCCTCTCCCTTCTTCCGCTCGCTGCCGCTTGCGGCGCATGGCCTCGAGTGGGTCGAGTCGCCCGCGGCGCTCGCGCATCCGTTCGACGACGGCGGCGCGGCGTGCCTGTACCGATCGCTCGATCGTACGGCGGACGGGCTCGGGCAGGACGGCGTGCGATACCGCAACCTGTTTGGACGGCTCGTTCACGACTGGCCGCGAATCGAAGAGGCAGTGCTCGGGCCGCTGCGGTGGCCGCGCCATCCGCTCGCGCTGGGGCGGTTCGGTCTTCGTGCGCTGCAATCCGCCGAGCCGCTGGCGCGGCGGCAGTTCGCGGGGGCACAGGCGCGCGCGCTGTTTGCCGGGATCGCCGCGCACAGCATGCTGCCGCTCGACACGCGGCCAACCGCGGGCGTGGGCCTCACGCTCGCGCTGATGGCGCACGTGGCGGGGTGGCCGATTCCGCGCGGCGGCGCGCAGACCCTCGCCAACGCGCTCGCGGCCCATCTGCGGTCGCTCGGCGGTGAGATCGTGACCGGCACGCCGATCCGCTCGATTGACGAGCTGCCGCCGGCGAAGGCCGTGCTCTGCGATCTCTCACCTCGACCGCTGCTCCGCATCGCCGGCCACGTTCTGGCGCCGCCTGTCCGCCGCGCGTTGGAGCGCTACCGGTATGGCATGGCCGCGTACAAAGTGGATTGGGCGCTCGCCGGGCCGATCCCGTGGCGGGATCCTGCGTGTGCGCAGGCGGCCACGGTACATCTTGGCGGCTCCATGGACGAGATCTCGGCATCGGAGCACGACGCCTGGAGCGGACGGCACACCGAGCGGCCGTTCGTGCTTCTGGCCCAGCCGACGCTGTTCGACCGCTCACGCGCGCCCGCCGGCCAGCACGTCGCCTGGACGTATTGCCATGTCCCGCGCGGGTCCGAGGTCGACATGCTGCCGCGCCTCGAGCAGCAGATCGAGCGCTTCGCGCCCGGCTTCCGCGAGCGCGTGCTGGCGCGCGCGGTGATGGGTCCGGCCGACCTCGAGCGCTACAACGCGAACTATGTGGGCGGCGACATCGGGTCCGGCGCGGTCGACCTGCGGCAGTTGTTCACCCGGCCGACCTGGCGGACGTACGGCACGGGCGTACGCGGGCTGTATCTCTGCTCGGCGGCGACGCCGCCGGGCGTCGGCGTGCACGGCATGTGCGGCTATTTTGCGGCGCGTCGCGCGCTGGATGAGGTCTTGCGGGACTGAGCCAGGCGGGCCGTAAAGGCCCGCCCTACGTGCGCTTGTTGGGTCGTTTCTTCCGGCCGCGCGGTCGCCGCGCGAGCGTGGGTGCCTCGTCGTTGATCCGGTCCAGCGGACGGGGCATGACGCGGTGGTTGTTTGGTCCTCGACTCTCGATGTGCACCCCTTTGACGACGTGCTCGAGGAGGTCGATAGAAGACTGATCGCCCTTTACGGACGGCATTCCGGCACTGATCCGGAAGAGTGCAAGTTGCGCACCCGCCACGGCCGGGCTGGACCCATGGCACATCCTGCGTGGATCCGCTAATATAGGACTAATAAGGTCGGAGTTGGGGACGCCCATGCTAAGGCTGTCGAAAAAGACGGATTACGGCCTCCTGGCGCTGCGGTATCTGGCCGCGGAAGCGCCGTCGGGGGTCGCCAGCGCCCGCGCGATCGCGGAGCGCTACGACATTCCGGTCGAGCTCCTCGCGAAGGTGCTCCAGCACCTGGCGCGCCGGGGGTTCGTCGCGGCGCAGAAAGGGGCGCACGGCGGCTACCACCTGACCCGTCCGGCGTCGGACATCTCGCTGGCGGAGATCGTCCAGGCGATCGACGGCCCGCTGGCGATTACCGCGTGCGGGCGGGACGAAGAGGACCAGTGCGAGCAGTTCGGGTCGTGCACGGTGCGGGATCCGCTGTCGCGCGTGAAAGACCGCATTCTCTCCGTCCTGCAGGCCATGACGCTCGCCGAGATGGCGCCGAGCGAAGGCGCGATGCCGATGGTGTGGAGGGACGCGGCCCGATGATCGAGATCACCGAAAACGCCGCGAAGCAGATTCAGAAGATGCTGGTGAAGCGGCAGCAGGGGGAGACCGGCCTGCGGGTCGCCATCAAGGCCGGCGGCTGCTCGGGCTACGAGTACATCTTTGCCTGGGAAGCGGCCCCGAAGCCGGCCGACGCGGTGTTCCAGACGCCCGACGGCGCGACGATCTATGTCGATCCGCGCAGCCTGCGGCTGCTCGACGGCACCGTGCTCGACTACGACACGAGTCTGCTGAGCAAGGGATTTCTGCTGAACAACCCGAACGCGAAGAGCACCTGCGGGTGCGGCGTTTCGTTCAGCGCATAAGAGAGCGATGAGTACATCCACTGACACCATCGAACAACTCGCGAGCCGCGAGTACCAGCACGGCTTCATCACCGACGTCGAGCAGGAGACGATTCCGCGCGGTCTCAGCGAGGACGTCGTCCGGCTGATCTCGGCCAAGAAGCAGGAGCCGCAGTGGCTGCTCGACTGGCGGCTGCAGGCGTACCGCACGTGGCTGACGATGAAGGAGCCGGCGTGGGGCAACGTCAAGTTCGGGCCGATCGACTACCAGAACATCATTTATTACGCCGCGCCCAAGCCGAAGAAGCAGCTCTCGAGCATGGACGAAGTGGATCCGGAGATCCGCGCCACCTTCGAGAAGCTCGGCATCCCGCTCGATGAGCAGAAGCTGTTCTCCGGCGTGGCGGTCGACGCCGTGTTCGACAGCGTGTCGGTGGCGACCACCTTCAAGGAGAAGCTGGGGGAGCTCGGGATCATCTTCTGTTCGTTCTCCGAGGCGGTGCACAACCATCCGGAGCTGGTGCGCAAGTACCTCGGCACCGTGGTGCCGTACACCGACAACTTTTTCGCGACGCTGAACTCGGCGGTCTTCAGCGACGGCTCGTTCGCGTACATTCCGAAGGGCGTCCGCTGTCCGATGGAGCTGTCCACGTACTTCCGGATCAACGCGAAGGAGACGGGGCAGTTCGAGCGGACGCTCATCATCGCCGAGGAGGGGTCGTACGTCAGCTACCTCGAGGGCTGCACCGCCCCGATGCGCGACGAGCATCAGCTGCACGCGGCCGTCGTCGAGCTCGTGGCGCTCGACAACGCCACGATCAAGTACTCGACCGTCCAGAACTGGTACCCCGGCGACAAGGCGGGGAAGGGCGGCATCTACAACTTCGTCACCAAGCGCGGCAAGTGCGCCGGTGTGAGCTCGAAGATCACGTGGACGCAGGTCGAGACCGGCTCGGCGATCACCTGGAAGTACCCCGGGTGCATCCTCCAGGGCGACAACTCGATCGGCGAGTTCTATTCGGTCGCGACGACGAACAACTGGCAGCAGGCGGATACCGGCACGAAGATGATCCACCTCGGCAAGAACACGAAGAGCATCATCGTGTCGAAGGGGATTTCGGCGGGCCATGGCCAGAACACGTACCGCGGCCTCGTCCGGATCGCCAAGGGGGCGAAAGGCGCCCACAACTACTCGCAGTGCGACTCGCTGCTCATCGGCGACCAGTGCGGCGCGCACACGTTCCCGTACCTGGAGATCAGGAACAGCACGGCGAAGGTCGAGCACGAGGCGTCGACGTCGAAGATCGGGGAGGACCAGATCTTCTACTGCCGGTCGCGAGGCCTCTCGACCGAGGACGCCGTCAACATGATCGTCAGCGGCTTCTGCAAGGACGTGTTCCGCCAGCTGCCGATGGAGTTCGCCGTCGAAGCGCAGAAGCTGCTCAGCGTCAGTCTGGAAGGAAGCGTCGGCTAATGCTCACAGTCCGAAATCTTCACGCCCGCATCGCGGGTCGGGACATCCTCCGCGGCATCGATCTGTCGATCAGGTTCGGCGAAGTGCACGCCATCATGGGGCCGAACGGCTCGGGCAAGAGCACGCTCGCGCGCGTCCTTGCCGGCCATCCCGAGTGCGAGGTGACCCAGGGCGAGGTGCTCTTCGAGGGCGAAGACCTGCTGGCGATGGATCCGGAAACGCGGGCGCGTGTCGGCGTCTTCATGGCGTTCCAGTACCCGGTCGAGATCGCCGGCGTCAACAACGCCTATTTCCTCAAGGCGGCGCTCAACACCGTCCGCAAGCACCGCGGCCAGGAAGAGCTCGACGCGATGGAGTTCATGACGCTCATCCGCGACCGGATGAAGCAGCTCGACATGAACGAGAGCTTCCTGAACCGGCCCGTCAACGAGGGGTTCTCGGGCGGCGAGAAGAAGCGCAACGAGATCTTTCAGATGGCGGTGCTCGAGCCGAAGCTCGGCATCCTCGACGAGACCGATTCCGGCCTCGACATCGACGCCCTGCGGATCGTCGCCGACGGCGTCAACGCGATGCGCGGCGCCGAGCGGTCGTTCCTCGTCGTGACGCACTATCAGCGGCTGCTGAACTACATCGTGCCCGACGTCGTGCACGTGCTGACCGACGGCCGTATCGTGCGGTCGGGCGGCAAGGAGCTCGCGCTCGAGCTCGAGGACAAGGGCTACAGCTGGCTCGAGGAGCCGGTCGGCAAGCGATGAGCCTCGATCTGTACCGCACCCAGTACGCCGACACGCGCGCCCGGCGGCCGCAGGGCGGGCCGCCCGCGCTGGCCGAGCTCCGCGACCAGGCGTTGAGCCGGTTCCTCGAGGTCGGGTTCCCGACCACGCGCCACGAGGAATGGCGCTTCACGAGCGTGGCCCCGATTGCGGATCAGGCGTTCGCGCTGGCCGCGCCGCCGGCGGGCGAGGCCTGTCCTGTCGATCTGGCCCCGTTCCGGTACCGCGGCGCCTGCGCGGCGGAGCTCGTCTTCATCGACGGCCACTATGTGCCGTCGCTCTCGACGCGCGCGGCACTGCTCGGCGGCGCCCGCGCGGGCAGCCTGGCGGCGGCGATCGCCGGCCACGCGGCGGAGATCGATCCGCATCTCGGGCGCGTCGCCGCGTTCGAACGGTCCCCGTTCGTGGCGCTGAACACGGCGTTCTTCGCCGACGGCGCGTTCGTGCACGTGCCGGCGCACACGGTGCTCGAGCTGCCGGTGCACATGCTGTTCGTCTCCACGGGAAGCGGCAACGGGACGCCGCTGATGTCACATCCGCGCGTCCTCGCCGTCCTCGGCGACAACAGTCAGGCGTCGATCGTGGAGACGTATGCCGGGCCCGACGGTGCGCGGTATTTCACCAACCCGGTGACGGAGATCGTCCTCGGCCAGAACGCGGTGCTCGACCACTACAAGCTCCAGCGCGAGAGCCCCGAGGCGTATCACGTCGGGTCGATGTACGTGCGCACCGCACGCAGCGCGAACTGCGCGTCGCATTCGGTCAGCCTCGGCGGCGCGCTCGTGCGCAACGACGTCGTGGCGGTGCTGGCGGGCGAGGGCGGCGAGTGCGCGCTGAACGGCCTGTATCTGGCCGACCGGCAGCGGCACGTGGACAACCACACGACGATCGATCACGCGATGCCGCACTGCGGCAGCCGCGAAATCTACAAGGGGATTCTGGCCGACCGCGCCCGTGGCGTCTTCAACGGCAAGATCATCGTCCGGCCCGACGCGCAGAAGACCGATGCCAAGCAGACCAACCGGGCGCTGCTCCTGTCGGAGAACGCGCAGATCAACTCGAAGCCCGAGCTCGAGATCTTCGCCAACGACGTGAAGTGCACGCACGGCGCGGCCGTGGGGCAGCTCGACGAGGATGCGGTGTTCTACCTGCGGTCGCGCGGCCTCGGCGCGGCCGAGGCGCGCCACATGCTCATTCACGCCTTCCTCGGGGACGTGCTGCAGCGCATGCCGCTCGCACCGGTCCGGGACGGGATCGCGAGCGTGGTCGGGCGGGAGCTCACGCGCGCGCTCGAGGCGGCATAGGACACGTGATGGCTTCTATCGTTTCAGCGCCCCACACACTCGACGTCGCGGCCATCCGCGAGCAGTTTCCGATCCTGCGGCAGCGGGTTCACGGCAAGCCGCTCGTCTATCTCGACAATGCCGCCACCACGCAGAAGCCGCGCGCGGTGATCGACACGCTGCAGCGCTATTACGTCGAGGAGAACGCCAACGTCCATCGCGGCGTCCATTCGCTGAGCGGCCGCGCGACCGACGCCTACGATGCCGCGCGCGAGACGGTGCGCCGCTTCGTCCACGCCGCCGACGCCAAGGAGATCGTCTTCGTCCGGGGCACGACGGAAGGCATCAACCTGGTCGCGCAGACCTGGGGCCGCGCCAGCGTCCGCGCCGGCGACGAGATCGTCGTCACCGAAATGGAGCACCACTCGAACATCGTCCCGTGGCAGCTGCTGTGCGAGGCCACCGGCGCGCGGCTCCGCGTCATCCCGATCAGCGACGCGGGCGAGCTGCGGCTCGACGAGTACGAGCGGCTGCTGACCGACCGGACCCGCCTCGTGGCGCTCGCGCACGTCTCCAACGTGCTCGGCACGTCCAATCCGGTGGCCGACGTCGTCCGGATCGCGAAGGCGCGCGGGATGACCGTCCTCGTCGACGGCGCGCAGGCGGTGGCGCACATGCCGGTCGACGTCCAGGCGCTCGGCTGCGACTTCTACGTCTTCTCGGGGCACAAGGTGTTCGGGCCGACCGGCGTCGGCATCCTCTACGGGCGGCGGGCGCTGCTCGAGGCGATGCCGGTGTACCAGGCGGGCGGCGGGATGATCGGCCGCGTGAGCTTCGAGCGCACGACCTACGCCGAGCTGCCCTACAAGTACGAGGCGGGCACGCCGAACATCGCGGGCGTGATCGGTCTGGCGGCGGCGCTCGATTATGTGACGGCGGTCGGGCTCGACCGGATCGCGGCGTACGAGCACGATCTCTGTGCCTACGCCACCGCCGCGCTCACGGCCATTCCCGGCCTCCGGCTGATCGGTACGGCGCGCGAGCGGGCCGCCGTGCTCTCGTTCGTGCTCGGCGACGTGCACCCCCACGACATCGGCACGATTCTCGACCGCGACGGCATCGCGATCCGCGCCGGGCATCACTGCTGCCAGCCGCTCATGACGCGGCTTGGGGTGCCGGCCACCGCGCGCGCGTCGCTCGCGCTGTACAACACGCGCGAGGAGATCGACGCGCTCGTGGCGTCGCTCCATCGGGTGCGGGAGGTGTTCGAGTGAACACCGAGCTGCAGGACCTCTACCAGGAGGTCATCCTCGACCACAACCGGCGGCCCCGGAACTTCCGCGCGCTCGACGCCGGGCAGAAAGCCGAGGGGTTCAACCCGCTCTGCGGGGATCGCATCACCGTGTACCTGACCGTCGACGACGGCGTCATCGCCGACG
>CAZGLC010000218.1:0-8627 GCA_964526235.1 uncultured Bifidobacteriaceae bacterium
CAAGGAGAAGCTCGGAATCTAGGTAGCTGGGTTGCTCGGTAGCTGGGTTGCTCGGGTAATCCCTTCCTCGACGTGCATGCCGCTAAGGGTGCGTTCTACCCAGACTTTTCATCAAGCCTCGCAACGGCGCCGACACTTTTCGGATCTCACCCTCGAGATCCTGTGAGTCAGTTTCGCTGATGTACCCAAGCCTGTGGGCCACGTGAACGCAGTACCCCGTTTCCGCGAGCGATGCCAGAGCGATTTGAAGGAACTGCAGGCGCTCACCTCGCCCATAACGCCCAAACGCCTCGACGATGTTCAACGGGACGGACAGGGCAGCACGACGAAGTTGGGAGCCAAGTTCAAACCGTTCTGAAGCTGGAAATTGCTTCGATAACGAGTGCAGCCGGATGAATAAATCGTCAGCCCGTTGCCACGCGACGAAAGAATGATGCGGGAGCGTCATGCCGCCCGCGACTGGCACGTTGTGTGCCGAACCGACCTGGCTACTTAGCGACCTAGCAACCTGGCGACCTAGCGACCCGGCTAGCCCGCCGGCTCGTTGATCAATCGGCGCAGCTTGAGGAAGTAATCGATTCCCGAGACGAGCGTCACGGCGAGCGACGCCCAGATGAACACCTCGACGACGGCCGCCGGTTCGCGGCGGTAGTTGTAATACATGATCACGACACTCGTCAGGATGTAGGTCGCGGTCGCGAGCTTTCCCCAGAACGACGGCCTGAAGCTCCGAGGGCCGATCGCCAGGCTCACGATGGCGACGACGCCGACGATGACGGTGTCGCGGCTGATGACGAAGACGGTGAGCCAGAGCGGCACGTGGTGCGTCAGCGGAATCGCCGGCAGCGTCAGCACCACGAACGTCGTGACGAGCAGGAGCTTGTCGGCCATCGGATCGAGCCACGCGCCGAGCGGCGTCTGCTGCCCGGCGCGGCGCGCGATGAGGCCGTCGAGCGCGTCGGTCGCCCCCGCCACGAGAAAGGTGACGAGCGCCCACCCGAGATAGCCGTAGACGATCAGCAGCACGAAGGCAGGGATCAGCATGATCCGCAGGATCGTGAGCTGATTCGCCAGCGTGAGATTGCCCACAGCGGGTCAGCGCGCGGCGAGGGCGCGGACGCGGCCGATCGCCTCCGCCGCCTCCGAACCGGAGACGGCGCGCGCCGGCTCGAAGCGGTCGCCGCCGCCCAGCCGCATGACGCCCGCTGCGACCGCCACCGCGGCCGCCGGGTAGCCGAGGTGCGCCGGCGGCATGTCGGCCATGGGCGGCCGCTCGGTGAGATGCGGCCGCAGGCCGTCGCGGCGGACGGCCAGGAGTGCGACGAGCCGGCTGACGGCGCCGGCCAGGTCGGCCCGGGTCACCGCCGCCCGCGGCTGAAAGGTGTGGTTCGCGAACGGCTCGATCACGCCGGCCCGCACCACCTGGGTGACCCATGGCGCCGCCCAGTAGCCCGTGATGTCGGTCATCACGACTTCCTGCACCGGCGCGTCGCGCAGCGCGTCTTCGAGCCTGACGCCGATGAGCGCGGCCAGATCGCCCCGGGTGATCTGTTTCGCGCCGTCGATCGCGCGGAATTCCGCCGGGAGCGCCGCCTCGCGCGCCCGCGCGGCCAGCGCCGCCAGCCGTGCGTCGATCTCCGCGCTCGGCTCCACCGCCGCGGCGCGCCGGTACGCCACCTCGGCACCGGCGAGGTCCTGCTGCCCCTCGAGCAGCTCGGCGATCTGCACGAGCGATGCGGCGTCAGCGGAATCCAGGTCGGCCGCCCGCCGGAAGTATTCGAGCGCGGCCGCGGTGTTGCCGCGGCGCCGTGCGGCCTGCCCCCGCTCGCGGTACAGGAACGCGCTTTCGGGGGACGCCGAGATCGCCCGCGCATACGCCTGGTCCGCCTCGTCCAGGCGTCCGGCGCCGGCGGCCGTCCGCGCGCTCTCGATGATCGTCTCCAAGCGGCGGAACCGGAGCACGGTGACCCGCTGGCGCAGGTCGGCAAGCGACCCGTCGACGGCCAGCGCCGCCTCGAACGCCTCCAGCGCGGCGTCGTCGCGTTCGAGGGCGAGGAGCGCCTGTCCGCGACCGATGAGCGCCGGCACATAGGCGGGGGCCGCCTTCACGACCGCGTCGAAGGCGGTCAGCGCCTGCTCGTAGTCCTTGCGCGCGACGGCGACGTAGCCGCTCCCGGCGCGGGCCGGATAGAAGCCCTGGGTGGGTTTTAACGCCGCCGCAAATTCGCGTTCGGCGCTCGCCAGATCCCCGCTCTGGAGATAGCGCCAGCCGACATCGATGCGCGCGGCCTGCCCCGCCGCGGCGAGCTCGCGCGGAACGACCGGATACACGAACTCGGGGTACTGGAGCGCGGTCGGCGCCGGCGGCGGCGCCGGCCGCGTCGCACACGCCGCCGCGAAGGCCGTCAGCACGGCCAGCGCGACCCGCTTACCGCGCATCCACTCCCTCCTCGGGCGGCGCCGGCGTCGTCAGCCGGGCGATGTATCGGCGGGGCACGTCGGCTTCAATCACCACGCGGCCGTTGGTGGCGACATGGCTGACGACGCGCGCCACGCGATACAGCCGCGCAATCTGCTCGCGGTCGAATGCGTTGCCGCTGTCGAAGGCAATCGTAATCCGCCGCGTGTCCAGGGCGAGCCGCGACGCAATCATCTGCACCAGCTCGTCGACGCCGTCGCCGTCCCGCGCCGAGATCAGCGCGGCGGCGGGATCGCGATCGGCGATCCGCCGGCGCTCGTCTACGGTGATCGTATCGATCTTGTTGTAGACGTCCAGGGTCGGCACCTCCGAGGCGCCCACCTCATCGAGCACGCGGCGGACGGCGGCCATCTGCCGCTCGCGCTCGGGGGCGCCCGCATCGATCACGTGCAGGGCGAGATCGGCCTCCGCGACCTCCTCGAGTGTGGCACGAAACGCCGCGACGAGCGCGTGCGGCAGCCGATCGATGAACCCGACCGTGTCGGACACGAGCAGCTCGCGGCGGTCCGGCAGCCGCACCTGCCGCAGCAGCGGGTCGAGCGTCACGAAGAGCGCGTCGGAGACCACCGCCCGCTCGTGCGTCAGCCGGTTGAAAAGTGTGGTCTTGCCGGCATTGGTGTAGCCGACGAGCGCGACCGTCGGCACCGACTGCTTCTGCCGCCGCTCGCGCAGCTGCGCGCGGCGGTGGCGGACGTGATCGATCTCGCGCTGAATTACCTGAATGCGCGTCCGGATGCGCCGGCGGTCGGTCTCGAGCTTCGTCTCGCCGGGACCTCGGGTGCCGATGCCGCCGCCGAGCCGGGAGAGCGCCGTCCCGGCCCCGACCAGTCGAGGGAGCAGATACTTCAACTGTGCCAGCTCCACCTGCCACTTGCCTTCGCGCGTCCGCGCGCGGCGCGCAAAGATGTCGAGGATGAGCTGCGTACGATCGACGACCTTGCGGTCGAGCCGCTCCTCGAGCTGGCGGAGCTGCGCCGGGGTCAGCTCGTTGTCGAACATCACGACGTCGACTCCGGCATCGGCGCAGGCGCCGGCCAGCGCCGTCACTTTTCCGCTGCCGATGAACGTCGCCGCATCGGGTCTGGGCCGCTCCTGCAGCACGCGCAGCACGACCTGCGCGCCCGCCGCGCCGGCCAGTTCCGCCAGTTCGTCCAGTGACACATCCGCGGCGGGTCGCTCTGCGACCCGCTTCGTCAGTGCTGGCTGGGCGGTCCGCTCAGACGGACCGCCCCTGCGGCGGGCTGCGCCGGTGATCAACCCGACGAGCGCGGCGCGTTCAGCTTTCGGAACGGACACGCGTACTACGATAACATCGCCGACCGATGCCGCCTCGCCGGCCAAGACGTGCGAAGCCCGCGATGCCTCGCGCCCCGCTGCCGCGACAGACCGGCGGCGTGCACGAGGACAAGACGAAGCGGCCGTGGAGACGACGGAAGCACAAGGGACGGGTCGTCGAGTAAGCTGCTGTTCGACGCAGCTCCTGGACATCACGACGGGTGTCAACGGCGCCGGTCGGGGGACTCGTCGCGTAGAGAAACCGTGAAGGACGTCAATCGCTCGTTGATGCTTCTTGCTCAAAGCCGAGGACGTCGAGCAGCGCGGCACGCACCTCGCGCCATCGCTTCGATGGAAATGAGGCGATACGCGGGCCGAGCAAGCTTCGATCAACAGACCGAATCCATTCGGGCTTGAGAACGCAATCGCTTGGGACGCCGTCATCCCGCGAGAGGCGTACCTCCCACGAAAGACTACGCGCCTGCGTTGACAGTGGAACAACCGGAATCTGCGAAAGTGCGGCTAGTGCCTCGTCCTTGCCCAGAACCAGCACCGGGCGGCGCTTGTCGGGAGTAGTAAAGCGGAACCAGCGAATGTCCCCGCGTCGGATCACGGGAAGTCTGCCTCGGTTTCGTTTTCGATCGGTCCGTGGGGGCCGCGCTCGATCCAGTCGCGCCACAGTGCGGCGTTCTCGACCACTGCGTCTGTCCCATCGGCCGGTTCCACCACGAGACGGACGCGCTTGCCATCCAGCTCTGGCACGTTCTTGTCCAGCGCGATTGTGCTCCCCTTCACGACGCCTGTCAGTGTGGTCATATCGCGTTGCTCACGTGCATTGTACACGGCTCCCGCGAGCCCGGCTCCCTCTGCCTCTATCATCGGCAATCGAAATCGATGACATCGAGACGTTCGATGCTGTTGCCACGCCCTTCGATCTGCGGGCCGTCTCGACGACCTGATTCTGACCAAGCAGGTGGCGCGCGCGAAGGATCTCGGGCACATCCGTCTGCTACGTATCTTGACGGAGGGACGGCCCACTGCCCTTCGCGTCGACATCGCCGAATTGTTCCTGACCCCTGAGCAGAGTGTCATCTTGCACGCCCATCGACAGGATCGGATCGAACGGTTGAAGGATCTCGTCGTCAAGGAGCTGTCGGACACCGTCACCAAGCTCGTTGCACGGGAACTCGAGCGAACGGGCGCAGTCGACGACCTGATTCCTGGCAGCACTGAGAAGACGCCGCGCCATCGGGTACGTACGAGCCGACGCGGACCCTGAAACCGCGGTAGCACGGCCCGGCTCCTCATGGCCTCTTCGCCGAGCTACGTCGCAAGGTTGGGCTGCCCGAACCCAAGCCGTGACGCCAGACAACCCCGCGCTGCCCGCCGGTATAATCGGACTCGCGTGGAGCTGTCGGCCTTCGATGAAATTCAGTTCTTTCGCTCGCTGCAGCAGAGCGGGCTGCGCGCGTTGCTCATCGGTCGTCGCGCCCTCGTCTTCCTTGGGCCGCCTGTACTGACGGCTGACTACGACTTCTGGCTCGCCGGCGACGACATCGAATCCTTCAACAGAACCGCCACCCTGTTCGACCTCCATCCATCCCATCCGCCGGACGAGGCGCGACAGCGAAGCACGTAGCACCGCGCGCCAAAGACCTCGAAGACATTCGTTTGCTGCGGATCCTCAAGGAGGAGCGTCGATGACTCCGACCGCGATCGAGCGCGCCCTCAACGCTCCAGCCACCGCGACGGACGTGCACCGAGCGCTCGAGCAACCGATCAGCGCAGAGGAACGGGAGGACGTGCTCTCGCTGGTGCGCTGGTTCACCCGGCGCTACCCGACCCCCGCCGCGCGGCTCGCCTACGTCCGGCAGGCGTACGCCCGCTGGCAGCGCCGAATCTGAAATCCGAACCGGAACCCCGAACCGAACCTGAACACGACCCGAGAAGCCTGAGCCGAGAAGTGTGAACGACTAGCTTTCCTCGACCGCCGGCGCCGATTCGACCGGCGGATCGCGCTCCACCATCACACGCCGGACGACGACCGCCAGAATCCCGAGCACGACGATCGCCGCGACGAAGACGCCGCGGATGCTCCACGCACCGAGCAGCCCGCTGAGCACGGGACTGATCGCGACGCCCGTCATCGACGCGCTCGTGAGAAAGCCGAAGCCGGTGGCATGGACGTCGCGCGGGATCACGGCGCCGCCGGCCGTGTACGCCGTCGTGATCGCCGTGCCGAGGCACAGGCCGAACACCGCGAGCGGAGCGATGAGGAGCCAGAGGGCCGCCGAGAAGAGAAAGACGCTGAGGGCTGCGGCGGCAACGAGCACCGTCCACGCGATGATGACGCGCGGCGAGTGCCGCTTGAGCAGGCGGCTCGACAGCTGGTTGCCAAGCGCGGCCGTGAACGCCATCACAGAGAACAGGATCCCCGCGACGACCGGCACTTCGGCCGGCGAGTAGCCAATCTCGCCCAGGTGCAGCGGCAGCACGGGCCCGAAGCTGCGGTCGACGAGCTGCAGGCCGAAGAGCAGCACCATCACGAGCAGGAAGTTCTCGAACGCCAGGATGGAGGCGAACGGCGTCCGCTCCGTGCGCTCGCTCGTCCGCGGCGGGCGCGGTGGTTCCCTGTACATCGCGGTAATCATCACGAACGCCACCAGGTAGAAGACGGCGGCCACGTAGAACGAATTCCGCAGCCCGAACACGGGCGCCAGGATGCCGCCGATGACGGGGCCGATCGCCGGTCCCATCCGCTGCGCCGTCTGCACGGTGCCGATCGCGAGCGCCATCTTGTCGCGAGGCGCCGACAGCGCCGCCATCGACAGCACCAGCGGTCCGTACCCGGCGAAGAACCCCTGCAGGGCCCGCAGCGCGAACAGGTGCCACGGCTGGGTCACGTGCGCCATGGACGTCATCACCACGATGAAGCTGACGAGCGAACGCTGGACCAGGAGCTTGTGGCCGAAGCGGTCGCCAACGCGGCCCCAGAGCGGCGCGGTCAGCGCGGCAATGGCCGGCGACACGCCGAGCGTCATCCCGGTCCAGATCGCGATCTCGCCGATGTCGGTGACGCCGAGCTGGCGGAAGTAGAGCGGCAGGAACGGCATCACCAGCGTGAAGCCGGTGAAGCCGACGAAGGCGGCCGCCGTGATCGCCGCCTGGTTACGCTTCCACGAATGCACTGGGGTGGTTAAAACCGGATCTTGACGTCCTTGGTGGCATTCACCTGAATGCTGTCGATGAACCGGATCTGGTGCGGGTGCGTCTGCATGATGAGCGACGAGGTGCGCGTACCGTCGCCGAAGAAGCGCACGCCGCGCATCAGCGTGCCGTCGGTCACCCCGGTCGCGGCGAAAATGATGCGCTCGCCAGATGCCAGATCCCGCGAGCGGTACACGCGGTTGAGGTCGGCGATCCCCATCGCGCGGCACCGCTCTTCGTCTTCCGGCTTGTTGACCACCAGACGCGCGAAGATCTCGCCGTTGAGACAGCGCATGGCCGCCGCCGTCAGCACGCCTTCGGGCGCGCCGCCGATGCCCATCACCGCGTGCACGCCGCTGCCGACCAGGGCCGCGGCGATGCCGGCCGAGAGGTCGCCGTCGCCGATCAGCCGGATGCGCGCGCCCGTCGCCCGGATCTCGTCGATGAGCTGCGTGTGGCGCGGCCGGTCGAGCACGATGACGACGAGGTCCTCCACGCGGCGGCCGAGCGCCTGGGCGATCGCGCGCAGGTTGAAGCGGACCGGCGCGTCCATGTCGACCACGTCCTTCGAGCTCGGGCCGACGACGAGCTTCTCCATGTAGATGTCGGGCGCATGCAGCAGGCCGCCGCGCTCCGAGGCGGCGAGCACCGCGATCGCATTGGGGGCGCCGGTGGCGCACAGGTTGGTGCCCTCGAGCGGATCGACGGCGATGTCGACCTGCGGATAGACGCGGTCGTTCGGCGCCTTGTGCGCCATGCCGACCTTTTCGCCGATGTAGAGCATCGGCGCCTCGTCGCGCTCCCCCTCGCCGATGACGATCGTCCCGTCGATCGGGACCGAATCCATCACGCGCCGCATCGCTTCCACCGCCACCTGGTCCGACTTGTGCCGGTCCCCCTGTCCCATCGTCTGGGCGCACGCGATCGCGGCCTGCTCCACCACGCGCAGAAAGTCGAGCGAGAGATCGGCATCCATGAACCGGACGCCGTTGTGCCCGCCGGTCCGCGCGTCCTGCGAATCGACCGTCCGCATGATCGTCATTGCGCCCTCCCCTCCCAGGCCGGCAGCGCGCAGCGTGTCGGCCGATCCGTTCGATAGCCCAGCACGTAGTCGGCCTGCATGATCTTGTGGATCTCGCGCGTGCCCTCGTAGATGACCGCGCCCTTGCAGTTCCGGTAGAAACGCCCCACAGGATACTCGTCGGAGTAGCCGTTGGCGCCATGAATCTGGACGGCGTCGCCGGCGGCCCGCTCCGAGGCGACCGTGGCATACCACTTGGCAAGCCCCGTTTCCTTGGTGTTGCGCCGCCCGACGTTCTTGAGCCAGCCGGCGTGCAGCCAGAGGAGGCGCGCCGCCTGATAGTCCGACTCCATCTGCGCGATCATCTCCTTGACCAGCTGGTGCTCGCCGATCTCGACGCCGAACGTCTTGCGCGCCGTCGCGTATGTCACGCTCGCGTCGCGGCAGGCGCGAATCAGCCCCGTGGCGCCGGCCGCGACGGTATACCGCCCCTGGTCGAGCGCGAACATCGCGATCTTGAACCCCTCGCCCTCCTGCCCGACGAGATTCTCGCGCGGCACTTCGACCTCCTCCATCTTGAAGAACCCGGTGTTGCCGGCGAGGATGCCCCACTTCTCTTTCAGCGTGCCGCTCGAGAACCCCTTG
>CAZGLC010000219.1:0-8432 GCA_964526235.1 uncultured Bifidobacteriaceae bacterium
CGCGCGCGAGCCGCTTTTCGCTCGAGTTGAACAGCTGATCGACGAGGTCCTCCTCCACGCGGATGTTCCGCGCCAGCATGTGCGCGAGGAACCGCTCCGCCAGCGCCGTCTGCGTGTGGAGCATCTCGAGCATCTGCGGCTTCTCCACGACGAGCACCGTGCTCGCGCTCATCGCGGATGCGGTCGCGATGCGCCGCGGCTGCGCGGCGAGACAGCCCTCCCCAAAGAAGTCGCCCTGACCCAGGACCGCCACCACCGCCTCTTTTCCGGTCCGCGAGAGGACGGACAGCTTGACGCTTCCGCGCTGGATGTAGAACACGTCGGTGGCGGCGTCGCCCTGCGAGAAGATGACGGCCGACCGTGCGTACGTGCGGATGGTCCGCTCGACACCGGCTGAATCGAGGAACGCCTGGAGATCGAAGGACGACAGCGGTAGAGCCGGCGCGGCGGATTTGTTCTTCGACGGCACCGCCCATATTTTCGCACGGTGGGTGACCGGTGGCCTCGGCCGAGCACCGGAGAGCCGCGTCGCGCCTTGTGTTCCGATAGTCAGGTTCGGGAGGCCGTGTCCGCCATGTGCGAGATGACCGCTTCCGTGGTCAGCAGCAACGCGGCAACCGACGCGGCGTTCTGCAGCGCCGAGCGGACCACCTTGGCCGGATCGATCACTCCCGCCATGACGAGGTCCTCGTACTGCTCGGTCTGGGCATTGAAGCCCTCGTCGCCCTTCATGTCCTTCACGCGCTGCACGACAATCGACGCCTCGTGCCCGGCATTCGCCGCGATCCATCGCATCGGCTCCTCGATGGCCCGACGGACGACATTCACGCCGACCTGCTCCTCGCCGGTCACGCGCAGCGCCGCCAGCACCTGCGACGCTCGCAGGAGCGCGACGCCGCCACCCGCGACGATGCCCTCTTCAACGGCGGCCTTCGTCGCATGCATCGCGTCCTCGACGCGTGCCTTCTTCTCCTTCATCTCGGTCTCGGTGGCCGCCCCGACTTTGATGATGGCCACGCCGCCGACCAGCTTGGCGAGCCGCTCCTGCAGCTTCTCGCGGTCGTAATCGGACGTGGTGTCCTCGACCTGCGCACGGAGCTGCCTGACCCGGCCCGCGATCGAGTCCGAACTGCCGGCGCCTTCGAGGATTGTGGTCTTGTCCTTGTCGATCGTGATCCGCTTGGCCTGGCCAAGATCCTCCATCGTCATGTTCTCGAGCTTCAGGCCGAGGTCCTCGGTCAGGGCCTTCCCCTTGGTCAGGACCGCGATGTCTTCGAGCATCGCCTTCCGGCGATCGCCGAAGCCCGGCGCCTTGACGGCGGCCACCTGAATCGTCCCTCGCAGCTTGTTGACGACAAGTGTCGCAATCGCTTCGCCGTCGACGTCCTCCGCGATGATCAGCAACGGACGGCCGGCGCGGGCGACGAGCTCCAGCACCGGCAAGAGGTCCTTCATCGAGCTGATCCGCTTTTCGTGGATCAGAATCACCGGATTCTCCAGCACCACTTCCATCCGTTCCGGATTCGTGACGAAGTACGGCGACAGATAGCCGCGGTCGAACTGCATCCCCTCGACGATGTCGAGGGAGGTCTCCATGCTCTTGGCCTCTTCCACCGTGACCACGCCGTCCTTGCCCACCTTGTCCATCGCCTCGGCGATGATCCGCCCGATGGTCTCGTCGTGGTTCGCCGAGATGGTGCCGACCTGCGCGATCATCGGTCCGGTGACGGGCTTGGACATGCGCTTGAGCTCAGTCGTGATCGCCTCGACGGCCTGCTCGATGCCGCGCTTGATGGCCATCGGGTTCGTACCGGCGGTGACGTTCTTCGCACCCTCGCGGTAAATCGCCTGCGCCAGCACGGTCGCCGTGGTTGTGCCGTCTCCGGCGATGTCCGACGTCTTGCTCGCCACTTCCTTGACCATCTGGGCGCCCATGTTCTCGAGCGCATCCTTCAAGTCGATTTCCTTGGCCACCGTCACGCCGTCCTTGGTGATGGTGGGCGATCCGAACGCGGTGCCGAGGATCACGTTGCGCCCTTTCGGTCCGAGCGTCACCTTCACGGCGTTCGCCAAGCTGTTCACGCCGCGCAGAATTGCCTGACGCGACGCATCGCCGTACGTAATCTGGTTGGCCATCAGAGGCTCCGTTCCTGGATCGCGAGGACATCGTCTTCCTTCATGATCAGATAGTCGACGCCATCCACACGGACCTCCTGGCCCGAGTACTTGCCGAACAAAATGGTGTCCCCCGCCTTGACATCCATCGGCAGCCGTTCGCCCTCGTCGTTGGACTTGCCGAGGCCCGCGGCCAGGACCGTGCCGCGTTGCGGCTTTTCCTTCGCGGAATCAGGAATGACGATCGAACCGATGCGCTGCGTCGATTCCTCATCGAGGCGTCGAACGATGATGCGGTCGTGTAGCGGTCTGAGGTGCATGCACGTAAACTCCACAGGTGCGGTGTAGGGGACGAAAGCGATGCCCTTCTAATGTAGGCGCACTGTGGAAAGCGCGATGTTCAGTTGTGAACACCCTCGCCGACGCTAAAAGAACCGTTCCGGCACGATGATCGTGTCGAGGGGCAGGATGTCATCGGTCAGGTCGGCCTTGATCTCCTGCTTCTCCCCGTTGACGATCCGAACGATCTGGATGCGCCCTATCGAGCCGCGGTCTGTCACGCCGCCGGCCAGCGCGAGCGCCTGGAGCACCGTCGTGTTCTTCTGTCGCAGCGGGTACGCCCCCGGACTCTTGACCTGCCCGAATACATACACGTTTTCGGCGCGCAGGACGAAGATCGTGTCGCCATCGCTGAGCGCCACGTTCTGAGACGATACGCCGTTTGCGAGATCGCGCAGATCGATGCGGACGAGACCCTCAGCGCCCTCTCCGCCGGCATCCGCTGCCCCTCCGCCGTGCAGGGTGGAGGGGTGCACGACGACGGCCTCGCCGCTGGCTGTCGGCAGCATCGATCCCGCGCGGGCCAGGGCCTCCACCAGCCGCATCTCGCCGGACATCGGATACGCGCCCGGCGTCCGCACCTCGCCCACGACGAAGACCCTCTGGCTCCGATACTGGTCCATCGCAACCGTTACCTGCGGATCTGTGAAGAAACCCCCGTCGACAAGCTGCTTCTCCAGCATCGCTTCGACCTCGCGCAGCGTCACTCCGCCCGCCGTCACGCGCCCAATCAGGGGAAACGTGAACGTCCCGTCGCTCTCAACAGCAAACTTCCCGGTGAGGTCGGGTTGATCGTACGAGGTGATGAGGAGCACGTCCTGCGCGCCGACCACATAGTCAGCCGCCTGCACCGGCCGCGTCGCTTGCGCAAAGGCTGGCGCCGCTGAGACCAGCAGCATCGCGATCACAAGGATTTTGTGGCGCATATGAGGTTGACCGATCTGCGAGGCTGCAAGTGGTGTGCCCCGCCGCCCCCCCGGTTAGCGGCCTGTTCCGTCTGGATTCGTCGGGAGAACCGAGGCAGCCGCGTAAAAGGGACACGCCGTCTGGCGAGAGCGCGAGCCGCAGGGACGCTGCCCTGCGACCCGCCGGATCGTCTAGCTCACGCGCACGCGTATCGTGAGCGGCGCGGTCAACCGGCTGCTCACGTCTGCACCCGGTGCAAGGCGCACTTCCTTACCTTTAGTCGCGAGCACGACGCCGGTGCCGGCACCGCCCCCGATGACCGCACCCTTGGCGGCACCATCCCCGCCGCCCAGAATCCCGCCGATGATGGCGCCGGCGCCCGCACCGATGCCGATCTTGGTGGCGTCCTCGCCCTTCGTCGCCGGCGCAAGATG
This sequence comes from uncultured Bifidobacteriaceae bacterium, assembly GCA_964526235.1. Taxonomy (GTDB): domain Bacteria; phylum Acidobacteriota; class Vicinamibacteria; order Vicinamibacterales; family UBA2999; genus MELF01. Next base: position 3,795 of record CAZGLC010000219.1, read on the forward strand.
CGAGACCAGCGCGGTCTCCACATCGTACTGGTCGTCCGCGGTCCGTAATGACGTGAACCGGAACGCGATCATCGCCCGTCCCTTCACACGCCCCGAGTCGTCGACGTCAGTCACGTTGCCCGCCAGCGTGGTGCCCGCCGGCAATACCTCGCGGCCGTCAATCGAGACCGCGCGCGTGAGTTCCGCCGTCACGGCATCCTCGATCGCACTCGTGTCCGACGCCATGGAGCTCGTCAAGGACAGTGGCAGCGTGGTGCCCGCCGGGAGGGTCACGTCACGATAGACGGAACGGGCCGGGGTCGCGGCTGCGGCCGTGGCGGCGGCCGGTTTCGGTGCGGTTCCGGCAGCGGCGCCGTTCTCGGCGGTCGACGACGTGTCGGGCGCGTCGGATGCCGATGTTCCGCAGGCGCCGGCCGTCAACGCCGCGCCCAGCGTCAGAATCAGTAGTCGTTTCATCGTGATGCTCCTGTGGGGCGGCCCGTACAGGACCGCCCCGTTGTCAAGGTTATGGCTGCAGCCTGACGACCAGCGCGACACGGCGATTGAGCCGCCGCGTGTCTTCGTGCGCGTTCGCGTGCTCGGGATCCTCTTCGCCGAAGCTCGAGGTGCGCAGGCGGCTGGCCGCGATGCCGCGGTTCACGAAGTAATCTCGAACGGCGTGCGCGCGGCGTTCGGCCAGCGCGACGTTGTATTCCGCCGTGCCGATGTTGCAGGTGTGCCCCTCGATATTGATGTTGAGGGTGGCATCCGCGAGCATCGCTCTGGCGGCGCCGTCGAGCACCGACATCGCTTCGGCGCGCGGCGTGAAGCCGTCAAGGTCAAAGTACACGTCCTCGAAGGTGTAGCTCTGCGCTGCCGGCGCCGCCTGCACGGTGCGGTTCGTCAGCACGGGCGGCGCGACGACGGGCGGAGGCGGCGGTGCCGGCGCGACAGCGGTGCGAGGCGCCTCGGCGACGGGTGTCGGGGCATCGACGATCGGCGCGACGGGCACTGTCACCGGCGCAGCCGGGGTCGCCGACGCGAACGCGCGGGGCTGATTGCGGCCGCGGCCGTGATAGCCGATGCGGACCTGCCAGTCCCAGTACCGCGGTGCGTTCCAGCTCAATCCCGTGCCCATGAAGAAGCCGGCCGGCATCTGGTAGGTGAATCCACCGGTGGCGCGGGTGCGGTTCCTGATGTCCGACTCGAACGGCCGCAGGCTGCCATCGTCACCGATGACAGAGTTATCGGTCAGCGTCGCTCGATACTCCGTCGGCAGGTCGCCGTTGACTTCCGCGGAAAACCGTAACGGGCTGCGCGAGGGGAACGCGACGCCCGTGCCCCAGCGGTACGACCCCTTCGGCGCGTCGAATCCGTCCGGGTTCCCGCGAACTTCGTATCCCACGTACATCGCGGTCTCGAAGAACCGTGCGAGCTCCTTGCTGCCGATCACGTCGAACATCACGTCTGTCTTGCCCGTGCTGACGCCGGCGGCGTCGTCGCCGGTCGGCACCTTGACGGTGCCGCGGACCGCGAGGGCCATAGGGGCCTGGCGATACTCGGAGAGCAGGTTGACCTTGGTACCGAGGTACAGGTCGCCCACGTTGTTGCCGGTCCACGATTCGTTGACGCGTGGATACCGCGCCACGATGCCACCCTGCCGCGCCTCGTCCACGAAGACCGGCGGGGTATTGCGATTGATGCGCGTGTCGAACAGGAACGCACCAAACACCTCGACGCGGTCACCGATGCCGACGGCCGCCGCGCCGGTGAAGTCGGCCACGTTGGTCAGGCCCTGCACGTAGTTCGTGCCGCGGCGATTGCCACCGACCGACCAGGTGCCGCTCCGGAGGATTTCCGCGGTCGGCACGTACCAGATTCCGGTGTCGCCGAAAAACGTCGTCGTGGTCGGCCGCTCGTCATCGGAGCGCGCGCCGAAGACGCCGGCAGACTGCGTGCTGCTCGGCGGAGTGGTTTGTCCCTGAGCCTGCACCGGCGGTGACCAGACGAGCATGGCCAGCGCGGCCACGAGCGAAGCCCGAATCAGTGTCTTTGTCATTAGTTGGTCGCCTTCTGTGATGCGTTGCGCGGAGCGTTCTTCTCCAGCGCATCGACGAATCGACGACCGGCCGCCGGAACAGGGATGTCCGTGCCGGTGACGATCGTGTGCGCGGTCATGCGCCGTCCATAGACCTGGGTGTTGGCGTCGTTGTCAGGACGCAGCGACGTCCCCTCCAGCGAGATCCCGGCAAACAGCCCGCGGGAGCGGGAGTAGCTCAAAATCTCTGCTCGCAGGGTCGCGTCGGTAGACGCACTGAGGTCGCGGCCTTTCGGTCCCGCCGCGACGGAGGCGTTGCCCCCTAACTTGACCTGGCTGTTCAGGAGGGCCTTCACACCCCGTTCGTTCATGACGAGCAGCACGAGATCGGTCGCCTGTCCGCCAAGCTGGAATCCGAAACTTCCACCCTCGAGCGCATACATCGCCGGAGCGCTCCACGGTCCGTTGAAGTTCGGTCCGGTGCGGCACACCATCGCGCCACGGCCGTAGCTGCCTCCGATGCCGAGCGCGACTTTCAACATCGACGGAATCACGATCACGCACTCGGCCTTGTCGAGCAGGTCCTGCGGGATGTTGTCGTCGATGGCCAGAATCTCCTCGATGACGATGCCGGCGTCTTCGAGGCGGTCCTGTTCTTTGTTTGCGGCGTCGAGGCCGGTCGACGCCAGCACAAGACACACGACGCCTGTCATGAAACGACTCATTCGTTAACCTCTGTAAGGGAAATCGCCAACCAGTCCGGGCAACGATCCGCCCGAAGGTTTCGGCCACAAGACATTGCGGAACACCAGGGTGTGGAGGTCTGGCTGACCACACCGTAGCGCACCAGCCAGCACTCGTCTGTGCTGTTGTGAACAACCGCTGGGCCGACTGGGCCGGTTCAGTGCATGTTCCGTTCTGCACAACCGCGCGGCACTCGCCGCGATACGCTCCTTTCATGACAACGATCAGAACGCGCTTCATGGCAACGTCCGCCTGTGCCGCCATCATGTGTGTCTCGACCCCAGCGGAGGCGCAGGATCTCTCACGCTATCGCGACGTCGCGTTTGGCAGCAGCGTGGCTTCCGTGACCGCCATCATCGGAAGCAGTATTGGAACGGTGAAAGTCATCCACCAACGGCCGGCCCTCATCCAGGAGCTCGCGTGGAGGCCCCAGTACGCGTTGGGCCGTCCTGCCGGGCGAATCGAGGCCGTGCAGGAAATCACGTTCCGTTTTCACGAAGATCAGCTCTTCAGGATCACCGTGGTGTATGACGCGCGCCTCGTCGAAGGGCTGACCAACATGGACATCATCGACGCCGTGTCGGCGGTCTACGGGCCAGCGACGCTGACCCCCGCCGCGTCAAAGGGTCCCGCTTTGCCGCCGCCTGGAACGATCAACGGCAGCACGGCGCTCGCGCGCTGGCAGAGCACCGACCACGAGTTCACCTTGATGCGTGAGGTGTATCCGGCGACGTTCCGGCTCATCGGCGTGTCCAGCCGGCTGGAGGCGGTGGCGCGAACCGCGGAGACCGAAGCGATGCACCTGGACAAGCAGGAGGCGCCGCGGCGTGAGGCGGAGCGGGCCGTGGCGGAGGCCGAGCGCAAGAGAGCAGCCGAGGACAAGACGCGCACGACCAACAAGAACGAATTCCGCCCATGAGGACTGGCATGGCTATCGATCGCTTAAAATAGGGCTCATAACTCAATCTCGATCAGGGCCCTTAGCCGAGCAGGTTCGCGCGGTCTTCTCAGACCAGGGCGCGCTCGCGCGCGTCGTCGCCGGATACGAGCCGCGCGAGGGCCAGCGGCGTATGGCCGACGCCGTCGCCGCCGTGCTCGAGGACGGCGGGACGCTCCTCGCCGAGGCGGGCACCGGCACCGGCAAGACGCTCGCGTACCTCGTCCCCGCGATCCTGAGTGGCCGCCGCGTGCTCGTCTCGACCGGCACCAAGAACCTCCAGGAACAGATCTTCTTCAAGGACCTCCCGCTCCTGCAGCAGGCGCTCGGCGTGCGCGTCACCGCGACGCTGATGAAGGGGCGCGGCAACTACCTCTGCCTGCACCGCTGGGAGCTCTATCGCGACGCCGTCGAGGAGGGCAGCGGGGCGTCGGGGCGCCTGATCGACGCGGGCGACCGCGTGCTCCTGCCGATCGTCGACGCCTGGCTCGCCCGAACCGAGACGGGCGACCGCGCCGAGCTGCGCGATCTGCCCGAGGACGTCGGCCTCTGGAACGCGATCGCGGCCGACGCCGAGACGTGCCTCGGCTCCGAATGCCCGCACTACGACGACTGCTTCGTCACGCGGATGCGGCGCCGCGCCGCCGAATCGGACGTCGTGATCGTCAATCACCACCTGCTCTGCGCCGACGCGTCCGTGCGCCAGAGCGCGTACGGCGAAGTCATCCCCGAATGCGCCACGCTCGTCGTCGACGAAGCGCACCAGCTGGAGGACGTGGCGACGCAATATTTCGGGTACTTCTTCAGCCAGTATCGCGTCGACGATCTCGTGCGCGACGCGGACCGCCTCCTCGCCGCCCGAGAGGCGTCGTCCGGCGTGCTCCGTGCGCTGGCGCGCGTGTCCGAGCAGTCGCGCATGTTCTTCAGCCGGCTGACGCTC
>CAZGLC010000220.1:0-8401 GCA_964526235.1 uncultured Bifidobacteriaceae bacterium
CGTGCGCTGGATCGTCTACCGCGGCGCGGGCCAGGTGCGCTTCCAGCCCGACATCATGCAGAACCGCGTGCACGGCAAGCCTGCGACGCTGCAGACGAGCGTCACCTTCACCACCCCGGGCACCTACCGGCTGCGCGCCATCGCGAGCGACGGCATGGCGTTCTCGACCACCGACGTCGACGTCACGGTCCAGTGAAGCGGCGGGAGTTCCTCAAGCGCGGCGCGCTCGGCGCCGGCGCGACCGCGCTGACCGGCGCCGCCCGGCCGGCCACCCTTCAGGCGCAGCGCGTCTCGACGTGGGACCGCACGGCCGACGTCGTGATTGCGGGGGCGGGTGCGTCCGGTCTGTGCGCGGCCATCGCCGCGCGCGACCGCGGCGCGTCGGTCATCGCCGTCGACCAGAACCACGATATCGGCGGCCACGCGATGGTGAGCGGCGGCCGCATCCCGCTCGGCGGCGGCCACCGTCTGCAGCAGAAGTACGGCATTGCCGACTCGGCGGATCAGGTCTACCTCGATCACACGAGCCCCGGGAACGAGGAGCTGCGGTTCAGCGATCGCGATCTCGTGCGTGCGTGGGCCGACGAGAATGCCGCGACCTTCGACTTCCTCCTCGACAACGGCGTGCTGTTCCAGGAGCTGAAGCCGGGGCTCGTCAACGAGGGGACCATTCCGCGGCTGTTCATCACCCGCGTGTTCTCCGACGATCTCAATGTCACGATCAACGGCAGCCCGGGATCCGGGTTGGTCCGGGCGCTGGAGAAGAGCGCGCGGGCGAAGGGCGCGGAGATTCTGCTGCGCCACAGTCTCTCCCGCATCGTGCGCGAGAGCCCGTCGGGCGGGCGCGTCCAGGGGATTGTCGCGACCCTTGACGGGAAGCCGGTGACGATTCGCGCGCGGAAGGGCGTCGTCATCGCGACCGGCGGCTTCACCGGCAACGTCGAGTTCCGCCGCATGTTCGACCCGCGGCTCACCGAGGAGTACCAGGTTGCCGGCGAGCCGTGGAGCCACCAGAACGCCGACGGCGAGATGGCCGCCATGGCAATCGGCGCGGGGCTCTGGGGCACCTCCAGCGTGGCGAGCGAAGCCGGGCGCACGATCACCAAGACGCGGCACATCGGCGCGCGGTACGGGTACGTGAACCTGCGCTGGAATCCGAGAAGCCCGATGTTCGCGCGGGCCGGCGGCTCGGGCCTGACGGTGCAGACGTATCGCGATCTCATCTGCGTCAACCAGTTCGGGAAGCGGTTCGGGAACGAGATCGACGAGACGTACGAGTTCCTGAACGCGTGTCTCGGTCGCCACGACGACCTGGGGAAGGACGGCCACGCCAACGGCGGCGGCCCGATCTGGGCCGTCTTCGACGCCGACGCAGTCGCGCGTGAGAAGTGGGATCCGCGGCCGCCGAACGTCGATCCGAACGGCTGGTTTTTCAGCGGAGCGACGATCGCGGAGCTGGCCGGCCGGATCTCGAACCCGTACCAGCGGCACCCGGTGCCGCCGCAGGCGCTCGAGAAGACGGTCGCGACGTGGAACTCGTACGTCGACGCCGGCAAGGACCCCGAGTACGGCCGCCAGGCGCCGATGTTCAAGATCGAGAAGCCGCCGTTCCATGCGGCCTGGGCGACGCCCATCCTGCACGACGCGCTCGCCGGCCTGCGCATCAACACGCGCTGCGAAGTGCTCGACATCCGCGGCCGGGTGATCCCCGGCCTCTACGGCGCGGGCGAGTCGGCCGGCGGCTTCGCGCTCCACGGCCTTCCGCGCGTGACGGTCTTCGGCCGCATCGCCGGCCGCGAGGCCGCCGCCGTCCGAACCTGACCAGGGCGTTCCGCACCGATCGATTCTGATATCGTGGCCGCGTATCAGCGACCACAGGTGACGTGATGAACACACTGCTCGTAACGGTGTCGATCGCGTGGCTCGCCCATGCAGCCGCGTCGACCACGGTCTTCGCGCAGGATCTCGTCATCACCAACGCGCGCATCATCGTCGGCAACGGGCAGGTGATCGAGCGCGGCTCGGTCGTCGTCCGCAACGGCCGCATCGCCTCGGTGGCCGCGGGCGTGGCCCCCGCCTCGGGCGGGCAGACGATCGACGCGCGCGGAATGACGATGATGCCCGGCTTCATCGACGGCCACCGGCACATCATCCGCGGCGAAGGCGCGCAGTGGTTCAAGACGGAGGCGGCGGACCGGATGCGCGAGTTCCTCGAGGCGGGCTACACGACCCTCCTCGAAGGCGGCGGCCGCATCCCAGACATCGGCGAGTTGAAACGGCGCATCGACAGCGGGCAGCTGAAGGGGCCGCGGATCATCACGTCGGCGCGCGCGGACCCCGGTGGATTCAAGACGGCCGAGGAGGCCCGGGCGCGCGTCCAGGAGATCGTCAAGGCGGGCGTCGAGTTCATCAAGGCGAACATCACGCCGCAGGCGACGCCGCAGGAAGTGGCGCTCCTCACCGCCGTGGCCGACGAGGCGCGGCGGCACAAGACCCACCTGATGGTGCACGCCGTCAGCCCGAAGGCGATGGTCGCCGCCGTGAAGGCGGGATCGACGAAGCTGGTGCACACGCCGCACAACGGCTATTTGAAGCCCGAGGAAGCACGGCTGGTGCGCGATGGGGGCATCGAGAATCTCTCCACGATCGGCTTCGGCGTGCCGGTGTTCGGCGTCTTCAACACGGACAACATCCCCACGTTCCGCGACGGGAAGCCGTGGCCGGCGGGCATCATCGACGGCCCCGGCGACGGCCGCGAGGCGGGGGAGAAGGCAGTCAACGCCCGGATGCTGTGGGACAACGGGGTGACCTACGGGTTCGGCACGGACACGAACTATCATCCGCACGCCGGACTCGCACACGAGCTGCGCGCGCTCAACCTGATGTTCTCGCCGATCGATCTCGTGAAGCTGATGGGGCCGAACAGCGCGGCGTTCGTCGAGCGGAGCCACGAGATCGGCACGCTGGAGCCCGGGAAGCTCGCCGACATGGTCATCCTCGAGGGCAACCCGCTCGAGGGGTACTGGCATCTGCTCAACGCGCGCCTCGTCATCAAGGGCGGCGAGGTCGTGGCCGATAAGAGACAGGTCACTCGATGACCGACGTGAACACCCTGGCGCCAGGCGTCGCGCCGGCGAGCCCCACGGCCGCGCCGGTGCGCGACCTGCGCGACTGGCTGGCGCGCGCCGAGCAGATCGGCGAGTTGGTCCGCGTCGGCCAGCCGGTGGATCCCGACGAGGAGATGAGCGCGGTGACGTATCTCCTGGCGAAGCGCCGGCCGTCGCCCGCCGTCCTCTTCGAGCGCGCGCGAGGGTTCGAGCGGGATCCGCTCCAGACGCGGCTCCTCTGGAACATTCTCGGCCCGAGCCTGCGGCGCACGGCCATCAGCCTCGAGGAGCAGGTCGACACGCCGACCGTGGAACTGATCCGGCGCGTGAAGGACAAGTTCCGGACGCGCATTCCGCCGCGCGAGGTCGATCGCGGTCAGGCGCCGGTGTACGAGCACACCCTCCGGGGCGACGAGATCGATCTGACGAAGCTCCCCATTCCGCGCCATTGGCCGCTCGACGGCGGCCGCTACGCCGGCACCGCCGACGCGGTGATCACGCGCGACCCCGAGAGCGGGTATCTCAACGTCGGCACCTACCGGATGATGGTGCAGGGGCCGCGGCAGGTGGGGCTGTATCTCTCGCCTGGCAAGGACGCGCTGCTCCACATCACGCGGTCGTGGGAGCGCGGCCAGGCGATCCAGGTGGCCGCTGCCTGGGGCATCGATCCGCTGCTCATGCTGGTCGGCTCGCAGAAGTTCCCGAAGGACATCTCCGAGTACGAGTACGCCGGCGGCGTGAAAGGTGAGCCGATCGCCGTCGTTCGCGGCACGACCACGGACCTGCTGATTCCGGCGACCGCCGAGATCGTGATCGAAGGCGTCATCCCGCCCGATTCCGTGAAGCCGGAAGGGCCCTTCGGCGAGTTCACCGGCTACTACGGCCGGCCCGAGGGGCGCGCGCCGCTCGTCGAGATCACGGCGCTCCACTACCGCACGAACCCGATCCTGACCAATGCGCTCATGGCGGACTACCCGTCGTGCGAGCAGAGCGGCTTCTTTGCCATCCTCCGCGCCGCGCGCATCTGGGACGACCTCGAGAAGCTCGGCGTGCCGAGCATCCGCGGCGTCTACTCGCATCCGGCGGCGGCAGGCGGATTCGGCATGACGGTCGTGAGCCTGGAGCAGCGCTACCCCGGGCACGCCGCGCAGGTGCTCGCGCTCGCCGCGCAGGTGCCCGGCGGCGCCTACTTCACGAAGTTCATCATCGTCGTCGACGAGGACGTCGATCCGACCGACTTCGACCAGGTGATCTGGGCGATGTCGACGCGCACGAACCCGAGCGACGACATCGAGGTGCTGCGCAACACGTGGAGCACCACGCTCGACCCGGCGCAGAACCCGCCCGAGAAGCGCGTCTACGGCTCGAAGGCGCTCATCAACGCGTGCAAGGACTACCGGCATCTGAAGACGTTCTCGAAGCGGACCATGTTGCGCAAGAGCGTCTACGACGCGGTGGCGTCGCGCTGGCGCGAGATGGGATTGCCGGGCGATCCGCCGACGGTGCTCGCATACGAGCCAGACGACGGATCGAAGTCCTGATCTGATACCGGTTATACTATTGGTATGAAAACGGCAGTTTCATTGCCAGACGGCGTGTATCGCGACGGGGAGCGATATGCGAAGCGGACCCGCAAGTCGCGGAGCCAGCTGTATGCGGAGGCGCTTTCGGAATACCTCGCCCGGCATGCCCCTGAAGAGGTCACCGAAGATATGAACGCGGTCGTCGATCGACTCGGCGAGGCTTCTCCTGATCCGTTCGTCGCCGAAGCTGCCCGGCAGGTGCTGAAGAGCGTTGAGTGGTAGACGTCACGCAGGGTGAGGTCTGGTGGGCGGACCTGCCGGAACCTGCCGGCTCCGGTCCAGGATTTCGTCGGCCCGTCGTGGTGGTTCAGGGAAATCACCTGAATCGGAGCCGGATAGCGACCGTCGTGTGCGTGCCGCTCACGAGCAATACCATCTGGGCCGAGGCACCCGGAAACACGCTTCTCTCAGCGAAGGCGACCGGCTTGCCGAAGCAGTCGGTCGCCACTGTGTCGCAGATCATTGCTCTTGATCGCTCGCTTCTCACGGAACGCGTGGGGCGACTTGCGCCGAAACAGCTGGCACAGATTCTCCAGGGCATCGATATCATTCTTGGCCGATAGGCTGCTATCGCGATATATGAGATCGCGTACCGTGGCCTGTGTTGCCGTGGCGGTGCTGGTCGCATGCGCGGCTGCCACGAGAGGCCAGGAGGCTGCGCAGGACTATCCGCAGTGGCGCGGCCGCGCTCGCGACGGTGCCGCCAGCGCATTCGTGAAACCGGAGGCATGGCCCGACGCGCTGAGGCTCAGGTGGAGGATCGATGTCGGCGAGGGGTACGCGACACCGCTTGTGATCGGCAACCGGGTCTACGCGTTTACCCGCCGCGACGGTAAGGAAGGGATCACCGCGCTCGACGCGGACACCGGCGCCACGGTCTGGCGCACGGATTATCCGGTGTCATACGAGCTGTATGAAGGCGCTGTTGACTACGGCGAGGGGCCGAGGGCGACACCGCTCTTTCACAACGGCAAGCTGTACACCGTTGGGGTCAGCGGGACCATTTCGGCGTTCGACGCAGTCAGCGGAACCCTCCTGTGGCAGAAACCGGTGGCTTCGATACAGCCGGACGTCGGCTTCGCGGCGTCGCCGATCGGCGACGGCGGCCTCGTCATCGTGCAGGAAGGCTACGACGCACTGACCGTCTTCGAGGCGATGACAGGCCGTGTCAGATGGACGGTGAAGAACGAGTTCCGGTACGCGTCGCCGATCGTGGCCGACTTGCACGGAACACGACAGGTCATCGCCGTCGCTCAACACTCCATTCTCGGCATCTCGGTCGCCGACGGTGCCGTGCTCTGGGAGCATCCCTGGAAGTCGCCGGACGTGCAGGCCATCACGCCAGTCCTCCATCGCGAGACGATCATCGTCAGCGGCCACCACCGGGGCGTCCGGGCGCTCACACCGATCAGGCGGGACGATCGGTGGTTTGTCGAGGTTTCATGGGAGACCCAGGACGTCTCGATGTACTTGAGCAACCCGGTGGTCGTCGGCGACACGCTGTTCGGGTTGTCCCATCGGAACAGCGGCCAGTATTTCGCCCTCGATGCGTCGACCGGCCAGGTCCTGTGGCTCGACCGGCCGAGGCGAGCCACGAACAGCGCGCTGGTCAAGGCGGACGATCTGGTTTTCTATTTGAACGACGACGCGGAACTCATCGTCGCCCGGAGCAGCCGGACGGGTTTCGAGCCGCTCAAGAGTTACACCGTTGCCCGGAGCGCCACGTGGGCCCAGCCGGCGATATCGGGACAACGGATCTTCATCAAAGATGTGTCGTCGCTGGCGTTGTGGAGTCTGAACTGAGTCCCTCTACGGCAGCGTGAGCGCGACGAGCGAGCCCGGCTGATCCCGCCGCGCGCTGCCGGCCTGCACGACGATGTACTGCTTGCCGTCGTGCATGTAGGTCATCATGCCGTACTGGCCCGGCATGGGGAGCGGCACGCTCGACAGGATCTGGCCCGTCCGCTTGTCGCGCGCGTGGAGCAGCGCCTGCCCCTTCTCGTTCGATTCCGCCTCGCCCCGCAGATCCTCTGAGGTCTGCACCAGCAGGCTCCCCGTGACGAGCAGCACCCCGTGGCCCGTGCCGCCGGTGTTCGGCACGTTCACGCCTTTCAGCAGCGGATGATTCCGGATGCGCGCCGGCGTTTGCCCGACGGGCAGGTCCCACAGCTTCGCGCCCGTGTTCATGTCGTACGCGGCAAGGCCTTGGAAGAACGGCTTGTACACCGGCAGCCCGTCGATCGTCGGCAGCCGGCCCTCCGTGATCTCCCCCTGCTTCCAGGCGGCGACCGTCGACCCGGTCGTCGGCGTCACGCGCTCGCGTCCGCGCCACGCCTCGGCGCTCTTGCCGGCGAACTCCGTGCGCTCCACGTCGACGCCGTCGGTCGGCACGAGGTACGCCGGCGCGTTGCAGTTGCGCGTGTGCGAGGCGTACATGATCCCTGTTGTCGGATCCGCGACGGGGGGATGGTAGATGTTCAGTCCGCCCTGGCAGCCGACGTTGTTGACGACACTGTTCGTGTGCCGATAGGGAAGCGGCGGGACGTAGAGACCGCCAATCCGGAATCTGCTCAGGATCTCCGTCGCCCGCCGCTTCAGCTCCGGCGTGTAGTCGATCACGAACTCCTCGGTGATTCCGTTCCAGACGATCGGATCGAGCGGCTCCGGGCGCGTCGGGAACGGCTGTGTCTTCGCCGTGTAGTTGCCCGGCACCTCCGTCTGCATCACGGGACGGTCCTCGATCGGCCAGATCGGCTGGCCGGTCTCGCGGTTGAACGCAAAGACGAGCCCCTGCTTCGTGTTCTGGATCAGCGCGGGAATCCGTCGTCCACTGACGGTGACGTCCATCAGGATCGGCGCCGTCGGGATGTCGTAGTTCCACTGATCGCTGCGATGGATCTGGTAGTGCCACTTCCGCTGGCCGGTCTTGACGTCGAGCGCGAGCACGCTCCCGCCGAAGAGATTGTCGCCGGGACGATGGCCCGTGTAGACCTGGTACGTCGACGAATTGGTCACGACGTAGACGAGCCCACGTTCGGGATCGGCGGAGGCGGGCGCCCACGAGTGCATGTCGCCCGAAAAGCGCCACGCGTCGGTCAGCCACGTGTCGTGCCCGAACTCGCCCGGGCGCGGGACGACGTGGAACTTCCAGAGGTGCTTGCCCGTGCGCGCGTCGTAGCCCTGAATGTCGTGAGGCACGTTCTCGATGCGCGTCTGATCGTAGGTGGGTTCACCGCCGGCGAGGACCACCACCACGCCATTCACCACGATGGGCGGTGACGAGGCCGTCACCATCCCGAGCTGCCGCGGGATGCCGTAGTCCGGATCGTACGGGCCGCCCTGCCACGCCAGCCACGGCTGCCAGTCGCGAATGAGGTCTGGAATCATGTCGACGACCCCGCTCCGCGGAAAGTCCTCGAGCGGCACGGGCGCGCCCCAGTTCTCGAGCGGGCGGCCGGTCCTCGCGTCAAGTGCCCAGAGAAAGAACGCAGGCGACGAGATGTAGATCACGCCGCGCCCGTCCACCTCCGCGTACGCCACACCCTTCCCGAAATCCGATCGCGGCGACCGCAGGTACCGCGCGGTCTCGGGCTCGCGGAACGTCCAGACCGTTTCGCCGGTGGCGGCGTCGATCGCCACCACCTGGCGCCGCTGACCGGACACGGTGTACAGCACACCGTTGACGAAGACGGGCGTGGACCGCGAGGTGTA
>CAZGLC010000221.1:0-6805 GCA_964526235.1 uncultured Bifidobacteriaceae bacterium
GGCCTATGGCGCCGCGGTCGTCGTGATGGCGTTCGACGAGACGGGACAGGCCGACACGATCGCGCGGAAGGTCGAGATCTGCCAGCGCGCCTACCGCCTGCTCGTCGACAAGGCTGGCTTCGAGCCGCTCGACATCATCTTCGATCCGAACGTTCTCGCGATTGCAACCGGCCTCGAGGAGCACAACGAGTACGGCATCAACTTCATCGAGGCGACGCGCCTCATCAAGGCGGCCTGTCCCGGCGCCAAAGTCAGCGGCGGAATCAGCAACCTGTCGTTCTCGTTCCGCGGCAACGACGTCGTGCGTGAGGCCATCCACTCCGCGTTCCTCTTCCAGGCGATCAAGGCCGGACTCGACATGGGCATCGTCAATGCCGGACAGCTGGCGGTGTACGAAGACATCCCGGCCGACCTGCTCGAGCACGTCCAGGACATCATCTTCAACCGGCGGCCGGATGCGACCGAGCGCCTCGTGCGGTTTGCCGAGACGGTGAAGGGCGAGGCCGCGCGCCGGGAACACGATGTGTCGTGGCGAAGCGGCACGGTCGAGGCGCGGCTCGCCCACGCGCTCGTCCACGGCATCGTCGATTTCATCGAGGAAGACGTCGAGGAGGCGCGGCGGACGCTGCCGCGTCCGCTGGACGTGATCGAAGGACCGCTGATGGACGGCATGAAGATCGTCGGCGACCTGTTTGGCGCCGGCAAGATGTTCCTGCCGCAGGTCGTCAAGAGCGCGCGCGCGATGAAAAAGGCGGTGGCGTACCTGCTCCCGTACATGGAGGAAGAGAAGCGGAAGGCGGGCACCACGGCGCGGGCGCCCGGCAAGATCGTGATGGCGACCGTCAAGGGCGATGTCCACGACATCGGCAAGAACATCGTCGGCGTCGTGCTCGGCTGCAACAACTACGAGGTCGTCGACCTCGGCGTCATGGTGTCCGCCGATCGCATCCTCCAGACCGCGGTGGACGAGCGCGCGGATCTGATCGGCCTGAGCGGCCTCATCACGCCGTCGCTCGACGAGATGGTCTTCGTCGCCCGTGAAATGGAGCGGCGGCATTTCACGATTCCGCTCCTCATCGGCGGGGCCACCACGAGCCGTCAGCACACCGCCGTGAAGATCGCGCCCGACTTCAGCCAGCCGGTCGTCCACGTGCTCGACGCGTCGCGCGCGGTCGACGTGGTGGCACACCTGCTGAACCCGGCGCAGAAGCCGGAGTTCGCCGAGGCCAATCGCGCGGAGCAGGAGCGCCTCCGCCAGCAGCACGCGGCGCTCAAGCCACGGCCCATCGTGCCGTGGGAGACGGCACGCGCCAACCGGCTGCGGTTCGACTGGAGTCCGGAGACCGTCGCGCGTCCTGTGTTCACCGGCGCGCGCATGGTCGACGACGTGGGCGTCGAGGCGCTCGTTTCCTACATCGATTGGACGTTCTTCTTTACCGCCTGGGAGCTAAAGGGTCGGTTCCCGGCCATCCTCGACCATCCGCAGTACGGTGCGGCGGCACGGGAGCTGTACGACGATGCACGCGCCCTGCTCGACCGGATCGCCGCCGACCGTCTGCTGACGCCGCGCGGTGTCTACGGCTTCTGGCCGGCGAACACCGACGGAGAGGACATCGTGGTCTACGAGCCGGGATCCGGGATCCGGGATGCGGGATCCGGTGAGGTTCCAGGTTCGTCGGATCCCCGATCCCGAATCCCGGATCCCGGCGCAGCAGCGGCGACCCGCGGGTCGCCGCTGCTGCGCTTCAACATGCTGCGGCAGCAGGAGCAGATGCCCAAGGGGACGCCGCATCTGTCGCTGGCCGATTTCGTGGCCCCGCGGGACAGCGGCGTCATCGACTCCGTGGGCGCCTTCGCGGTGACGACGGGCCATGGCGCGGCGGAACTGGTCGCCGCCTTCGAGCGCGACCACGACGACTATCACGCCATCATGGTGAAGGCGCTGGCGGACCGCCTGGCCGAGGCGTTCGCCGAATACCTCCACGCCCGCGCCCGGCGCGACTGGGGGTACGCCGCCGACGAACACCTGTCGAACGACGACCTGCTGGCCGAGCGCTACCGCGGCATTCGCCCCGCGTTCGGCTACCCGGCCTGCCCCGATCACACGGAAAAAGGGAAACTGTTCGACCTGCTCGGGGCCGACCGCGCCGGGATCACGCTCACCGACAGTTTCGCGATGATGCCGGCCTCCTCGGTGAGCGGTCTGTATCTCAGCCATCCCGCCGCACGCTATTTCAGCGTCGGACGCGTCGGCCGGGACCAGGTGGAGCACTACGCCGCGCGCCAGGGGACGACCGTCGCCGCCGTTGAACGGTGGCTTGCCCCAAATTTGTCGTACGAGCCCGTCGCCGTCTAGGGTATGCTTCGCCTTCGGCGAGGCGCGCCAGCGCAGGCGGCCGCCCTCCCTGGCTCATTCTCTTCTTGGTCATCGACAAACACGAGCGGGCCCGCGCGGGTGCGCCCCGGCGGGACGCGGAGGACTAGCGAGGAGTTCCTATGACGCCGGACGATTTCCCGAAAAACGCGAAAGACTTCTTTGCGTACGCCAAGAAACACCAGGCCGAAATGGTCGACCTGAAGTTCGTCGACATGCTCGGGAGCTGGCAGCACTGCTCGTTCCCGGTGGACGTGCTGGACGAAGGCACGTTCGAGGAAGGCCTTGGGTTCGACGGCTCGTCGATTCGCGGCTGGATGGGCATCCACGAATCCGACATGATGGCTGTGCCCGATCCGACGACCGCACGCCTCGACCCGTTCTTCGCCAGGCCGACGATCAGCGTGCTCGCCAACGTCGTCGACCCGATCTCGCGCAAGGACTTCACGCGCGATCCGCGGCACATCGCGCGCAAGGCGGAGGAATTTCTGAAGCAGTCTGGCATCGCCGACACCTGCTTCATCGGCCCCGAGCCGGAGTTCTTCATCTTCGACGAAGTCCGGTACGAGCAGAACCAGCACCGCGGCTACTACGAGATCGACTCGGTCGAGGGCGCCTGGAACACCGCACGCATCGAAGAGCCGAACCTGGGCTACAAGCCGAGCTTCAAGGGCGGCTACTTCCCCGTCAGCCCCACCGACACGTTCCACGACCTGCGCGGCGAGATGGTGTACGAGATGCGCAGGATCGGCATCATCGTCGAGGCGCACCACCACGAGGTGGCGACGGCCGGCCAGTCGGAAATCGACATGCAGTTCCAGCCGCTGCTGCAGATGGCCGACCAGTTCATGTGGTACAAGTACATCTGCAAGAACGTCGCGAAGCGCCACGGCAAGACCGTCACCTTCATGCCGAAGCCGATCTTCGAGGACAACGGCAGCGGCATGCACAGCCACACGTCGCTCTGGAAGGACGGGACGCCGTTGTTTGCGGGCGACGGCTATGCCGGCTTGAGCCAGCTCGGGCTCTGGGCCGCGGGCGGTCTGCTCAGGCATGCGCCGGCGATCCTCGCGTTCGCCGCACCGACCACCAACTCGTACCGTCGTCTGGTGCCCGGCTTCGAGGCGCCCGTCAACCTGGCGCTCTCGGCGCGCAACCGGTCGGCCGCCATCCGCATCCCGATGTATTCGAAGAGTCCCAAGGCCAAGCGCCTCGAGTTCCGCTGCCCGGATCCGAGCTGCAACGGCTATCTGGCCTGGTCGGCGATGCTGATGGCGATGATCGACGGCATCCAGAACAAGCTCGACCCGGGCAAGCCGCTCGATCGCGACATCTATGAGATGACGCGCCACGAGATGAAGGAGATGGGGATCCGGACGACCCCGGGTTCACTCGAGGAGGCGGTCAACGCGCTCGAGGCGGACCACGGGTTCCTGCTGCGCGGCGACGTCTTCACCGCGGATCTCATCCAGACGTGGGTGGACTGGAAGCGGTCGAAGGAACTCGATCCGATCCGGCTCCGGCCGCATCCGCACGAGTTCTCGCTCTATTACGACAACTAATTTAGTTGGTAGGTGGTAGTCGGTAGCTGGTAGCGGGTTCGGGGTTCTTGCTACCGACTACCGACGGTGGGGAACGGAGCCCCTTTGGAATACCTGATCAAGCAGTATCCGCTGGAGCGCGGCGCACTCGAGATCCAGTACATCGAGGAATGCTTCGGCGAGTTTCCGCGCAAGAAGACCGCCCAGGAGGTCATCCGTCGGCTGCACGACCGCGAGTCGCTCATCCTGATGGCCGAGGCGCCATTGCCCGATGATCCCGGGACGGTCGTCCCTGTGTCGTACAAGGTCGTGCACGAGCTGCGCGCGGTCGAGGCGGAGCCGAAGCTGCGCGATCTGGTCGAGCGGCTCCGCGGCTGCGTCCGTTTCGACGGGCGCCGCGTTCTTTACAGCTGGATCGGGGCGACCCGGCGCGACTGGCGCGGCCAGGGGCACTTCCGCGCGCTCACCGAGGAATCCGAAGCGTGGGCGCACGCGACCGGATTTCACGAGGTGCTCGTGAAAACGAAAAACCGGTTCTACGACATGCGTGGGACGCTCGATCAGCTCGAGTTCGACGTGGTGAAGTACGAGCCGAACGCGGCCGACAACCGCGAGTCGAAGGTCTATCTGAGCAAGCAGCTCACATCCGACGTCGTTCGCGCGCACCGCAGCCTGCGAACGGTCGTCTACGCGGACTAGAGCGCCGATGGCCAGGCTGGCCCCGCCGCGCGTCGTCAGCGTCGACGATCTGCGCCGCCTCGCGTGGCGCCGGCTGCCGCGCGCCGTCTTCGACTACATCGACGGGGGCGCAGAGCGCGAGGTGACGCTGCGCGAGAACCGCCGCGTCTTCGAGGACGTGACGTTTCGTCCGCGGCAGGGCGTGGCCGTGCGGCACTGCGACCTGAGCACGAGCCTGCTTGAGACGACTGTCGCCCTGCCCGTGCTGCTGGCGCCGGTCGGCAGCAGCCGTCTCTTCTATCCGCGCGCCGAAGAAGCGGCCGCGCGCGCGGCAGGATCCGCCGGAACCATTTACGTGCTGTCGACGCTCTCCGGCTGCGCGCTCGAAGATGTCCGGCGCGCCACGTCCGGCGCGGCGTGGTACCAGCTGTACCTCGTTGGCGGCCGCGAGGCGGCGCTCGCGGGCATCGGGCGCGCGAAGGCCGCCGGCTACGGCGCGCTCGTCGTGACGTTCGACACGCCGGTCGCCGGACTGCGCGAGCGTGACGTGCGCAACGGAGTGCAGGAGGTGCTCTCCCGCGGACTGACGAGCCTTCCATACCTGCCGCAATTTCTCGGAAAACCGCGCTGGCTGCTCGACTTCCTCCGCGACGGCGGCCTGATGCGCTTCCCGAACGTCGTCGTACCCGGCCGGGGGCCGATGGCGTATCTCGATGTGGAGGCCGCGCTGCGCGAGACGGCCGTCACGTGGGAGGACCTGGGGTGGATTCGGGACGCGTGGGGCGGTCCGCTGCTCGTCAAGGGGATTCTCACCGCCGCCGACGCCCGCCGCGCGGCCGCTGAAGGCCTCGACGGCATCATTGTGTCGAACCACGGTGGGCGACAGCTCGACGGCGCCTCCCCGGCGCTGCGCGTGCTGCCCGAGGTGGTCGCCGCCGCCGGCCCGCGCGTCCCGGTCCTGATGGACGGCGGCGTCCGCAGCGGCAGCGATGTCGTGAAGGCACTCTGCCTCGGCGCCCGCGCCGTCCTCATTGGCCGCGCGTACGCGTACGGGCTGGGTGCGGCGGGCGGCGCCGGCGTCGCCCGCGCCCTCGACATTCTGCGCACCGACATGGTACGGACGATGACGCTGCTCGGCTGCGGATCGGTGAGGGATCTCGACCGCTCGTACGTCGACGCGCCGGCCGACTGGGTGTCGGCGCCCCGTGAAGGGGCGCCCTACGCCCGCATCACGTAGAGCGGGGCTTTACGCCCCGCCAGCCGTCAGCACAATCTTGCCGACGTGCTCACTTGATTCCATGAGCCGATGTGCGGAGGCCGCCTCGGCCAGCGGGAACGTCCGGTAGACGACGGGCCGGACGCGGCCGCTTTCGAGCAGCGGCCACACCTCGCGCCGCAGCGCCGCCGCAATCTCGCCCTTCTCGGCGACCGACCGGGGGCGCAGCGTCGATCCCGTAATCGTCAGGCGGCGGCGAAGCACCGCGCTCAGATCGAGCGGCGGCGTCCCGGGACGGCCCATCAATCCGATCTGCACCAGACGGCCGTCGACGGCCAGCGCGGCCATGTTCCGCTCGAAGTACTCTGCGCCGATGATGTCGAGCACGAGATCGACGCCGCGGCCGCCGGTCCGCTCCTTGACGATGCCGGCGAAATCCTCGGTGCGGTAGTTGATGCCCCGTTCGGCGCCGAGCGCCTCGCACGCGCGGCATTTGTCGTCGCTCCCGGCCGTCGCGAAGGCGCGGGCGCCGCGGGCCGCCGCCAGCTGAATCGCGGTCGTGCCGATGCCGCT
This sequence comes from uncultured Bifidobacteriaceae bacterium, assembly GCA_964526235.1. Classification (GTDB taxonomy): domain Bacteria; phylum Acidobacteriota; class Vicinamibacteria; order Vicinamibacterales; family UBA2999; genus MELF01. The sequence continues at coordinate 6,383 of CAZGLC010000221.1, forward strand.
CGCGCCGCCGTGGAAGAGCGCCGCCTCGCCGGCCGCCAGGCGGCCGCGCTCGAAGACGTTCGTCCACACCGTGAAGAACGTTTCCGGGACGGCCGCTGCCGCGACCAGGTCGAGCGACGCCGGCACAGGGAGGCACTGGGGCGCCGGCGCCACGCAGAAAGTGGCATAGCCGCCTCCTGCCACGAGCGCGCAGACACGATCGCCGATGTGCCAGCCCTCGACGCGGTCGCCAATAGCCGCAATCGTCCCCGCCACCTCGAGCCCCGGAATGTCGCTCGCCCCCGGCGGCGGCGGGTAGCCGCCGCGCCGCTGCAGGATGTCGGGACGGTTGATGCCGGCGGCCGCCACCGCGATCAGTACTTCACCGGTCGCCGGACGAGGATCGGGGCGCTCGGCGAGCGTCAGCACCTCGGGACCGCCGGG
>CAZGLC010000221.1:6905-8376 GCA_964526235.1 uncultured Bifidobacteriaceae bacterium
GATCGTCGGGATCAGATATTCCTCGAAGGCGCGCGCGAAGTCGTAGTGCGGCGCGAACCCCCAGTCGCGGCGCGCCGTGGAATCGTCGACTTCGGCGGGCCAGGAATCGACGATCCGCTGGCGCTTGTCATCCATGCGCCACTGCACGGAGGCGCGCGGAAACGCGCGCGTCACGACCTCGCAGATCTCGTCGGCCGTCGGAGTGAACGCGGCGAGATTGTAAGCCGTTCTCGTCAGTCGCTCGCGCGGCACCGACGCCAGCTGCAGGAGCGCGTCGATCGCATCGGGCATCACCAGGAAGGGAATCCGTGTATCCGGCCGCACGAAGCAGGCATACGGCTCGCCCTTCGCGGCGGCGTGGATCATTTCCGGCGCGTAATCCGACGTCCCGCCCGACGGGACGGTGACGGCCGAAATGAGTCCCGGAAACCGCACGCACCGGAAGTCGACGCGCCCGCTCGGGGTCTCGGCCGCGAGCTGCTTGTAGTGCCGCGCGTAGTAGCGCCCGAGCTGCTCGCAGTACAGCTTGTTGCACCCGTACATCGTCGTCGGCGTATTCCATTCGTCTTCGCGCACGCGCCGAGCCCGCAGTTTGGTCTCGACGTCGGGCAGACCGTAGACGGCAATCGACGAGGGATACAGGAAGACGACCGGACGGCCGTGCGACTCGCCCTCGTGGTGTGCGAACTCCAGGAGGTTGAGCGTGCCGTCGACGTTCACCTGGTGTGCCGTGACCGGCGTGAACTCGGCGCGCGTCGACAGCAGCGCCGCCAGGTGGAAGACCAGGTCGATTTCGAACTCCGCCAGGATCCGTTCGAGGAGCGCCTTGTCGGTGATCGATCCGGTGAACTCACGGCGCACCAGGCGCGCGAGCCCCGGCTCGAGCGGCTGGATATCGAGCGTGACAATCGAGCGCCCGTCGGCCGCCAGGCGCGTCAACAGCCCGTGCCCGATCTCGCCGTTGGCACCTGTCACGAGGACAGATGTCGCACGCATGGCTTACTGCGAATCGCCGTCGAGCAGATTGCCGAGGCCGGCGAGAATCGACCCGCCCTCCCGCCGGCTGCCGCCGGCGGCGGGCGCCGCCTTGTAGATTCGATCGGCCATCCCGATCGAGACGCCGCGCGCCGCGCAGAGGGCTTCGGCGATCGCGCTTTCACCCGGATCGAGCTCGACCTCGACGAACTGCATGTCGTCGCCGCCGATCCGAAAGTCCACCTCGTGCTGCTGCGCCATGCGTGCTCCTACAGGGCCGTTCCGACGCGCGGCGGCGGCATCGCCGGCTTTGGGGGCTCGGGCGTGAAGTCCTCGCCGGGGTTGATGAAGCGGTCGGCTTCGAACCGGTACTGCTTCTCGTAGAGCTGCCGGTAGCGGCCGTTGAGCGCCAGCAGTTCCGCGTGGGTGCCGCGCTCGACGATCTCGCCCGCCTCGAGCACCAGGATCTGATCGGCGCTTCGAATCGTCGACAGCC
>CAZGLC010000222.1:0-8354 GCA_964526235.1 uncultured Bifidobacteriaceae bacterium
AGCACGGCCGAGTACCAGGTGCTGACGCACGATTACGGGGCGGAATACGGCGGGGCCGCCGGCGTCATTGTCAACGCGGTCACCAAGGGCGGGACCAACGACTTTCGTGGCAGCGCGTTCTACTATCTGCAGGACAGCAGCCTGGATGCGACCAACTACTTCCTGAAGCTGAGCGGGGAGAAGAACCCGGACAGCAGCAACAAGTCTGGCGGGGGCAATATGGGCGGCCCGCTCTTCAGGAACAAGGCGTTCTGGTTTTTCAACTACGAGCGCACCTGGTCCAAGGACGCGATCAACAATCTATTTCCGGCGGAGGCGGCGCCCCTGGCGACGTCGTTTTCGACCGTGTACGACGTCAACCTGACCAACTATTTCGGTCGGGTGGATTACCAGCTGAACTCGAGCCATACCTTCAGCTTCCGGATGGCCCTCGGGCCGAACGATGGTATTGGCGAGAACGCCGAAGACGAACGGAGTACACGGGAAAACTTCAGATACGAGCGCGCCACACCCGAGACGCTCGCCAGCGCGCAGTGGACCGCGGTCCTGGGCAGCCGTCTGCTCAACGAGTTCAAGGCGAGCACCACGAGGGAGGCCCTGTGGATCGGCGACCGCGGGATCTTCAACGAGGATTTCAACGATATCCCATTTGACATTACGGGGCGGACGTGGACAGGCATGCGGGGGCGCGATCCATTGGACTACGGCTCGATGCAGCAGCATCCGGACTATCGGGCGGGCCCGCGGCAGGCGATGAGCGCGAACGTCATCATCGCGAACACCTTCACCGAGCAGGTGACCTTTACCCCGGCGAGGCACACGATCAAGGCCGGCTTCGGCGCCAGCACCAACGGCGGGATGAGTATCATCGCGGACAACCAGATTGGCACGTTTGAGTTCCTCCAGAACCAGCCGTTCGACCCGGCGAACGCCGCCACTTATCCGAGTCGCTTTCAGGCTCGAGTGGGGGAGATCTTCATCCCGGTTGAGGATAGGCGCGTGTACTTCTTCGGCGGGGACAAGTGGCAGGTCACGAATCGGTTGACCCTGAACCTGGGTGTTCGTTACGACTATAACCGGATGACCCCAGAGACGAAGAATGGCTTCCAGCCCAGGATTGGCGTGGCGTACGCCGCCAGCGACAAGATGGTCATCCGCGGGGGTATTGGAAAGTACTACGAGTTCCCGCCCATCACCGTCATCTCCACCCTTTTCCAAAACGGCGTGGTCGCACGCAACTTTGGTTTCGATACGGGCGAGGATACCTCGGCCCTGCGCGGGGTGCGGCCGGCGCATCCCTGCTTGAATCCGGATGGTCGCGCCGGCATGGCGGTGATCAGCCCGGCTTGTCGGGCCCAACTCGTGGCCTTCCGCGACGCCGTCGCAGCCGGCACCCAGTTCAATAACGATAACGTTGCCGTTCCCGACGAGCGCCGGCTGGCCTATCTGTGGGGGTTCAGCGCGGGCGTCGAGCGCCAAATCCTACCGAACGTGGCCGTCCGGGTCGATTACGTCGGCAACCGTGGCCGCGACAACGTGGGCCGCATCGACCTCAACGAGGGGCCGCTAGCACCCAATGGACAGGTGACCCGCCTCGGAGTCAACGGGTTCGATCCGACCGGCACGCTGGTTCCGGCCGGGGCGCGAGGCGTGAACTTCCGTCGCGTGTTGCAGTATCAGAATCTCGACGCCTTCAACAGCGACTACAACGCGCTGGAGATGAGCCTGGAGAAGCGGATGGCCAATCGCTGGTCCGGACGCTTTGCCTACACGCTGTCACGCGCGCGGGACGTGAACGGGAGTAACGCGTCCGGTGGCGGCGCGCTCGTCAACAAGCGGGTCAACGACGATCGCAACCCGCGGCGGGACTACAGCCTGGCGAACTTCGACAACAGGCACGGGTTGACGTCCGGCGGCAACTGGCAGGCCTGGCGAGGGCTCGGGATCGGGATGACTGCGCGGTACTATTCCGGCTGGCCGGTCAATGAAACAGTCGGACGGGACGCGAACGGTGACGGCGACGGCACCAACTTCGATCGCCCGGTGCGGGGCCGCGATGATGCCACCCGGCCGATCCTGTCCCCGGTCGACGCCACTGGGCAGGCCCTCCGGAACGCGCTGGAAGGTAGCGAGAAGATGCTCGTGGATATGCGGCTTCAGTACACGCTGGGCGGTCGCCGCTCGATGGGATTCTACTGGGAGATCTACAACCTCACCAATCGGGCCAACTTCAACAACCCCATCGGGAACCGCCGGAGCTCGCAGTTCCTGCAGACGGTTGTGGCCGACGAGGCGCGGTCGATGCAGCTCGGAGTGCGGTACACGTTCTGACCGAGCCAATAGCCGGTAGCCTTTAGCCGGTAGCCGGTAGCTCGTCGCGGAGCTACCGGCTACGACCTACCGGCTCCCCCCCTGTCTTTTTGCGCTTGACGCCGCTCGCGGTAATCCCTACGATGACCGCCATTATTGCGTTGGGGCGGCGCCGCACTCCTTAACCACGCGCGCATCCCATACCTAGTCGGCCGGCGGCTCTTCAACCCGGGGAGGCTCAAACTATGCTTCGCGGCGTCGTATGCCTGACGGTAGTGTTATCCCTCGCGGCCGCCCCTGTGTTCGGACAGGGCGCGGTCGCCGAACTGAACGGAAGCATCGCCGACCAGTCTGGCGGCGTGCTTCCCGGCGTCACCGTCACCCTCATGGACGAGGCCACCGGCCTCATGCGGACGGCGGTGACCAACGAGGGCGGTCGCTTCGTGATTCCGGCCGTGACCCCCGGCCGCTACGCGATCACCGCCGAACTGACCGGCTTCCAGGTGCAGCGGCGTACGGGCATCCCGGTGCTGGTCGGTCAGGCGGTCACGCTCAATTTCACGCTGGCCATCGGCGGGCTGACGGATCAGGTGACGGTGACGGGAGAGGCGCCGCTCATCGAGGTCACGCAGACGCAGATCGGGTCCAACATCACCGCCCAGCAGATCGAGGACCTGCCGACGCAGGGGCGCCAGCAGTACGCGCTGCTGCAGCTGGTTCCGGGACTGACGCCGAACCTCGGGCCGGGCGCGTTCGAGGGGGCGCAGTACAGCGCCAACGGCCGGGAGACCGGCGGCAACCTGTTCCTCGTCGACGGGATGTACAACAACGACGATCGCACGTTGACCGGGTCGGGATCGCAGACCCGGATGACGATCGACACGACAGCCGAATACCAGGTGCTGGTGCACGAGTACGGCGCCGAGTACGGCGGCGCGACGGGCGTGGTCGTCAACGCCGTGACCAAGAGCGGTACCAACCAGTTCCACGGCCGCGGCGCGTACTACCTGCAGGACGACAAGCTGAACGCGACCAACTACTTCCTCAAGCGGGAAGGACGCGAGAACCCCGACACCGGCGTGAAGACCGTGCTCGGCAGCATCGGCGGGCCGATCCTTCGCAACAAGGCGTTCTTCTTCGCCAACTACGAGCGTCTGCGGATTGAGGAAGCGGCGTTCCTGAACTACCCGCCGGAGGCGGCGCCGCTGGCGGCGTCGTACACCACGGCGCTGCCGATCAAGTCGAGCAACATCTTCCAGCGGGTCGATTACGAGCTGACCGCGGCGCATCGGCTGAACTTCCGCGCGCTGTTCGATCCGAACGCGGTCAACGGCCAGGATCACGTCCGCGACAAGCGCACGATCTCGGCCATGCGCATCGAGCGCGCCCCGAAGCCCGGGGAGTTCTTCTGGAGCACGCAGTGGACGGGCGTCCTCGGCAGCCGGCTCGTGAACGAGAGCCGCGTGTCGCGCGTGACCGAGGAGCTGCACATCGGCGACCAGGCGCTGTTCGACGCGGGCGGCGACAAGGTCTACTCGCTCGAGGGGAAGGGCCGCGGCAGCCTCTCGAGCCTCGGGCAGCGCGATCAGCTCGACTTCGGTGCGGGGCAGCTGCACCCGGACTATCAGGCCGGCCCGCATGAGAGCCCGAGCGGCGCCTCTGTGACGAGCATCCTGTTCAGCAACCAGCTGACCTACACGCCGAACGATCACACGCTCAAGTTCGGCTTCGGCATCAGCCAGAACGGCGGGACCAACGTCGTCGGCGGGAACTACTTCGGCCTGTTCGAGTTCCCGACCAACCGCCCGTTCAATGCGGCCGACGTCACGACCTACCCGAGCCGCTACCAGATGCGCCTCGGCAATCTGTTCTACGCCATGGACGACTGGCGCACGAACGTCTTCGTCGCCGACAAATGGCAGATGACCGACAAGCTGACGCTGAACCTCGGGCTCCGCTGGGACTACCAGCACATGATCCCGAACACGAAGGACGCGGTGGCGCCGCGGGTCGGCCTCGCGTATGCGCCCGACGAGAAGACCGTGTTCCGCGCGGGCGTCGGGAAGTTCTACGAGTACCAGGCGACCGCCGTGGCGTCGAACCTGCAGCTCAATGCCGTCATCTCCCCGACGTTCCAGTTCAACACCGGGGAGGACCTCTCGGCGCTGCGCGGCGTGGTGCCCGCGCATCCGTGCCTGCGGCCGGATGGCCGTGGCGACGGCCTGGCGTACACGAGCGCGGCGTGCCGGGCGATGCTCGTCGACACGCGCAACCGCGTGCAGGCAGGCTCGTTCGTCAACAACGAGCCGGTCGTCGACGGCGACCGCAAGATGGCGTACCTGATCGGCTTCAGCGGCGGCGTCCAGCGGGAGGTGCTGCCCGGCATCGCGCTGACGGCCGACTACGTCGGCAACCGCGGGCGCGACCAGAATCTCCGGATCGACATCAACGAGCCGCGGCGGCTGCCGAACGGCACGATCGGCCGTCCGGGGCCGTCGGTGTTCGATCCCGACGGCACGCTGATTCCCGCGGCGGCGAGGAACACGAACTTCCTCCGCGTGCTGCAGTACATGTCGAGCTCCGAGTTCAACACCGACTACGACGCCCTCGAAGTCGCGTTGGTGCGGCGGTTCGCCGACCGCTGGTCCGGACGCATGGCGTACACGCTGTCGCGCGCGCGCGACGTCAACGGCGGTCTGTCGAGCGGCGGCAACATCGTCGAGAAGCGGGTCAACGACGATCTCGACCCGCGCCTGGACTACGGCCTGGCCAACACCGACAACCGGCACGCGTTCACGAGCGGCGCCAACTGGGATGCGTGGCGCGGCCTCGGCCTCGGCGCCACGTTCCGGTACTACTCCGGCAACCCGGTCAACGAGTTCCTCGGCCGCGACGCCAACGGCGACCGCGACAACTCGATGACGGGGCAGAGCGCGGCGGACCGTCCGGTCCGGGGCCGCGACGACGCGACGCTGCCGATCGCGTCGAAGCTCGACGCCAGCGGGCTCGCCGTGCGCAACGGGATCGAGGGCAGCAACAAGGTGCTGCTCGATCTGCGCATGCAATACGTCTATCGGATGGCCGGCCAGCAGTCGATGGGCTTCTACTGGGAGGTCTACAACGCGCTGGATCGCGTCAACTTCGGCAACCCGATCGGCGATCGCCGGTCGCCGTTCTTCCTCCAGTCGATCAACGCCGATCTGCCGCGGACGATGCAGCTCGGCATCCGCTACACGTTCTGAGCTAGTCGGTAGTCGGTAGTCGGTAGTCGGTAGCTGGTAGCAAGAGCACCGGCTACCGCCTACCGGCTTTTCCGATTTCGCGTGGCCGTCCCTGGTGCACAATAGCGGCACGAGGAGGTTCTCTATGCGCAACGTGACGCTCGCGGTGGCCGTGGTGTTCGCCTGCGGCCTGTTCTCGGGTCCCGCGCACCTCCAGCAGGAACGAGGGGGCGAGGACGAGACCGGCCCGTACGACGTCGTGCCCAACTGGCCGCAGCCGCTGGCGCGTCCCGGGTACGCGCTGGGATCTCAGGGCGGCGTCTTCGCGGAAAGCCCCAACCGGATCATTCTGGTCAACCGCGGTGAGATCAAGCTGCCCGAGACGCTGCCGAACAACTTCAGCGGCGCCTGGGGCGCCATCGGTTCGGCGCTGACGCCGATGCCGGAGATGCGCAATTGCATCATCATCGTCGATGCCGCCGGCAGGATGATCGAGTCGTGGACGCAGTGGGATCACCTGTTCCAGGGCGGACGCGGTCCGCACAAGGTCAAGATCAGCCCGTACGATCCGCAACGGCACGTCTGGGTCATCGACGACCTGCGACAGCAGATCTTCAAGTTCACCCACGACGGCAAGCAGCTCGTGATGACGCTCGGAGAGGCGGGCGTGGCCGGCACCGACGAGAAGCACTTCGGCCGGCCGACCGACATCGCCTGGCTGCCCGACGGCACCTTCTTCATCAGTGACGGCTACACGAACACGCGTGTGATGAAGTTCGACAGAAACGGGAAGTTCCTGCTGCAGTGGGGCACGCGGGGGACCGGCAACGGCCAGTTCAATACGGTGCACGCCATCGATATCGATCAGCGCCGCCGTCTGTACGTCGCCGATCGAGGGAACATGCGCATCCAGATCTTCGACGAACACGGGACGTATCTGAATCAGTTCGGAGGGCTGCGCCAGCTTCAACACATCATGGTCACGGCGGACGGACATCTCGGAACCATCGGAGGCAACAACAACAAGGTCGTCAAGTACGACCTCGATGGGAAGATGATCACGTCATGGGGCACCCAGGGGACGTTCCCCGGCGGAATCTGGAATCCGCATCAGCTCTCGGTGGATTCAGACGGGAACCTCTATGTTGCAGAGGCGACAGGAGGCCGGACGCAGAAATTCCGCCCCAGGCCCGGGGCCGATCGCTCGCGGCTGATCGGACCACCCCCGCCGCTGATGCCGTTGGCAACCAACTGACTGTTCGGCTTCTGGTGGCCTCAGGTGGTCCACCCTGCGTCCCGCTCACCTCCGCCGCATGGCTCCTCAGGCGAAGCAGCGGCGAAAGCCGTCACACGTCCTGCTTCTTGTGGTGTCTCGGCCCTACGGCGTTTTACCTTGACCCACGGGGAGCGCCTCTCTAGGATGGCGGCCATGTAGCGACCCCTTATCTTCATACCTGCGCGCCGGTGGCCCTTATTAACCAAGGAGGGCCGACATGCTTCGTCGCTCGTTGTGCGTTGCCCCGGTCGTCGCCGTTGTCGTCGTCCTCTCCGCCGTGCCCGCGTTTGGCCAGGGAACGGCCGCCACCCTCATCGGTCAGGTCACCGATCAGACTGGGGCTGTGCTCCCCGGTGTCACGGTAACCGCCACCAGTCCCGCCCTGCAGGTCCCGCAAGTCACAGACGTGACGAACGCAGTGGGCGAGTATCGCCTGACGCCGCTGCCGATTGGCGTCTATGAACTCAACTTCGAGTTGCCAGGCTTCTCGACTGTCCGGCGGCAGGAGATCCGGCTGACCGTCGGTTTCACCGCCAGGATCGACGTGGAGCTCGGCGTGGCCGCGGTGGGCGAGTCGGTCACCGTGTCCGGGCAGGCGCCGGTCGTGGACGTCACTTCGACCTCAGGCAGCACGGAGCTGACGAACGAGATGCTCCAGCTCTCAGCCACTCCGCGCAACAACATGATGAGCGTGTTGACGATGGCGCCTGGCGTGCGCACCTTCCTCGAGGTCGGTGGTGGAGTCCAGATGCTGGAGAACCCGAATCCGCGCGCGCACGGCGTGGGCGGCTCGATCTGGTACACCCTCGACGGGATTGCGGCCCGCACGTCCAACCAGGCCGTGTCGTGGGACTATCAAACGATCGAGGAGGTACGCATCCAGACCCTTGGCACGGATGCGGAGCAGCCGACGCGCGGCGTCCAGATCACGGCGATCGTGAAGTCCGGCGGGAATGACTTCCACGGCAGCGGGTTCTGGTCCGGGACGAACAAGAGCTTCGAGGGCACCAACGTCGACGCGGCGTTGGAGGCCATCGGCATCACCTCGGGCGACCGCCTCGACGCGCAGTCCGACATGAGCGGGGACCTGGGGGGCCGCTTCGTTCGGGACAGGCTGTGGTTCTACACGGCCGCGCGCCGGCGCAGTGCGTCCTATGACGTGTTGAACACCTTCAAGCCGGATGGGTCGGCCGGCCAGCTCATCAACTACCAGAGAATCTTCACGAACAAAGTCTCGTATCAGGCGACCCGCTCGAACCGGTTCATCTTCCTGAACGCGTGGGAGCACGCGCCCGAAGAGAAGGGGCTCAACGAGTTCATCGCCTATGAAGCGCGAGAACTCAAGGACAACGGACGTACCAACACCAAGATCGAGTGGGAGGGCGTGCGGGGCAACGCGCTCATCGCCAATCTCCAGCTCGCACACACCAGGAACAATAGTGGCTCTCCGTTCCTCAACACCCCCGCGCTTGTCGGGCGAAGCGACCTGGAGACCGAGCGGGTCACCGGCGACAACGTGATCGCCGGGGAGCACAGCTATAACCGCA
>CAZGLC010000223.1:0-8254 GCA_964526235.1 uncultured Bifidobacteriaceae bacterium
TGACGTTCGCCAACGCCCTGCGGTCGATCCTGCGGCAGGATCCCGACGTCGTGCTCATCGGCGAGATCCGCGACCAGGAGACGGCGCGCATTGCCATGCAGGCGGCGCAGACGGGCCACCTCGTGCTCTCCACGCTGCACACCGACGATGCGCCCTCGACGGTCACGCGCCTCACCGACATCGGCATCGAGCCGTACGTGACCGCGTCGGCGCTCATCGGCGTCATCGCCCAGCGCCTCATGCGGCGTCTCTGCATGGACTGCCGGCGCCCGTACACGCCGGAGCCGGAGACGCTGCGCGCGATGCGCATCTCGGACGACGACGCCGCGGCGCTGACGTTCTACCGGGCCGATGGCTGCGAGAAGTGCAACAACACCGGCTACCGCGGCCGCGTCGGCATCTACGAGATCATGACCGTGACCGACGATCTGCGCCGGCTCATCGCGCAGCGCGGCGCCGAGGCGCAGCTGCGGGAGGCGGCGCTCGCGGCGGGGATGATCTCGCTCGGCGAAGACGGCCTGCTGAAGGTGAAGGCCGGCATGACCACGCCGCAGGAGCTGCTCCGCGTCGTCACCGAGGTGCACGAGACGCGAACGGTGTGTCCCGAGTGCGGCACGCGCGTCGCCCCTGACTTCACGGCGTGTCCGACCTGCGGCCATCGCGTCGGCGGCGGGTGCCAGCACTGCCGTCGCCCGATGCAGCCCGAGTGGAAGTTCTGCCCGTACTGCGCGAAGAGCACCGACGCGGGCGCGGCCCCGCGGAAGAGGCCGTCGCGCCGCATCCCCGGCCGCCGCGCCGTGGCGGAGCTGCCCGCGGGCAACATCGCGGAATTCAAGAAGGGCTCCTAGCTCGTCCATGGCCGCGAGTTACTACGAGATGCTCGAGGTGGCGCCCACTGCGCCGCTCGACGAGATCAAGAAGGCGTTCCGCCGCGAGATCGCCAAATACCACCCCGACAAGGTGCAGCACCTGGGGCGCGAGTTCCAGGAGATCGCCGCCGTCAAGGCCGCGGCGCTGACGCAGGCCTACAAGACGCTCTGCGACGATTCGCTGCGCGCCGAGTACGACGCCGATCTCGCGGGGGGGCCGGGATCCGGGACCCGGGAGCCGGGATCCGGACGGCGGGGTGCGGATGCCGAGCGATGGCGCGCGCCCGCGCCCGAGGCGCCGGCCGCGGAGGCGGCGCGCCGGACGGCGAGGCCCGCGACGGTGGATCCCGAACGGCAATCCGGCGGCGCGTCGTTCACGGCCGAGCGGGCGGGGGCGAGCGATCTGGTCAGCAAGGCTGCGCTCGCGCGGTTCCGTCAGGTGATCGGCGCCGAGTTCAGCCAGTGCGACGAGACGCGGGTCCAGGGATTCGACATCGCGTGCGCGCCGCCGAAAGGGCGGTTCTTTGGCAAGGTGCCGCCGCGGATTCTTGCGCGCGTGGTGCCGCAGGTCGACGCGGGCGCCGTGGCGGAGACGTGGGGTCTGGCCGTGCGGATGCCGCGTGACAAGGACGGGCGCGACGTCTGCATTTTTCTGATGGGCCCGGCCGTCGCGCCGGCCGGCGAGCTGGCGCGCGCGATTGCAGAGGAGCGGCGGAAGCCGGTCGCCCACAAGCTGTTCCTCGTGCCGATCAATACGCGGAGCTGGGCCGCCCACATCCCCTCCGACGCGCCGGCGGCCGTCAAGTCGCTCGTCGAGCGGTTGAAATCCCTCTGACGGCGCCATGCCGCTCATCGACACGCTCGATCTCTGGAAGACCTACACGATGGGCGCGGAGCAGGTGCACGCGCTGCGCGGCGTCTCGCTCGCGATCGAGCGCGGCGAGTACGTCGCCATCATGGGGCCCTCGGGCTCCGGCAAGTCGACGCTGATGAACCTGATCGGCTGCCTCGACTCGCCGACGCAAGGCACCTACCTGCTCAACGGCCGCCGCGTCAGCGACATGAACGACAACGAGCTGGCACGCATCCGGAATCAGGAGATCGGCTTCGTCTTCCAGACGTTCAACCTGCTGCCGCGGGCATCGGCGCTCGACAACGTGGCGCTGCCGCTGGTCTACGCCGGCGTGTCGGGGCCCGATCGCGACGCGCGCGCGAGGGCGGCGCTGGAGATGGTGGATCTGCTGCCGCGTCTCACCCACCGCCCGAACGAGCTGTCGGGCGGCCAGCGGCAGCGCGTGGCGATCGCGCGCGCGCTGGTGAATCGCCCGTCGCTCCTGCTCGCCGACGAGCCGACGGGCAACCTCGACTCGAAGACCGGGGCCGAGATCATGGCGCTCTTCGCCCGCCTCCACGAAGCCGGCCACACGATCGTGGTGGTCACGCACGAGGCCGACGTGGCGGCCTTCGCGCCGCGGGTGCTGCACCTGCGCGACGGGCTCATTGAGAAGGACGCCAGGCGTGGGGCAGAGCGCGGGGCGGGCCTTCACGGCCCGCCTGGCGCGGCGTAAAGCCGCGCCCTACGATCTCAGTTTGTGACGTCGAACGACCGCAACGGCACCCGCCCCGTTTCCTCCAGACGCAGCCGCGCCCAGTCGACACGCACGCGATCCGCTTCAACGGTCACCGTTTTCACGCGCAGCGACGGATCCAGGCAGCGCTCCCGCAGCGCGGACGGAAGCGCCTCGCTGGACGAGGCGCTCGACGTGAGGCGTTCCGCTTCGACGCGCGTCAACCGGCACTGATGGCGGCGTCCGGTGTCGTCGATGGCCACCAGCCAGCGCGCATCGCTCGCCTTCTCCTCGAAATCGGCCGGCGAGGCGTAGGTCGTCGAGTACATGTCGTAGGCGGAGAGGATCGGCGAGATTTCGAGGCGCAGGATCGAGACGACGACCTGCACGGCCAGAAGCGCGAGCACGACGATCGCTGGATAGAGCGGCCGAGGCCACGACGGGGCTGGTGAGGGCGGCGGAGGGCGGGTCTCGCCGCGCGCGTGATCCATGCGCGGCCGACCCGCCGGTCCCACCTGGTGCCACGGCAGGAACGAGAGCAGCAGCATCCACCATCCCGCCCAGATCACGCCCTGAAAGAGCGCAAACCCCGACAGCAGGAGGAGCGACGCCACCCCGGCGGCGAGCCGGAAGGTGTAGGCGCGCGCGAACACGCCGACGATCACCAGCGCCTCGATCGCCACGGCGCCGAGCGACAACAGCACCGCCGCGGCGTCGCTCTGGACCGCGCGCAGGCCCCAGTCGACGAGCGCCTCGCGCGAGTCGGACAGAAAGTGGTATCTGACCGTGCCGTTCAGGATCCAGCCGATGCCGCCTTGAAACAGCTTCGCAAAGCCGGCCGCGGCAAATGCGAGGCCCAGCACGAATGACGGCACCCAGACGGTGAAGCCGTACACCTGCGCCGCCGCACGCGGGCGTTCGCGCCGGCGCCACGCGTCGACGCTCCACGCATCGCCCCACCGCGAGCCGAGCAGGCACACGAGCGTCACCAGCAGCGTGCCCACCGTGTGATGGCCGATGTCGATCGTGTACCGCAGGGCCCACGCGAAGACGCCGAGCGTGAGCATCGCGAACGAGAGCCGCGCCGCGGCGCCCGCGATGAAGAGGACGCCCCAGACCATCAGCCACCCCGTGATCCAGCCGGACACGTCGTGGCGGAGCAGGTACAGCAGGAGCGCCGTCCCGAAGACAATGCGGAAGCCTCCGACCGCTTCGGCGGTGGCGCCGGGGATGCGGCCGGCGATCCAGCGAGCGACCGGTTCGACGAGCCGCGATCCGGCAGCAACCGGATCGAGGAACGCCGCGCGGAGCCAGGCGAGCGGGCCGCGCATGAGCCGCGGCGTGAAGCGCTCCGCCGCGGCGAGGCCGGCGGCGAGGCATCCGAGCGCCAGGCCGAGCAGGCTCAGCACCTCCAGCGTCACCGGCATCCACGGATGCCGCGTGCGGTACGGGAGCCGCTGAGCGAAATAGCCGACGCGGAACGCCGTGCGATGAATCTGATGCGTGTCGGCGACGACGGGGTCCTGGACGAGCGCGCGGATGTTGCTGCGGGACCGGTCGATGAGTGCGTAACCCCAGGTGGTCCCCTCGCGCCGTTCACCGGTTGTGAGGCCGAAGCGCTGCTCGAGGACGCGGCGCGCGGCCCCGTCGACCTCGTCGGCCCAGCGGACGTTGACATAGACGGGGCGCGGCCCGAATGCGAGCCGCACCGCCCCATACGCCGCTGCGGCGCACGCCCCGAGCGCGAGGGCAGTCAGGAAGAGGCGTCTCGCCGCGGGCATCAGTCGCTCACCGCCACCGAAAAAAGCCGCGTGCGCACGGGGGCGTCGAGCTTCCAGGCGTCCCAGTCGACGCGCGCCCGCCGCGCCTCGACCGAGACGGTTTCGAGTCGCGCGAGCGGTTCGACGCAGCGGCGCACCACCTCCAGCGCCCGCTCACGATCGCCGCCGCCGGCCGCGGCGCGCCCGAGCACGTCGACGTCCGTACGCGACACGCGGCACTCATGCCGCGCTGCGCGATCGTCCGCCGCCACGATCCAGTACTCCTCGCCCGCTTTCTGCTCGTACTCGGCCGGACTCGCGTACGTCGTCGCGTACATGTCGTAGGCAGAGATCAGCGGCGACACCTCGAGCCGGAGCAGCGAGATGACGAATTGCGCGGCGATGAGTGCCACGACCACCGTCACCGGTGCGGGACGCAGCCGCGCCGCCTGTGCTCCAGGTCGCGACGGGACGAGATGCCACGGCAGAAACGACAGGAGCAGCAGCCACCATCCCGGCCAGAACAGACCCTGCAGGAGCGAGAACCCCGAGAGGAGACAGAGCGCGCCGACGCCGGCGAGGGCGCGATAGCGATACGTGCGGGAGAGCACGCCGGCGATGACGAGCGCCTCGACGGCGATCGCACCGAACGACAGGAACACCGCGATCGCGTGGTGGCGGCCGAGCTGCAGTCCCCAGTCGACCATCGCCTGCGGCGAATCGGAGAGGAAGTGGTACTTGACCGTCCCGTTCAGAATCCACGCGAGCCCACCGTCGCGCAGCTTGGCCAGCGCTGCCGCGAGGTAGACGATTCCGAGCACGAGGCCGGGCGCCCAGACGGTGTAGCCGTACTCCTGCGGATTCCCCGCCGTCGCGGTCCGCTGTCGCCACGCATCGACGCTCCATGCGTCGCTCCAGCGTCCCCACTGCAGGCAGAGGAGCGTCACGAGCAGTGCGCTGACCGTGTGGTACGTCGTCTGCGTCGTGTAGAGCAGCGCCCAGAGAAACGCGCCGAGTGTCAGCATGCCGAAGGCGAGCCGCGCCCGCGCGCCGGCGATGAACAGCACGCCCCAGACCGCGATCCACGGCGCAAGCCACTCGGCCAGCCATGGCGCCGCGCGGAAGACCTGCAGCAGCGCGCGATGCGCGTCCGAGATCGCATTCGACGGGTCGGCGGCCCACGCGGCGAGCACGGGGCGGCGAAGGAGAAACAGCACGAGCGCGCTGCCGAACACGATGCGGAAGAGCGCCGCCGCTTCCGGCGAGGCGGCGGGAATCCTGCGTCTGATCCAGGCGGCGATGAGGCCCGGTGCCACCCGCTCGATCCGTGAGAGCGCCAGCACGAGCGCGCCAAGGAAGAGGGCCGCCAGCGCCACCCTTTCAAGGGCGACGGCGATCCAGGCGTCGGGACCGCGATAGGGCAGGCGCTGCGCGAAGTACCCGACGCGGAACGCGGTGCGGTGAAGCTGGTGCGTGTCGGCGGCGGCGGGATCCTCGACGAGCGCGCGGATGTTGGCGCGCGAGGGATCGACCAGCGCGTATCCCCAGGTGGTCCCTTCGCGGGGCTCGCCGTCGGCGAGGCCGAAGCGCCGTTCAAGGCGCTGCCGCGCTGCGGCGTCGACGCCGGCGGCCCACCGGACGTTCACGTACACAGGACGCGGGCCGAATGTCACACGGACCGCCCCGTACGCCAGAGCCGCACACAGCCAGACGGCGAGGCCGGTGACGAGAAGGCGTGCCGAGGTAGTCACGTCAGACTGCTGCCCAATGAGCGGTGTCGATCTGGCGGAGCGGCGCGGCCGGGTCGAACGAGCCTGGATCGAGCACCACGCGCTGCCGCGGAGCATCCGGATCGAGCACGGGCACGGCGCTGAGCAGCGCGTGTGTGTAGGGATGCCGCGGGTGGGCGAACAGCGCGCGCGCCTCTCCCATCTCGACGATCCTGCCCAGATACATGACCGCGAGGCGATTGCAGATGTGCTCGACGAGCCGCAGATCGTGCGCGATGAAGAGATACGTGAGCCGCAGCCGCTCCTTGAGATCCAGCATGAGCCGCACCACCTGCGCCTGGATCGAGACGTCGAGCGCCGACACCGGCTCGTCGGCGACGATGAGCGCGGGGTGGAGCGCCAGCGCGCGGGCGATCCCGATCCGCTGCCGCTGGCCGCCGCTGAACTCGTGCGGGTACCGCGACAGGTGCGCGGCCTCGAGGCCCACCAGCTCGAACAGCTCGGCCACCCGCGCGCGGCGTTCCGCTTTCGACCCGAGCTTGTGGATGATGAGCGGCTCCTCGACGATGTCGCCGGCGCGCATGCGCGGATTGAGCGACGAGTACGGATCCTGAAAGACGATCTGCATGTCGCGACGCGCCTGCCGCATCCGCGCGCGCGCGAAGCCCAGGACGTTCTCGCCGCGGAACAGCACCTCGCCCGAGGTGGGCTCGATGAGGCGCAGGATGCAGCGGCCCGTCGTGCTCTTGCCACTCCCGGACTCGCCCACGAGGCCGAACATCTCGCCTTCCTCAATCGCGAAGCTCACATCGTCGACCGCCCGGACGACGGAGGGAGGCTGCCACAGGCCTTGCTTGCGGGCGAAGTGCTTGACGAGGTGGCGCACCTCGAGGAGCGGAGCCGTCATCGCGGTCCCGTGCCGGGCACTGCCGCGAGCAGCGACCGGGTGTAATCGTGCGCGGGGCTGCGCAGGATTTGGCGGACGGCCCCTTCCTCGACGATCGCTCCCCGGTACATGACCGCGACACGGTCGGCCATCTCGGCTATCACCCCGAAGTCGTGGGTGATGAGCAACAGCGCCAGGTTGTAGCGCGCGCGGAGCTCACGCAGCAGGTCGAGCACCTGCGCCTGAATCGTCACGTCGAGCGCGGTGGTCGGCTCGTCGGCGATGACGAGCGCCGGCTGGCAGGCGAGCGCAATGGCAATCATCACGCGCTGGCGCATCCCCCCGGAGAGCTGATGCGGGTAGTCGCGGACGCGCCGCCGGGCGTCGGAAATATGCACCGCGTCGAGCAGCTCGACGGCGCGCGCCCGGGCCTGCTCACGCGTCGCCTGCCCGTGGACGGTCAGCGCCTCGGCGATCTGGTCGCCGACGCGCATCACAGGATTCAGGGCGGTCATCGGCTCCTGGAAGATGAGCGAGATGCGCGCGCCGCGGATCTGCCGCATCTCGCGCTCGGGAAGCGCCAGCAGGTCGCGCCCCTCGAAGAGCACGCGGCCGCCAGCCACGCGGCCCGGCGGCGGCACCAGCCTGAGAATCGAGAACGCCGTGACCGACTTGCCGCTGCCCGATTCGCCCACGAGCCCCAGCGTCTCGCCCGCCGCAATCTGAAAGCTGACGTCGTCGACCGCGGTGACGTTCGAGCGCGATCCCTCGAACACAACGGTCAGGTGCTGGACGTCGAGGAGCGGAGCCGTCATTCCCCTCGATATTCGCCGAAAACCCGCCGCAGCGCATCGGCGATCTCGCCGAGCGTCGCCTGCGCCTCGCAGGCGGCGATGATCAGCGGAACGAGATTCGCCCCGCCGCGGGCGGCGGCATCGACGTCCGCCAGCGCCTGCTGCCAGGCCCGCTCGCTCCGCCCGGCCCGCACCGCCCGAACGCGATCGATCTGCCGCCGTTCGACGTCGGGGTCGAGGCGGAAAAGATCGCTGGAGACTCCCGGCGCCTCGGCATCGGCGAAGCGGTTGACGCCGACCACGACGGCCTCGCCGGCGTCGACGGCCTGCTGCGCGCGATAGGCAGCCTCGTGGATCTGCTGCTGGGTGTACCCCGACTCGACCGCGGCCAGCGGACCGCCGCGCGCGTCGATCGCCGCCAGCAGCGCCACTGCGTCTTTCTCGAGCTGGTTCGTGAGCGCCTCGATCGCGTAGGAGCCGGCAACCGGATCGACCGTATTGGCGACGCCGCTCTCGTGCAGCAGGATCTGCTGCGTCCGCAGCGCAATCGTCGCGCTCTCCTCCGTGGGCAGGGCGAGCGCCTCGTCGCGGCCGTTGCAGTGCAGCGACTGCGTGCCGCCGAGCACCGCGGCGAGCGCCTGCAGCGC
>CAZGLC010000224.1:0-8212 GCA_964526235.1 uncultured Bifidobacteriaceae bacterium
GTCGCTCCGAGCGGGCGCCGAAACGGGAGGACACATTTATGCCCAGGCCGTCTTGAGTTGCTGCCCCGAGTCCGGTGATCGCTGAACGCGGGGATACCTGTACTGACATCATGGGCGGGCCCTGGCCGAAGGATGGCGTGACGACTCCGCCCATGAGCACGATCGTCGCTGCCAGCACGTAACCCGCTTCCTTACGTCGCATCATCCCATGCCTCCATTGAGCGGCCGGGGCTCGTCCCACGCAAGGGACTGCCCGGTGAGTTCGTCGATCGCGTGAAAAGCTGCGCTTGGGCTGCTTTGGGTATGTAGTCGGACGAGCGGACAAAACCCCCCTCGTCGCAGGTTGACCTTCCCGCGGGCGAACCGCTTTGGCTATGATGCGATTCGGAGTGGGACACCCATACAGGCGGCGGATCGTCATTGGCGCGGCCATCACGTCGTGTCTCGTGTGCCCTGTCGCCGAGGCTCAGCAGAATCGGCGCGTCTTTGCGGGGGCTGTGGCCGGCGTTTCCACCCTGTCTGCCGACGCGCGATCGGAGATCACGACGGATGGAGCGGATGTGTCGCTCTACAAGCCGGAGAATGGCACGGCTCTGAACGTCTTCCTCGGGATGCATGTTCGGGAGTACGTGACGGTCCAGGCGAACTACATCTGGAACCGCAACCATCTCACGCTCGCATCCGTGCGCTCGACCGATCTCGGGCCATCGTTCTACGAGCAGCCCCGGACCAGCTCGCAGCACGCCATCGTTGGCGATCTGCTCGTGTACTTTCGGGGGCCGCGGAGCGTCGTGCGGCCCTACTTGTCGGTTGGGGCGGGAGTGGTCGGGCTCGAGACGAGGGCGGATGGTCCGGCGCGCAGCCGAAACGCCGTCCCACCCACGGCGACGGGGCGATCGACTCGCGCGACGCTGAGGGTGGCCGTGGGCCTGGATCTCACGCTCGGGCGCGGCTGGAGCGTGCGCTATAGCTTCAGCGAAAGCGTGAGCGGTAATCCGATCGGGGCGCAGCTCTCGCCGCCGGGGCAGCGCAACCTGGCGAACTTCCAGAATCTCTTCGGCGTCGTGCGCGCCCTGTAAGCCCGTCTCAAGAGAGCCGCCTCCGATGTCACCGGCGCCGAAACGCGACGTACGGGCAATGTGGCCAGTAGATCGGAGGCGCCTCGAAGTGCTCCGCCAGGACGCGCGCGTGGCACACCCGGCAGGGGTTCATCGACGTCACGGGTTCCCCGCCGGGTAGCACCTGCAACAGGTTCTCGAACACGCACAGCGGCCGGCCCTCGGCGTTCGTGGCCGGCAGGCTCCGGAGCGGGCCGCTTGCGGCCTGTTCGACGACCAGGGCCGAGTAGAGGCGCGACTTGAGGCGCGCCGGCGCACGCGTGCCCGTCCCCTGCATCGCATCGGTTCGTGCCGCGAGGCTCGTGAAGACACGGTCGTCGGTCATGGCCCCTCGCTTTCCCAGAGGCGCCTGAAGTGCGCCCGTGCGCGCGCCAGGAGTCGCTCCATGGCCTTTTCCGTCTTCCCCGTCTGCGCCGCCATCTCCTTCGCGCTGTGCTCCTCCCAATAGCGCCAGAGCAAGGCGAGGCTGTACGCTTCCGGCAGGCGTGCGAGAACCCGTTGTGTCTTCTCTTGCGCCCGCGCCCGGTCGATCAGCCCGTCAATCTCCGGCAGCGAGACCGGACCTGACTCCGCCCCATCTTCCATGGCGGAGAACGATTCCGGCTCCCGAAGGCGGGCGCGGTAGAGGTCTTCGACCTTGTGTCTGGCGATTCCCATCAGCCATCCCAGCACAGACGACTTCCCCGCGAAGGTGTCGAGCCCCTGGAGCGCCACCAGGAACACCTCCTGGACCAGATCGTCCACGAGGTCGCCTCGTGGCGCGAGCCGCTGCGAGATGTACCCGTAGACCGGGTCGGCGTACCGGGAGATGAACTCGGCGGTCGCCTTGCGATCCTTCTTCAGCACCGCTTCGAGCAGGACCCGCTCCTCGCTCGCCGGCACGTCGTCTTGGGACACGGCTGTGGCCACGCGTGATTCAGCCGCCGAGGGCGTGTCGGACTGCATCTGTCTCTCTAGGAGTCGCGTGACGAGCAGCATTCCCCCTGGCGATGTGGCCAGTTCACGATGTTCGGGCTGTGACGGGGCGAATTCGTGGCCCCAGGGGCGTAACTCGCCTTCCGTCAACGTCGGGAATCCTCTAATATCGCCTATCGTCTGATATCTGTCGATGTCACGGACGAGACCGGCAAGGTCGCACGGTGGGTAGTGGAATTGGCCGGCCGGCTCAATCTTGCCGACGTCGGGTGGACCGCCGAGTCCGTCAAGGTCGGCGAGCGGATCACGGCTGCGGGCAACCCCACTCACGGCGGCGGGTCGCAGCGGATCTTCTTCCGCCGCATCGTCCGGTCGGACGGGACGGAGCTCCTGGCGGCCAATGAGGAGCGGCAGGACGCGGTCGAAGAGGACCGCCGGCGGCGCGCGCAGCAGCGGAATCAGAAGCAGTAGAGCGGAGGACGACATGCCTGTGAACTGGAGGTTCGGAGCAGTGATGACGGGCTTCCTTCTGCTCCAGGCTGGAGCACCCGTCGCGCATCATAGCTTTTCGTCCGAGTACGACGGCGAGAAGACGTTCAAGATCTCCGGCGTGGTGACGAAGGTCGAGTGGACCAACCCCCACGTCCGCTTCTATGTGGACGTGAAGGACGCTGACGGGACGGTGACCATGTGGAACCTGGAGCTGGCGAGCCCCAGCGCGTTGCTGCGAAATGGGTGGTCGAGCCGGACGCTGAAAGCGGGCGAGACGGTCACGGTCGAAGGGTACCCGGGGAAGGCGGTGCCCGCGCGCGGCGCGGCGCGTTCGGTGGTGGTCCCGGATGGACGGTCGGTGTTCACGGGGAACACGGGCGACGCCGGCGGCCCTCCCGCGCGGTGAGGAGGCGAACCATGAAGAGGAAGCTGCGTGTCGCCGCGGGAATCATGACGCTGGCAGGTCTGTTGCCGGCCCAGGCCGTTCTGGGATCAGCCTCGCAGGCGCAGTCCGGCACTCCGGCGCCGGTTGGGGCACAGGCGCAGGCGCCAAGCGGCGCAATTCCCGTCGGACCGCTGGGGCCGGTGAATGCACTGGGTCAAGAGGTCGCGCGGCCGCCGGCGCCCACCGGTCCGCCGCCCCGCCTGCCCGACGGCACGGTCGATCTCGGCGACGGTACCTGGGTCGGCATGCTGGGCGGCGGCGGTCTGCCAAGCCTGTTGAAGCCGGGCGAGGAGCTTCCGCTCCTGCCGTCGGCGAAAGAGCGGCTGGCGGCGCGCAAGGACACCGACGACCCTGTCTTCTGGTGCCTGCCATTGGGGGCCGTGCGCGGCAGCCCGTATCCGTTTCGGTTCGTCCAGAACTACACGCACAAGAAGCCGACCCACATGTACATCCTGTCGGAGTGGATGGGCTCGTTTCGGCAGATCTTCATGGATGGCCGGAAGCATCCGACCGAGCTCGAGCCGACCTGGTTCGGTCATTCCATTGGCTGGTACGAGGGCGACACACTGGTCATCGACACCGTCGGCTTCAACGACAAGGTCTGGCTGGACAGGCGGACGCCGCATACCGAGCAGTTGCACACTATCGAGCGATGGACGCGGATCGACTACGGCCATCTCGTCCGCGAGCTCACGCTCGACGATCCGGGCGCGTTTTCACGGCCGTTCACCGTAAAGTCTGAATTGACGCTCAGCCCGCCGGGCGACGAGATCATCGAGTACGTCTGCCAGGAGAACAATCAGTACGGATTTGCCAGCGGCGCTCGATAGAGCGTAGCAATGGGCGCCTGCCGCGGCGGCGCCCGCAACAGGAGCGACGGCATGAGACGTCAGAGCGTGCTGGGCACGCTTCTCGTCGTGGGGGCGCAGTAGCGGCGGTCGAGGAGGTTGGCGAGGTCGGCGGGCGGGATCGGTAATCTGTTGAGGAAGGAGGCTGCCATGCGCGCGTTCCAAAGGGGCGTTCTCGTCTTCGTCGGAGCCTTCGTGCTGCCTGCAACCGTCTACGCGCAGGCGTCCATCAGCGGGGTGGTGCGCGACACCTCCGGCGCGGTGCTTCCCGGTGTGACCGTGGAAGCCGCGAGCCCGGTGTTGATCGAAAAGGTCCGTACCACCATTACGAATGGGAACGGCCGGTACGAAGTCATCGACTTGCGGCCGGGCGCCTATGCGGTGACCTTCACCCTGCCCGGCTTCAACGTGTTCCGTCGCGAGGGCGTCGCGTTGAGCGGATCGGTGGGGGCGGTGGTCGACGCGGACCTGCGCGTGGGTGCCGTCGAGGAGACCGTCACGGTCACGGGCGCGGCGCCGACCGTGGACGTCACGACGACCACGCGACAGGCGGTGCTCAGCGCGGACACCATCGACGCGCTGCCGACGTCGCGCAACTACGTCGCGCTGGCGCGTCTCATCCCCGCCGCGGTCAACAACTTGACCGACGTGGGCGGGTCGAACCTGCAGCGCGTCGGGGGCGCCGTGCAGATCCACGGGAGTCGCGCGCAGGATCAACGGGTGACGCTGAACGGCGTTGGTACCATGACACTCCAGGGGAGCGGCTCCCAAGGCGGGCAGATCCCGGATGTCGGATCGGCCGCCGAGGTGACCATCGATCACACGGGCGTGTCGGCGGAGCTGCCGACCGGCGGGGTGCGGATCAACTTCATTCCGCGGGACGGAGGCAACAGGTTCGCGGACTCCACCTTCTTCACCTTCACTAACGGCGGGCTGGAGGGCACCAACTTCACCGAGGAGCTGCGACGCGCCGGGCTCCGCACGCCGAACGAAATCAAGAAGAACTGGGATCTCAATGCGTCGGTGGGAGGACCGATCAAGCGCGACAAGGTCTGGTTCTGGTTCTCGGCGCGGTACAACGGCGTCGAAAACTGGGCGCCGATCTTCGTGAACGAGAACGCGTACAAACCGAACGAGTACCTCTACGTGCCCGATACCAGCAAGCGAGGCTTGTTGAAGGGGCGGTCGTACAACAGCAGCCTGCGGATGACGTGGCAGGCGTCACTGCGCCACAAGATCGCCGGGACGTACAAGGCCGATAGGTGGTGTACATGCCCGGACGACGTCACCGCCCTGGTGGCTCCCGAAGCCGGCCGCGACTTTCGCTTTCCGCTCTTGCGGCAGGTGCACGGGGAGTGGACCTCGCCCGTGACGAACCGCCTGCTGTTCGAGGCCGTCGGCCTGCACCTGTACGAGCGGTGGGGCAACATGCACCCCCAGGCGGCGGGCGGGTCCGCCCCGGAGTTCCGCGGCCTGGCGGCTCCGATGATTTCGGTGACCGAGCAGTCCAACGGGCTGGTCTACCGGGCGCCGGTGCTCAACAACAGCAACACACGGGTGCCGAACTTTGCGTACCGGGCCGCGATGGCGTACGTCACGGGGACGCACAACGTCAAGGTGGGCTTCAACCGCGTGCACGGGTTCGTGGAGACGACCAACTACAATCTGAATGCCCTCGCCTACCAGTTCAACAACGGCGTGCCGAATCAGTTGACGATGCGGGCGAATCCTGTGAAGTTCCGCAACCATCTCAACAACGACCTCGGGATCTTCGCCCAGGACAAGTGGACGCTCGACCGCGCGACGATCAATCTGGCGCTGCGCTACGACAACTTCAACGCCAGCTTCCCCGAGCAGCGGGTCGGCCCCGCGGAGCTCGCGCCGAACCGGAGTTTCGTCTTTCCTGCAGAAGACAACCTGAACTGGAACGACCTCACGTATCGGTCGGGGCTGGTGTACGACGTGCGCGGCGACGGCAAGACGGCCCTCAAGATCACCTTCAACAAGTACCTCCGCGGCATGGGGCTCGCCCTCAACCAGCTCGGCAGCGACCCCAATCCGGTCAACACGATGGTGACCGCGGCGAACCGCGCGTGGACCGACAGCAACCGCAATTTCGTGCCGGACTGCAACCTGCTCGATTTCGCCCCCAATGGGGAGTGCGGTCGGATCAGCAACCCGTTGTTCGGTTCGGCCAGCAGGAGCGCCACGTTCGACGACATCTTGAGGACAGGATGGGGCAATCGCGAGACGAACTGGGAATTCGCGGCCGGCGTGCAGCGGGAGATCCTGCCTGGCGTCTCGCTCGACGTCGGCTACTTCCGGCGGATCTGGAAGAACTTCCGGGTCACCGACGATCTCGCCCTCGCGGCGACGGACTTCGACGCCTTCAACATGACCGTGCCCTCCGACCCGCGGCTTCCGAGCGGCGGCGGCTACCGGCTCGACGGGCTCTTTGCGCTCAAGCCCGAGGCGTTCGGTCGGCCGCCGCAGAACCAGAACACGCTCGACCGGGCGTACGGGCGCCAGCGCGAGCACTGGAACGGCGTCGACGTCGTACTCAACGCACGACTCCCCAACGGTCTGACGCTCCAGGCCGGCGCGAGCACCGGGCGGACGATGGAGGACGACTGCGATGTGGTGTCGAAGGTGCCCGAGATGCTGAACGTGGGATTTCCACCGCAGGGAGTGGTGAGCGTCGTCCCCCCGGCGGGGACGCCGTTCGCGTGGCGGCCGAGCCGGTTTTGCCATCGCCAGACGCCCTGGCTCACGCAGTTCAAGACCTTCGGTACCTACCTGATTCCCCGGATCGACGTCCAGGTAAGCGGCACGTTCCGGAGCATCCCTGGGGACTTCGTGAGAGCCGCGTTCGTCGCCACCAACGCGTACCTGGCGGCGAACTCGACGCTCGGCCGTCCGCTGGCGGGCGGCGTGGCCAGCATGACGATCGACCTCGTCGAGCCATACACGATCTTGCTCGACCGCCGGAACGAACTGGACCTGCGGGTCGGGAAGCTGCTCCGCGCCGGGGGATCCCGGACGGTCCTGAGCGTCGATGTGTTCAACCTGCTGAATAGCAACGCCGTCGTCAACGCCAACCAGAATTTCGGCGCCTGGCTGCGGCCGACGCAGATTTTGAACGCGCGCGTCGTCAAGTTCAGCGTGCAGTTCGATTACTGAATCGAGACGCACCCTCGCCCGTAGAGCATCACGCTGCTTCGCAGGGCGTCGGCGCGGTGTTGATGGCCGCGCCGGCGCCGGAGACTTAGCGCCCGCCGCAAAATTAGCAGATCGCGTCCTCATGCGGGGCACGTCGGGTGAATGGTGTAATTCCACTCGCCGTGGAACGCATGCGGCGCCAGGTTCACGCGCGCGAGTTGCGCGTCGGAGACGCGGCGGCCCTTGGGATAGCGGCGCGCATCGAGTCGACTGCGGACCGACAGGCCGGTCTTCGTCGTCGTGGCGGCGATGAGGCTCACGTTCACCTGGTGCGTGATGAGGGGGCTTGCCGCGCCAGTTCTGCGTGATGAACGAGAACAAGCGGTGTTCGATCTTGTTCCACTCGCAGATGCCGACCGCCACGGCCTCTTCCCCTATATATAGGTGTGCGAGCCCGGGCATCAGCGCACGCGTGTAGAGGTCGTTCACCCGTTCCTCGAACAGGCGGATCGCGGTCATCTGCCGATACATCCGCAACAGCTTCTCGACGTCGAGCCCGGCCGCGGTTTGTTTGGCTACTGTGGTCATGGTCATGGATCGCGCGTCATGAACCCGCGCTCGCATAAATGTGGAGCTCCACATTTGTCGACGAGGTGGGCTATCTCACCTACGGCACCGACGCGGCGAACATGCTCTTCCACGTCGTCAATGATCGGCACCGCAAAAGACGTGCGATGATCTTCACGACGAACAAGGCGGTCACCGCGTGGGGCCGCGTGCTGCACGATGAGGACCTCGCGCACGCGATCGTCGATCGGATCCTTGAGCGCGGCCGAATGCTCACGCTCGACGGGCCATCTATGCGGACCAAGCACCTCGGACTTGACGACCCGACGTCACCCGAGGCTTCACATCAACCGGCCAGAATGTCCGGAATTCAGGCGCCAGAATGTCCGGAACCCACAAACGATGATGCCACCGCACAGGATGTACGGGAGTGTTTTACAGGGATAGGGAAAAAACTTGGAGTGATAAAATAACTAAGAAAAAAATCTCTTCTGCATTTTTAGTAGTGATCTCAGCCAGTCTATCCATTGCGATATTTTTCAGCACTAAAGGAATCAGCGCACGTCCTCTTCGAGGCCAGCGTAGAACGGGTTCTGGCTGGCGGCGTGGTCGGTGACGTCGATGATGTCGAGGACCTCATCAGGTTCCTCGAGGCTCGCGATCCGGAT
>CAZGLC010000225.1:0-8207 GCA_964526235.1 uncultured Bifidobacteriaceae bacterium
AGGACTACACGCCGTTCAGCATCCAGGCGCCGGTCGATCCGCGGCTGCCGGGCGGAGGGGGTTACACAGTCAGCGGGCTGTACAACCTCGTGCCGAGCAGGGTCGGCCTGGTGGACGAGCTTGCGCAGTCGTATAGGAACTTTGGCGACCAGCACGAGAGCTGGCAGGGCTTCGGTGTCTACGCCGTGGCGCGGCTGGACTGGGGGTTGACGGTCCAGGGTGGCACGAGTACCGGACGCAAGTTCGCCGACGCCTGCGCGGTGCGGGCGAGGCTGCCGGAGCTCGGTGCGAGTCCGACAAACCAGCCGAACAGCTCGGTCACGGCGAACGTGCTGGTGACGACGGCGCGCGGCTCCCTCTCGGTGACGAACCCGTGGTGCCGCTACAGCGAGCCGTACAGAACCGACATCCGTGGACTTGCCACGTATACGATTCCGCGTATGGACGTCCAGGTGGCCGCGACGTGGATGAGCGTTCCCGGCGAGTACCTGGAGGCGAACTTCGTGGCGGACAACGCGTGGATCGCCGCCGGACCGCAGCCGCTCGGCCGGCCACTGACGGGGGCGACCAACGTCACGGTGAACCTGATACAGCCGTACACGATATTCGCGGATCGCCGCAACAGCATCGACTTCCGGGTTGCGAAGATTCTGCGGTACGGCGGCACGCGCGCCCAGGTTGGGGTCGACCTCTACAACCTGATGAACGTGGACGTGGTCACCAACTACAACCAGGCGTTCGTGCCCGGCGGCCAGTGGCTGACGCCGACCGCCCTCCAGCCGGCGCGATACGTCCGGCTCAGCATGCAGCTGGACTTCTGAGGCGGTACACTAGCCGCGCGGGATGCGGGTGAAAGCCTCCGGATGTCTGGTTGGCGCGGGTGCCTGCCTGGTCTGGGGCGTTCTGACGGCGGCGCCTGCGGCGTCGCCCCAGACGTCCCCCTCGACGGCCGCCGCCCACGACGCGCTGCTGGATCGGTACTGTCTCGCGTGCCATAACACCAAGGCGCGCGCTGCCGGCGTCGATTCGGCGCGCAAGCTCGCCCTCGACACGCTCGACCTGACCGAGGTCGCGCGCGACGCGCGCGCGTGGGAGCTCGTCGCCAGGAAGCTCCGTGCCGGCATGATGCCGCCCGCGGGCATGCCGCGGCCCGACCGCGGGGCGCTCGACGCGATGCTGGCGTGGCTCGAGGGCGAGCTCGATCGCACCGCCGCCCCCTACGCGCCGGCGCCGGGCCTGCATCGGCTGAACCGCACCGAATACGCCAACGCGGTCCAGGATTTGCTCGACCTCCCGATCGATCCCGCGAAGTACCTTCCATCGGACGATGCGACGTCCGGATTCGACAACATCGCCGGCGCGCTCGGGATTTCCTCGACGCTCGTCGAGGCCTACGTGACCGGGGCGCAGAAGATCAGCCGCCTCGCGCTCGGCGTGCCGGAGCCGCCGACGCTGGCCGTCTACCGTCCGCGCGAGGACACCTCGCAGGACTACCACATCGAGGGGCTGCCGTTCGGCACCCGCGGCGGCATGCTGGTCACTCACGTGTTCCCGTCCGACGGCGAGTACACGATTACCGTGACGCCGATCTTCGGCGACAACATGTCGCCGGCCGGCTTCGGATCCGTGCCCTGCGAGCGCATCGCCATCCTGCTCGACGGCGAGCGGCTGGGGCTGCTCGACTGGCAGGGGGGCGGCCGTACGCCGCCCGCGGAGTGCCGCGGGCAGAAGGTGGCCCAGGTACGCGCCGGCCAGGCGGGCCCGGAGGCGTTTCTGGGCGGCCGCGGCGGCGCGCCGATGCGCGTGCGGTTTCGCGCAAGGGCCGGCGCCCACCGGGTAGGCGCGACGTTCCTGGCGACGCACTACGCGCCGCTTCTCGATCTCGATCGCCACTTCCGGCGGTCCACGATTCAGACCGGGCCGACGCCTGGCTATTCCTTCTTTCCGCACGTCGGCCAGATCCGCATCGAAGGGCCCTTCAACGCGACGCCGGCGACCGACTCGGCGAGCCGCCGCCGCATCTTCGTCTGCCGCCCGGCGGGCGCGGCCGATGACAACGCGTGCGCGCGGCGGATCCTCGGCGCGCTCGCGACCCGGGCATTCCGGCGTCCCTCGTCAGCGGCCGACGTGGACCAGTTGATGGAGTTCTATCAGGCGGGCCGGCGCGAGAAGGACTTCGAGGTTGGAATCGAGATGGCGCTCGCCCGGATTCTCGCCTCGCCGCAGTTCATCTATCGCATCGAGGAAGAGCCCGACGGCGTTGCCGCGGGCCAGCCGTACCGCATCAGCGACATCGATCTGGCCTCGCGCCTGTCGTTCTTTCTGTGGAGCCGCCCGCCCGACGAGACGCTCGTCGCCGCGGCGCGTCAGGGGCGCCTCCGCGATCCGGCCGTGCTGGAGCAGCAGGTCCGGCGGATGCTGAAGGATCCGAACGCGTCGGCTTTGTCGGTGAATTTCGCCGGCCAGTGGCTGAACCTCCGGGGGCTCGACGGGGTCGTTCCCCTTGCGATGCTCTTCCCCGATTTCGACGATCCGCTGCGGCAGGCGATGCGGACCGAGGTCGAGATGCTCTTCGACCGCATCGTCGGCGAGGATCGCCGCGTGACGGAGCTCCTCGATGCCGACTACACGTTCGTCAACGAGCGCCTGGCGCGGCACTACGGCATCCCGCACATCTACGGGAGCCAGTTCCGGACGGTCGCGCTCGGCCCGGGCCGGGAGATGCGGCGCGGCCTGCTCGGCAAGGGCGCATTCCTGGCGACCACGTCGAAACCGGAGAGGACCTCGCCGGTCACGCGTGGCAAGTGGATCATGAGCAACGTGCTCGGGGTGAGCCCGCCGGATCCGCCGGCCGACGTGCCGCCGCTGCCGGCCCGATCGGCGGACGTGAGGGGCGAGTCGCGCGAGCCGACGATGCGCGAGAAGATGCTCGAGCATCGCGTGCGTCTCGACTGCGTCCAGTGCCACCGGCTGATGGACCCGATCGGCTTCGCGCTGGAGAACTTCGACGCGATCGGGCTGTGGCGCAGCCACGACGAGGGCGCGCCCGTGGACGCCTCCGGCGAGCTCTTCGACGGTTCGAAGGTCGACGGTCCCGTCGCGCTGCAGCGGTGGCTCACCGCGTACTCGCCGGTGTTCGTCCGCGTCACGGTCGAAAAGCTGCTGACCTACGCGCTCGGACGCGGAGTGGAGTACCGGGACATGCCGCTCGTGCGCGCGATCGCCCGGGATGCCGCGCGCCAGGACGACCGCTTCTCAGCCCTCGTGCTCGGCGTCGTCAAGAGTCCGCCGTTCCAGATGAACACGAAGTCGAGGTAGACATGTCATTCCTCATCAGACGGCACATGCCCCGCCGGACGTTCCTGCGCACGTCCGGGGTCACGCTCGCCCTGCCGCTGCTCGATGCGATGAGCCCGGCGCGTGCGGCGCGGGCGCAGGCCCCCTCGACTGCGCTCGGGGCAAGCCCCGCGCGGCCGCCGCGGTTCGTCGGCATCTTCATGCCGCACGGCATGGCGCCCGGACTCTGGGAGCCTCCGGCGACGGGGCCGCTCCCCGAGAAGCTGCCGTTCATCCTCGAGTCGCTCGAGCGCGTCAAGGATCGGACCGTCGTGCTGACGGGCCTGTGGTCGAAGTCCGCGGAGCCGCCCGAGGGGACGACCGGCTCCGATCACTGGGTCGCCGCCGCATACCTCACCGCGATCAAGCCGCGGAAGACGGCCGGCTCCGACGCCACCGTCGGCAGCCCGACCATCGATCAGCTCATCGCCCGGAAGATCGGAGCCGACACCCTGCTGCCGTCGCTGCAGCTGGCGGTCGAGGACCCGAACGCCAGCTCCAGCAACTGCGGCGAGGGGTACAGCTGCGCGTACACCAACTCGATTTCGTGGACCGCGCTGCCGACGCCTGCCGACGAGCCGATGATGCGGACCGCGCCGATCCCGATGGAGCTCCACCCGCAGGTCGTATTCGAGCGGCTGTTCGGCGCGTCCGGCCCGCCGGAGGTGCGCGCGGCCCGTCTCGTCCAGCGGCGGAGCATTCTCGATTCGCTCGTCGGCGAGCTCGACCGCCTCAAGCGCGATCTCGGTCCCAGCGACCAGCGGACGATCAACCAGTACACCGACGAGATCCGCGAGATCGAGCGGCGTCTTGCGCTTGCGGCGAAGATGTCCGACGAGGTGCCGAACATCGATCTACCGCCCGGCATCCCCGAGGATTTCGACGAGCACATCCGCCTGCACTACGACCTGCTCGCGCTCGCGTTCAAGGCCGACATCACGCGCGTCGCCACGGTGTTGTGCGCCCGCGATCTGACCAGCCGCGTGTACCGGTTCCCGAAGAGCGCGCTGTTCCCGGATGGAGGCACGAGCATCAGCTTCCACGGGGGTTCGCACCATCAGGACGATCCGGTGCAGATGCGGCGCTACGCCACGCTGAACCGCTACCACGTGTCGACGCTGGCCTACCTGGCCGAGAAGCTGCGCGGGATCCCGGAAGGCGACGGGAACCTCCTCGATCGGTCGCTGCTGGTCTACGGCACGAACATGGGCAACTCGAACCAGCACCAGCATTACGACGTGCCGCACATCCTGGTGGGCGGCGCGGGCGGGAAGCTGACGGGGAACCGGCATCTTGCCTACGACACGAAGACCGTGCCGACGGGGAATCTGCTGCTCAGCCTTCTGGACATGTACGACATCCGGCAGGATCGGCAGGGCGACAGCACGCGGCGGCTCGAGGACCTGTAGTGCCTGAAGTGCCTGGGGTGCCTGAAAGTGCCTGACGTGCGCGGTCTCGTCGCAGCGGTGCTCGTCCTGCTGGTTGCGGCACCGGTGTCGGCCGCGGAAGTGGCCGACGCCGTGAAGCGCGGCGACCTGGCCGCGCTGCGCGCGCTGATCACCAAGAAGGCCGACGTCGACGCGCGCGAGGTGGACGGCTCAAGCGCGCTGCACTGGGCGGTCTATCGCGACGATCTCCTGGCGGCCGACCTGCTGATCGCCGCAGGCGCGAACGTCCGCGCGGCCACGCGCGAAGAGGTGACGCCGCTCGCGATGGCCTGCCTCCACGGGAGCCTCCCGATGGTGGAGCGGCTCCTGAAGGCCGGCGCCGATCCGCGCGAGCGGGGGCCGAACGGCGAGACGACGGTCATGTTCGCCGCCCGCAGCGGGCTCGTCGACCTCCTGAAGCGGCTCCTCGGGGCGGGCGTCGACGTGAACGCGCGCGAGAGCATCCGCGGCACCACCGCGCTGATGTGGGCCGTCTCCGAGCGGCACGCCGACGCTGTCCGGGTGCTGCTGGCGGCGGGCGCGGATCCGGCGATCACATCGGGCCCGGCGGGTCTGCCGCAGAACTACATCGCCCCTCGCCTCAACGTGCGGAACGTGGAGGAAGCGCGCGAGCGCCGCAAGCGGGCGGCGGCGGCGGGCCGCACCTACGACGAGCAGCTCGCGTTCGAGCGCAAGCAGGGGTTGGCCCCCACCGGCGCGCAGCCGCGCCTGCAGGACGACAACGACGACGATGTGCCGGTGGTGGCGGGGCTGGTCGGCACCGGCGGCGGCGGCCTGACGGCGCTCGTGTTCGCGGCGCGCGAGGGCGACCTGGAGTCGGCGCGGGCGCTCCTCGACGCGGGCGCCGACGTCAATCAGACGACCCAGTACGGCTGGACGCCGCTGCTTACGGCGGTCAACAACCGCAACTATGCGGTCGCGAGGCTGCTCGTCGAGCGCGGTGCCGACGTCAACCGCGCCAACAAAGCGGGCTGGACGCCGCTGTACCTGGCGACCGACAACCGGAACATCGAAGGCGGCGACTATCCGGTGCCCAGGCCCGACCTCGACCATCTCGACATCATCCGGCTGCTGCTCGAGCGGGGCGCCAACCCGAACGGGCGCATTCGCGAGAACACCCTGACGCGCACGATCTTCACGATGCAGTGGTTCTTCGAGGACGGCGCCACGCCGTTCATCCGCGCGGCCCAGTCGGGCGACACGGCGCTCCTGAAGCTGCTGCTCCAGCACGGCGCCGACCCGGCGTTGGCCACCGCGAACGGCGACACCGCGCTGACGGCGGCGGCCGGCATCGGCTGGGTCGAGGGTGTGACCTTCGAGCGATCGCGCGAGGAGAACCTCGAGGCGATGCGCCTGCTGCTCGATCTGGGCCTCGACCCGAACCACGCCAATCGCGAGGGGCGCACGGCGCTCATGGGCGCCGCGCTCAAGGGCCGCAATGACGTGGTCCAGCTGCTGGTGGACCGTGGCGCGCGGCTCGACACGCGCGATCGCGGCAGCCGCGACACCGAGCGCGTCGGCTCGGTGGCGGCCGGCTACCTCTGGCAGGCGCTCGACTACGCCGAGGGGCTGGTGCGCGTCGGCGTGCAGTCGGCGGTCGCGTATCCCGAGACCGCCGCGTTCATCCGGAAGCTGATGATGGAGCGCGGCCTTCCCGTCCCGCCCGAAAACCGCAATATTCTGTCGATCTGCGTCGTGACGCTCTGCCAGTAGCGCGCGAGGCCAGGAGGACCCGATGATCGCAGGCCGAGTCGCCGTGTGTGTCGCCCTTGCCGCCCTGCCGGCGGCGGCGCAGGGCCAGACCGCGCCACCCCGGACGCACGAGCTGAAAGCCTCGGCGTCGACCGTCCATCGCGGATTTTTCGACGCGTCGCTGAAGCCGGTCCTCACGATCGACTCCGGCGATATCGTGCGGCTCGAAACGGCGAGCGGCAACCCGAAGTGGTTCGAGAACCTCGGCGTGCCGAAAGAGAAGATTCCCGCGGAGCTCTACGCCGCGTACGAGGGGTTCGAGGGGAGCGGGCGCGGCGACCACAACCTGAGCGGGCCGATCGCCGTCCGTGGCGCCGCGCCGGGCGACATGCTCGAAATCCGGATCCGGTCGGTCGACGTGCGGCTGCCGATTGCGGGGCAGGGGTTCGTGCCGAACCGCGGCGTGCTGCCGGAGGACTTCCCGTACGAGAAGGGCCGTGTGCTCTGGCTCGATCTCGAGCGCAAGACCGTCGAGTATGCACCGGGCGTGGTGGTGCCGCTGAAGCCGTTCTGGGGCGTGATGGGCGTGGCGCCACCGCCGGCGATGGGCCGCGTGCCGAGCGGCCCGCCCAACGTCTTCGGCGGCAACCTCGACAACCGCGATCTCGGCACGGGCAGCACGCTGTACCTGCCGGTACACGTGCTTGGGGCGCTCCTCTCGATCGGCGACGGCCACGCGGTGCAGGGCTACGGCGAAGTGGCGCTGTCGGCTGTCGAGACGTCGCTCAAGGGCGAGATCCAGGTCGTCCTGCACAAGGGCCGCCGGCTCACCTGGCCGCGCGCGGAAACACCGACGCACTACATCACGATGGGGCTCCATACGGATCTCGACGAGGCGGTGCGGATCGCCACCCGCGAAATGATCGAGTACCTGGTGTCGACGAAAAAGCTGTCACGAGACGACGCCTATATGCTCGCCAGCGCCGCGATGGATCTGGTGGTGACGCAGGCGGTCGACGGCACCAAGGGCATCCACGCCCTGATGCCCAAGGGGATCTTCCGGCCCTGATTCAATTTGGCGAAAGATCATTCCTCCAGGCGAGCGCCGCTTCCGACACGCGGTCACGGAATGTGTCGGCCAGTATCATCGCGAGCGCAAGACCAAAGGCAGAGGAATGAGCTGATCGAGACGCGTCGGGCCCCCTTGTCGTTTCGAGGGCCGGATCCGTCGGCGGCTGCGACTCGGCGGCTTGCTCGATTACAGCAGTTCAACGGAGTCGAGCCCGATCTCGGCGAGAGAAAACCGCTCCAGGAATCGCTGAGACGCCTCGCCGAACTGCCGACGTCTTTCGCGGAGGCGATCGAAGGTCCGACGAGAGACGGGGACTACGGTGCGCGGCACTCGAAGTTCTCAGCCGCGTCGATGCTGCCGCTGCCCGTGTACACGGCGGTCTGCGGGTAGGGGCAGAGCGGCCGCGTCCGATCGACCTTCCCGCCAGTGGCGTGAGACGCCGGAATCCGATCCGGCGCCTTGCCCTGCTCGACCCACTGCTCGAGCGCGGCCACCATGTCGAACGTGTTCGGTCCCTCGCCGCCGCCGCAGTGGCCCATGCCGGGCGCCATGAACAGCCGGTAGGACTCGTGCACGCGCGAGGCGCCGCCGAGCCCCTGCGCCACGCGGTTGTAGTACTGCACGCTGTTCGCCGGAGAGATTTGGGGATCGCTCCAGCC
>CAZGLC010000226.1:0-8002 GCA_964526235.1 uncultured Bifidobacteriaceae bacterium
GAGGTGACCGAGTTCCAGCGCAGCGTGTGGTAGTAGGCGCCGAACTGGCGAGGATCATCGAAGTGTCCCTGCGCGAGCTTCGTCCAGTCCGCAACGCTGATGCGCTGCGCGTCGACTTCCTTCTCCCAGAGAACTTGGACCTCTTCACCCTCCGCGTCATCTTCCAGGCACGAGAGGCGGACGAGCGTCTGGTCACCCGCGGTGAGCGCCGGCTCCACGTCCTCGACGAGGTAGCGCCTGGAGCGGACGCGGACGATTTCCCCGGGTGTCGGGGGACTCTCGATGGCGACGGTCATGAGTTCGGAAACAGGCGACGATTCGGTGGGACGAGGGGTTGCCCGCCCCGAATTACAGCCCCGCCGTATTATGGCTGCGAGTCCGCTGAAACCGAAGGTTCCTGGAATGAGATTGCCTGGTCTTGATGGCTGCAAGCGCAATGCCTGGGTGGTTGCGGAGAGCGATTTCCGACTTGCGACACGTCCACTTCCGCGTCGAGACCGACTTGACGGCGCTCTTCGATGACGATGCGAACGGGCGTGCCGTTGTTATCCTCGATGTGCCGATTGGCCTCAGTCACGGCACCCGCGCGTGCGACGAGGCGGCTCGCGTGATGCTGCGGCACCGGCATGTGTGCGTGTTCACGCCGCCGTGCAGGGAGGCGTTGGCAGCGGCCTCCTACGAGGAAGCTGTCGCGGCCAATCGGTTGCACTGCGATGGAACGGCCATCAGCCTGCAGGCGTTTAACATCCACGAGCGCATCAAAGCGGTTGATGACCTGATGACGCCAGCCCACCAGGAGCGCATCCGGGAAGGCCATCCCGAGGTCGTGTTCGCAGTGCTCAACGGCGGTCGGCCTCTCAAAAACACAAAGAATACGGAGGAGGGCATCGGAGAGCGGATGGTGCTGTTGCGGGAAGCCGGTGTGCCATCGTTCGATCCCAGGGCGGAGCGGGCGCGGCTTGGACACACTAACTAACGTGGATCTCGATGACATCGTTGATGCCGCGGCGATGCTGCTGACAGCACGGCATGTCGCAACAGGAACCTCCGAGCAACTGCGGTGGCCAGCGAGACGAGCGGGGCCTGCTGATGGAGATGTGGACGCCGGTCGCGCAGCCACCGGGCACCACCAGGTCCACATCTTCTTTCTGCTTCTCCTCCTGGCCTGGCCCGCGGCCGCGCAGAACACCGGGAGCGCGGCCGACGACGGCCCTCCGCCCCCGCCGATCGCGCCGGCGACGGTGGCGCGCGACGACCGCGGCCGTGCGACCGTCCGCGCGTCTCGCCTCACGCAGCCGCTGCGGCTCGACGGCCGGCTCGACGAAGCGGTGTACGCCTCGGTGCCGCCCATCGACGGCTTCATCCAGCAGCTGCCAATCGAGGGCGTCCCGGCCACCGAGCCGACCGAGGTCTGGATCTTCTTCGACGACGATACGCTCTACATCGCGGCACGCTGTTACGACAGTCAGCCCGATCGCATCGTGGCCAACGAGCTGCGGCGCGACAACAACAACATCTTCCAGGTCAACGACAACTTCAGCGCCGCGATCGACACCTTCCACGATCAGCGCAACGCCCTATTCTTCCAGACGAACCCGATCGGCGCCATTCGCGATCAGGCCGTCGCCGACGGCTCGTTCAACGTCAACTGGAACACCGTGTGGGACGCCCGGACGTCGCGGTTCGACGGCGGCTACACCATCGAGATGGCGATCCCGTTCAAGTCGCTGCGCTACCGCGCGTCGGGGCCGCAGATCTGGGGCATCAACTTCCGGCGCCAGGTGAAATCGAAGAACGAGACGTCGATGCTGACGCGCGTCCCGCAGTCCTACGGCGGCAACGGTGTGGCGCAGATGGCGGTGGCCGCGACGCTCGTCGGCGTCGAGATCCCCGCGCAGTCGCTGAACCTCGAGGTCAAGCCGTTCGCCACCGCGTCGCTGACGACCGACCGCGCCGCGCGGGTGCCGTTCGACAACGATCCGAACGGCGACGTCGGCATCGACGTCAAGTACGGGCTGACGCGCAGCCTCACCGCCGACCTCACGGTCAACACCGACTTCGCCCAGATCGAAGAAGACCAGCAGCAGGTCAACCTGACGCGCTTCAGCCTGTTCTTCCCCGAGAAGCGCGACTTCTTCCTCGAAGGCCAGGGCATCTTCGACTTCGGCGGCGTGTCGGGCCAGCGTGCCGGCGTGAACCCGATCATGTTCTTCAGCCGGCGCATCGGCTTGAGCGCCGGCCAGGCCGTGCCGGTCATCGCCGGCGGACGCGTGACGGGCAAGGCCGGCCGCTTCGATGTGGGGGCGCTCGCGATCACGACCGACGACAGGCCGTCGGCCGGCGCCGTGAAGACGACGTTCTCGGCACTACGGCTGCGGCGGAACATCCTGCGCCGCAGCAGCATCGGGATGATGGCTACGGGGCGGTGGCCGTCGGCATCCGGGCACGACCAGAACGCCGCCGCGGGCGTCGATGCCGACCTGCGCTTTTTCGACAACGTCCAGTCCACCCTGTACTGGGCGCGCACGGCGTCGCCCGCGCGGCGCGGCGACGACGCGAGCTACCGGGCGCGTTTCGCGTACACCGGCGACCGGTACGGGGTCGACGCCGAGCGGCTCGTCGTCGAGTCGAATTTCAATCCCGAGGTCGGATTCGTGCGGCGCACCGATTTCGCGGTCAACGCGCTGACGACGCGCTTCAGCCCGCGGCTCCGCGGCCGCGCAGTCCGCATGCTGACGTGGCAGGCCGATCTCGAGTACGTGACGGATGCCGGCGGAGACGTGCTCGAAGACCGCAGCGTCGCCGGCCGGTTCGGCGTGGAGTTCGACACGAGCGACGAGGTGAACGTGATGGTCTTCCGGCAGTACGAGCGGCTGCCGTTCGACTTCACGATTGCGCCGGGCGTGGTGGTGCCTCACGGCGGCTACTCGTACGAGACCGTCGTGGCGACCTACAGGCTGGGCCAGCAGCGGCGGATCTCCGGCGACGTCTCGGCGCAGCGCGGCACGTTCTACGGCGGCACGCGGACGTCGGCCGGCTATACGGGCCGCCTCGGCTTGTCGGCGCATTTCAGCGTGGAACCGATCGTCACACTCAACTGGGTCACGCTGACGTACGGGGAGTTCACCGCGCACCTCGCCGGCGCGCGCGTCAGCATGACGCCGACCGCGCGGCTCGCGTTCTCGGCGCTGAGCCAGTTCAACCCGGCGGTCCGCGCGCTCACCTCGAGCGTGCGCATGCGCTGGGAATATGTGCCAGGCAGCGAGCTGTTCGTCGTCTACAGCGACGGCCGCGACACCTCGGCGCGCGGCTTCCCCGGGTTGCAGAATCGCTCCGTCGCGGTCAAAATGACTCGTCTTCTAAGGTTCTAAGGAGGTTCCGTGCACAAGAGGCTCTCAATCGGAGCGGCAGCCGCCAGTCTCGCGCTGCTGTGGGCGCTGTCGGTCGCCGGACCCACGGCGCAGAGCGGCGACGCGCCGCGCATTGACAACGACGATATCGGGGGTGTGGTGACCGGCCCCCGCGGGCCCGAGGCGGGCGTCTGGGTGATTGCGGAAACCACCGACTTGCCGACCAAGATGGCCCGCACCGTGGTCACCGACGACCGCGGGCGGTTCGTCGTGCCGGACCTGCCGAAGGGGACTTACAGCGTGTGGGTGCGCGGCTACGGGCTGGTCGATTCGCCGAAGGTGACGAGCGCGCCCGGTCGCGTGGTGAACCTCTCGGCCGTGCCGGCGCCGAACCCGCGGGCGGCGGCCGAGTACTACCCGGCCAACTACTGGTACGCGCTCGTGCAGCCGCCGGACAAAAGCGAGTTCCCCGGCACCGGCGCCAAGGGGAACGGCATCTCCGAGGCGATGCGCAGCCAGGCGATGTGGATCAACAACATCAAGACGTCGACGTGCACGCCGTGCCACCAGATGGGCAACAAGGCCACCCGCGAAATGCCGCCGGCGCTCGGCAAGTTCAGCTCGTCGGTCGAGGCGTGGAACCACCGGCTGCAGGTGGGCATCGACGGCGGCGCCGGGATGTACGCCAACACGAATCGCTTCGGGCGCGAGCGCGTGCTGAAGATGTTCGCCGACTGGACCGACCGCATCGCCGGCGGCGAAATCCCGCAGCAGGCGCCGCCGCGCCCGCAGGGCGCCGAGCGCAACATCGTCGTGACCGTGTGGGACTGGGCGACCGATCGTGAGTACTTCCACGACGCGGTCGCGAGCGACAAGCGCAACCCGACGGTCAACGCCAACGGGCCGGTGTTCGGCGTCCACGAGAACAGCTCGGACAACATGACGATCCTCGATCCGATGCAGCACACGTTCTCGCAGGTGAAGATCCCGGTGCTCGACGAGAAGCTCCAGCCCCAGCCGTCGAAGATCGGCGTGCCGTCGCCCTACTGGGGCGAGGAGATCTACTGGACGAGCCGCGTGATCGCGCACAGCAACGTGATGGATCACAAGGGCCGCCTGTGGAACACGTCGCGCACCCGCGCGCCCGCCGCGCAGCCGGCCTTCTGCAAGGAGGGCTCGACGCATCCATCCGCGAAGCTCTTCCCGCTCAACAACAGCGGCCGGCAGTACACCGTCTACGACCAGAAGACGAAGCAGTGGAGCATCGTCGACACCTGCTTCGGCACGTTCCACCTGAACTTCGCGCACGACCCGGACAACACGATCTGGTCGGGCAACGGCGGCGTGGTCGGCTGGGTCAACACGAAGATCCTCGACGAGACCGGCGACCAGCAGAAGGCGCAGGGGTGGGCCCCGCTCATCCTCGACACCAACGGCAACGGCAAGCAGGACGCGTGGGTGGAGCCCGATCAGCCGGTCGATCCGGCCAGGGACAAGCGGATCGACACGAGCTTCTACGCGATTGCCGCCAGCCCGTCGGACGGGGCGATCTGGGGCGACGCCAATGAATTCCCGGGCGCGGTCATCCGCGTGTCGCTCGGCTCGAATCCGCCGATTACGACGCTCGCCGAAATCTACGAGATCCCCTACGGCGAGGTGCCGGGGCAGCATGTCTATCAGCCGCGCGGCCTGGACGTCGACGGCAACGGCGTCGTCTGGACCGTGCTTGCCAGCGGGCACTATGCCAGCTTCGATCGGCGCAAGTGCAAGGGGCCGCTGAACGGGCCGAAGGCCACCGGCAAGCAGTGCCGCGAGGGATGGTCGTTCTACGCGGTGCCCGGCCCGAACTTCAAGGGAACCAACCCGGAATCGGGCTCGGCCGACTCGAACTACTACAACTGGGTCGACAAGTACGACTCGCTCGGCGCGGGCAAGAACGTGCCGATTGCGACCGGCAACCTGTCGGACGCGCTGCTCGTGCTGCAGGACGGCCGCTGGGTCGTGGCGCGCGTGCCGTATCCGATGGGCTTCTTCGTGAAGCAGGTCGACGGCCGCATCGACGATCCACGCGCCGGCTGGAAGGGGCGCGGGCTCTGGACCACGTCGGCGAACCGGACGCCGTGGCATCTGGAAGGCGGCAAGGGCACGCTGCCGAAGGTCTACAAGTTCCAGATGCGTCCCGATCCGCTGGCGCGCTAATCCCTCGCGCGAAGGGCCTGGTCTCCAGGGTCGGGCCCTTCGCCTCCGTTCACACTTCTCGGTTCTCTCTTCTTGGTTCATGGTCAGGTTCGGTTCCGCGTTCGCGGTTCCGCGTTCATGGTTCAGGACCGACCCGCGTCTGCCCCACCGCCGTTCGCTGCGAGGCGCTCGCACATCGAATGCGCGTGTCCGCATCCTGCCGCCATTGGGGTTGGGGGTTCCGGACCGCGGCCGTCCGTGAGAGTTTTCGTTAGCTGCGAGAAATGGCTTAGCGGTCTACTTCAAGAGCAGTAGCAGGACTTGGCAGATTCGCCAGAGCCTGAGATCATCGCGCTTGGGGCGATACTGAAGTGCCGAGAATTCCGGGCATTCCCGGGCCGTACTGGTTCTTCTTCTACAGTTTCGACTGCAACGAACCCATGCACGTGCATATCCGCCGCGACCGGCAGCATGCAAAGTTCTGGCTGACACCCGTGGCGCTGGCGTGGAACCATGGGTTCAGTCCAAGGGAGCTAAACGAAGTTCGTCTCCTAATCGTCCAGAACGAACCCGACATTATCGAGGCATGGCATGAGCACTGCGGTCAGCGTTGAATCACGGATCGGGCACGTTGAAGTGACCGACGAAACGATCACGGCCCGCCTTGTCGACGGCCGGGTGATCAGTGTGCCGCTGGCGTGGTCGTGGCGGCTGTCTGATGCGACGCCGACACAGCGGGCCAACTGGCAGCTGATCGGTGACGGCTACGGTGTGCATTGGCCTGATGTTGATGAGGACATTAGCGCCGAGGGGATGCTCAGCGGCATCCCGGCACACCGCCCGGCGAAGCGGGCAGGGACCAGAGGGCCGGCTCCCAAGGCGCTGCAGCCGACGAACCGCGCGAGACGAAAAGCCAAATCGAAGTCGCGTTCCCGCGCGGCTCGCGGCTGAGCGCCACGTCGTTGATATGGCGGACAGACAAGGGGAACCTATGCCTACCTTCGATCGAATAATCCCGGTTCTGACGTACCAGGACATTCCAGCGGCGCATGATTTCCTCGTTCAGGCGTTCGGGTTCATTGCGGGAGGCGTCCACCGAACCCCCGAGGGGCGGCCGATCCATGGTGAAGTCCGCGCCGGCGACGCGGCCATCTGGCTCCACCGCGTTGCCGCAGAACATCGTCTTGATTCTCCGCTCGCCGCGGATGTAGCTAATTCGGGGCTCGTCGTTTACGTGGATGACGTCGATGCGCACTACCAGCGTGCTCGTTCGGCGGGTGCCCGGATCGACAGCGAGCTGGCGGAACCTGGAACCGCGAACCGAACCTGAACACGAACCGGGAACCGAGAAGTCAGAAGTGTGAACGGGTCCATCGATCGCCTGGCCCCGTGTTACGATTCCGCGTCAAACGGAGGGTATATGAGGCTGTTTCTCGCGGCGCTCGTTCTGATCGCGGGCACCACGCCCGCGGCGGCTCAATGGCTGGATCGTCCCTGGCCCGGCATCCCGCGCACGGCTGACGGCAAGCCCAACCTGGCCGCAGCGGCCCCGCGCGGGCCCGACGGCAAGCCGGATTTGACGGGGGTATGGAACGCCGGACAGATCCTCGGCCGTCCGGAGCCCTCCGACTTGCAGCCGTGGGTCCTGGACCTCGCCCGCAAGCATCAGCAGGAGTACCACCGCTCGCGCCCCTATTACCAGTGCCGGCCGAGCGGACCCGAGGCGGAGCGGTATGGTGGCTGGAAACGCATCCTCCAGACGCCGGCTGCCATCGCGATCCTCAACGACGACCTCTCGTATCGCGTGATCCACATGGACGGCCGCGCGCTGGAAACCGAGCCCGCGCCAAGCTGGACGGGGTACTCCGTGGGCCGCTGGGACGGCGACACGCTCGTCGTGGAGAGCAACGGCTACAACGAGAAGGTGTGGACGAGCCGCTATGGGGTCTCACATTCGGATGCGCTGCGGGTCATTGAACGTTACCGCCGCACCAACGTGGGCCAACTGCAGGTGGAGGTGAGCTACGTCGATCGGGGCGCATTCGTGAAGCCGTGGGGCTTTACGGCAACCATGAGACTGGCGGCCGATACCGAAATGCTCGAGGCGGTCTGCGAACGCAGCAGCGAGCACTGGGGCAGCCTCTCGGATGCCGCCGGCGCGGCGGTGACCGTGCCGCGCGACGTGCTCGCCCGGTACGTCGGGGTCTACACAGGCATCTACGGGGGGCGCGAACGGACGTACGACGTGTCGCTCTCCGGCAACCAGCTGGTGGCCACGATCGTCGGCCCGGCCATCGAGGGGGGCCTCGGCGCCGCCGGCCTCGAGGACGGCACGCCGCGGCCGCTGGTGCCGCAGTCGCAGACGGTGTTCGAAGGCCTCGGACTCGGCTACCAGTTCGAGGTCCCTGACAAGGGCCCGGCGACGGCCCTCATCGTGATTCACATCTCCGGTCCCTACAGATACGCGCGCCAGA
>CAZGLC010000227.1:0-3866 GCA_964526235.1 uncultured Bifidobacteriaceae bacterium
TTCACCACCATCGAGGCGGTTGCGATGTCGCCGTGCACGCCCCCCTCGATCTTCGAGTAGATGCGCGGCGACCCCTCGATGAGCACCGAATCGTACGACTCGGGCGCGCCAAGATACGCCTCGAGGCGCAGCCGGATGCGCGGCTCCCCTTTCACGTACCCGACGCCGAGCTGCACGATGCCGCAGACGTAGCCCGGGTCGACCGCCAGCAGCTCGCTTTCGACCGGCTGCGCCGCCAGCTTCGGCTCGATGTCGTCGGTGGTTCGGTCGAGCCGCCAGCCGACGGCATCGGCGATCATCTGAATCGACTCGGGAAAGCCGACATGGCGCAGCGTGCCGCGGACGACGCCGCGCTTGAACTGCTCGGCCGTCAGGCCGGCGCCGATCTTCTGCTGGAACGGCAGGCGCCTGGTGCGCGCATCCTGCACGCGGTGCACCTCGATGCGATCGACGCGCTCGCAGACCGCCGTGAGAGCGATGGGAAGCGCGTCCATGAGGAACCCCGGATTGACGCCGGTGCCGAGCACGGCCACCTTCGCGCGCCGCGCCGCCGCATCGAGACGGCTCGAAAGCCGCCGGCTCCGCGTCCACGGATACGCCGCCTCCTCGGTCGTGGTCACGATCGGCACGCGCCGCTTCAGCACCTCCTCGAACTGTGACAGCACGCTCTTCAGCGTGGATCCGGTGCAGAGGACCGCGACGTCAGGCTTTTTCGCCTTGATGGCCGTGCCGATGCTCTCGACGACCCGCACGCTCAGCCGCGTCCCCAGCTCGAGCACCTCGCTGGCGTTGCGTCCAACTTTCGCGGGATCGATATCGACAGCGCCGACGATCTGAAACCCCGGACGAGCCGTCAGCTGACGCGCCACCGCGGCGCCTATCGGACCGAGCCCCACGAGCATGACGCGGATTGCCATACAGGGCAGCGATTATAGAATGCGCATCATGCCAAGAGTGCGGTGGTTGGTGTCGCTTCTGTTGCTTTCGTGTCTCATCGACGTCGCAGCACAGCAGCCGGTCGTGCAGCAGCCAGGCGTGCAGCCGCGATCGCCGCGCAACGCCAGCTACGAGCTCGACGTGACGCTCGATCATGCGGCGCGCCGGCTCAGCGGCCGCGGGACGATTCGATGGCGCAACATCAGCGCCAACGCCACCTCCGAATTGCAGTTCCACCTTTACTGGAATGCGTGGCGCGATCTCGAATCGACGTGGCTCCGCGAACGCCGGCTCGCGGGGGCGCTGACACCGCCGCGCGCGGACGCGTGGGGATCGATCGACGTGACCCGCCTCCGCGTGCGCGGGGTCGATCTCACCTCGCAGAAACGCTTCATCGCCCCCGACGACGGGAACGCGGCGGACCAGACGGTCATGTCGGTGCCGCTTCCGTTCGCGGTGGCCCCGAACGAGGCGATCGACATCGAGGTGGAGTGGATCGCGAAAGTCCCGCGTCCCTTCGCGCGCACCGGCTACGTCGGCGACTACTACTTCATCGCGCACTGGTTTCCCAAGCTTGGCGTGCTCGAGGACACGGGGTGGAACACACACCAGTTCCACGCGGCCACCGAGTTCTACTCCGACTACGGCGTCTACGACGTGCGGATCACGGTGCCGGAGGGGTTCGTGGTCGGCGCATCGGGACGCCAGGTCGAGCGGACCAACCTCGGCGCCGGCCTGACGCAGCACCACTACCGGGGCGAGGACATTCACGATTTCGCCTGGACGAC
Source organism: uncultured Bifidobacteriaceae bacterium (assembly GCA_964526235.1). Lineage (GTDB taxonomy): Bacteria > Acidobacteriota > Vicinamibacteria > Vicinamibacterales > UBA2999 > MELF01. Next base: position 1,725 of record CAZGLC010000227.1, read on the forward strand.
GAGTCCGGACTTCATCGAGGCAAGACAGACGTTCGCGCATCCCGCCCTTCCGCCGGTGGAGATGCGCCTGCTGCTGCAACCGGAACATGCGGGACAGGAAGAGCGCCACTTCGACGCCACCAACAGGACGCTCGCGTATTACGGGTTGTGGTTCGGCGCGTATCCGTACGGATACATCACGATCGTCGACCCGGCGTTTCAGAGTGGCAGCGGCGGGATGGAGTACCCGACGCTCTTCACGGCGGGATCGCGCTGGCTGGCGCCACAGCGTTTCGTGCAGCCCGAACGGGTGACCGTCCACGAAGCCGGCCACCAGTTCTGGTACGGCATCGTCGGCAGCAACGAGTTCGAGCACGCCTGGATGGACGAGGGGCTCAACACGTTCTCCGAGGCGCGGGTCGTCTCCGACGTGGGGTTCCCGAATCATCTGACGCTCAGGTTCTTCGGCGGCTTCATTCCGTGGGTGCTCGCGGACGTCCCGCAGTCGCGGGTCAATGACGAGAGCCGGTTCGGCTACCGCGAGAATGCCGAGGCCGACGCGCAGGCTACCCACACGTACCGCTACTGGCCAGGCACACATGCGGCGATCTCCTACAGCAAGACGGCGCTCTGGCTGCACACCCTCGAGCGGCACCTCGGCTGGCCCACGCTGCAGCGCGCCCTGTCCACCTATTTCGATCGCTGGAAGTTCCGGCATCCGCGGCCCGACGACTTCTTCGCGTCCGTCAACGACGCGTCCGGCCAGGACCTGAGCTGGTTCTTCGACGAGACGTACCGCAGCTCGAACGTGTTCGACTACGGCATCCGGAGCTTCTCGAGCGCCCGCACCGGCGACCGCTATCGGACGGTCGTCGTTGCCGAGCGGCTCGGCGAAGCGATCTTCCCCATCGAGGTCGTCACGACGTTCCGCGACGGGCAGCGGGTGCCGGAGCGGTGGGACGGACGCGACCGCCGCGTCATCTATACCTACGAGCGTCCGGCTGAAGGGCTCTCGGCGGAAGTCGACCCAGGACGCGTGCTCCTGCTCGACGTGAACGCCACGAACAACAGCGCCACGCTGGCGCCGCGCGCCCGAGAGGCGAGCCTCAAGTGGGCGCTCCAGTGGCTCGTCTGGCTGCAGGAGCTTCTGGTCACCTACGCGTTTTTTGTATGACGCTCAGCGCCTGGCTCGACGGGTGGCGGCGGGTGCTCGGCGCGCCTTTGGTCATCGCCGGCGTCTTCGCGGTGACGGTCGCCGCCGCCGTGCCGTTCGCGCTCGTCGTCCGCGGCGCCATCGAGACCCATCTGGGCCAGAGTCTCATGGCGAACGCGGCGGCGGACGGGTTCAACTACGATTGGTGGCAGGAGTTCTGGAGGCAGGCCTCCGGTGTGAGCCGCACGTTGACGCCCGCCGTGATCGGCTTCGCCTCCACGCTCGACCATCTGAGCGGCGCGCTCGACGCCGACGGCGAGATGCTTCCGATTGCCGCGCTCGTCGCCGTGTACCTGCTCGTGTGGACGTTTCTCACCGGCGGGATCCTCGACCGCTACGCGCGCCGGCGCCGCACCCGCGCCTATGGCTTTTTCGGCGCCGCCGGCGCCTGCTTCTGGCGGCTGCTGCGCCTGGGGCTCATCGCCGGCCTCGTCTACGGCCTGCTGTTCGCCTACGTCCACGGCTGGCTCCTCGACGATGCGTACGGCCGTCTGACGCGCGATCTGACGGTGGAGCGCACTGCGTTCGTCTGGCGGGTCGCGCTGTACGCACTCTTCGGCGCGCTGCTCGTCGCGGTCAACCTGACGTTCGACTACGCGAAGATCCGCCTCGTGGTGGAAGACCGGCGCAGCGTCCTCGGCGCGCTCCGGGCGGCGGTGGCGTTCGTCCTCCGGCACACCGACCGTGTGATGGCGCTCTACGCCGTGAATACGCTCGCGTTCGTGCTGCTGATTGCTGTGTGGGCGCTGGCGGCGCCCGGTGCGGGCGGTACGGGCTGGATGATGTGGGGCGCGTTTGCGGCCACGCAGCTGTATCTCGTGGCGCGGCTCGTGCTGAAGCTGCAGTTCATCGCGTCGCAGACGGCGCTCTTTCAGGCGTCGCTCGCGCACGCCGGCTACACGGCGGCGCCACCGCCGATCTGGCCCGAGTCGCCGGCGGCCGAAGCCATC